>CAYXHD010000024.1:0-7712 GCA_964464915.1 uncultured Candidatus Saccharibacteria bacterium
CGTATTGCCGAGCAGCAAGAAGCCGAGTTTGTGTACCGCCAGGGTATTGTTACCATGCGTGACCTTATTGCGCCACCTAGCCTCAAGATAGAATCAAGCTACATCCAAATAGGTAAGCGCTTTGCCCGAACTATTTATGTATACGGCTACCCGCGCCAAATCTTTACTGGCTGGTTATCGCCAATCGTCAACATCGACGAAGTTATTGATATGAGCATCACCATCTACCCAGTCGAGAGCCAGGTAGTACTTAACAACTTACGCCGCAAAGTGAGTGAGCTAGAAGCCAGCTACGAGATTAATGCCGAGAAGGGTCGCGTGCGTGACCCAGGGCTAGAAGCAGCTATTACCGACGCCGAGGAACTCCGTGACAAGTTGCAAGTGGGCGAGGAGCGCTTTTTCCGCTTTGGTCTGTACCTTACCATGTATGCCGATAGCCTAGACGACCTTAACCAAATGCAGCGCAAGATAGAAGGCATCTTTGGGCAAAGCTTGGTCTACACCAAGTCTGCCAGCCTCCAGATGGAGCAGGGCTTTAACAGCACCTTGCCACTAGCTAGTGATGAACTCCAAGTAAGCCGCAACATGAACACCGGGGCGCTCTCGGCCAGCTTCCCATTCACCAGTTCGGACCTCAGCCGCAATGAAGGAGTGCTATACGGCCTCAACCGCCACAACAACGGCCTGGTGCTATTTGATCGTTTTAGCCTAGAAAACGCCAACATGGCCGTGTTTGCTAAGTCTGGTGCCGGTAAATCGTTCTTTGTTAAGCTTGAAGCCCTGCGTAGCTTAATGCTGGGAACTGAAATCATCATTATCGACCCAGAAAATGAATATCAGGCACTTACCGAGGCAGTAGGGGGTAGCTATCTACGCCTGAGCCTCAGCAGCGCCACTCGCCTGAACCCCTTTGACTTGCCGCGCGTGCTAGACAGTGAAGATGCCGATAACGCCCTGCGCACCAACATTATTACCCTCCACGGCCTCTTGCGCCTGATGATGGGTGGTGGCGGTAATACCCAAGTTGGTCAGCAAGGTGGCAGCGAACAGGCAGTAGTACCATTAACTCCAGCGGAAGATAGCGATCTAGACGTAGCCATTATTAACACCTACGCCAAAGCTGGTATTACCAACGATCCACTAACCCACAGCGCCACGCCGCCCACCATGAATGACCTGTACAACACCCTCAATGATATGACAGGCAATGGTCCCGCGTTAGCTCAACGCTTGCGCAAATATACCACCGGTACCTTTAGTGGCATCTTCTCCACCCAAAGCAATGTAGATATAGACAACAAGTTTGTAGTCTTTAACATCCGCGACCTAGAAGACGAGCTCCGCCCAGTGGCTATGTACATTGTCCTCAATTACATCTGGAACAAGGTTAAGGGCGACAAGCGCAAGCGCATCCTAGTTGTCGACGAAGCCTGGCAGCTCATGAAGTACGAGGACTCGGCAAACTTTATGTATTCTATTGCTAAACGCGCCCGTAAGTATCAATTGGGCCTTACCACTATCTCGCAAGACGTAGAAGACTTCTTAAACTCGCGCATGGGCCGCGCTATTGTAGCCAACTCTAGCCTCCAACTCTTGCTTAAACAAGCTCCATCGGCAATTGACATGATTGGCCAAGTCTTTAAGCTTACTCAGTCAGAACAAGCTCGTCTTACCCAGTTCCCGGTAGGGGAAGGATTGTTCTTTGCCGGTCTTAATCACGTCGTAATGCGCGTCCTCGCCAGCGACACCGAGTACCAACTCGTCAACACCTCGCCCAGGACGCCAGAACAACTGGCGGAGTAGCCCGTGGCAGACAAGAAACCCAGCAGTACACGATTTCTAGATACCGCTCGAGACCTAAATCCCGTCGGCACTCCTCCTGATTCCAGGCCCCAGGCAGAACCCTTGTCGCCAGGCGAGCAAGCTAGCCTCGATCAAATTGAATCTGGATTAAGAGACGATGAATCTGATTCCCGATATGCTATAAACGCCCCTACCCCAAAACAAGCTGATCCAGTAGCGGGAGAACAGGGTGGCCGACCCGGGTTTGCCCGTGACGACTGGGCGGGGGCCAATAAACATGCTGACCGCGCCAACCAAGCTAAGAAAGCTACGAGTTTTTTACAAAAAAATAGAAAATGGTTATTTGGTGGGGCGACTGGGTTAGGGATTATTGTGCCAATCGCATTATTCTTTATGTGGATGATGTTATTTAAGAGTGTTCATATAAAGAACCTTTACGTCAGCTACCGCTGGGCACAATTTAATCGTGGGCTCAATAAAGCACTCAAGTCCCAAATTGAGTATGCTAAACAAAACCCCGATGCCAGACCTGCAGGCACTGCCGATACAACGGTTACACCTACTGATCCTGTCGAAAAAATTAGTGCGAGCACCAATAGCGACTTTGACCCAAATACTGTCGATGCTGATGTAGAAGCTGATCGAGTAAGCTCACTTGATAAATCGGTTGCCGAAGGATCGTACGCAGAAGTTGCGGCTGATGCTGATGTAAACGGAAAAGTAAAAGCCACTAGTGCCGATGGCGACACACCAGAAGATCGCGCCAAGGCTGAGGCCGATAGTGCTAGAGCCAATGCTGAAGCAGACTTGTCCGGCGAGGGCCTTGCAATTGATGATCCGCCAGCAGCAATAAGCGACGGCGTAGACGAGGCGAAGAGACAACGAGAGGCTGGCAAAACCCCAACCCAAGCAATAAGTGAGGGTGTAAATAAAGTACTTGGAACCAAAACATTTGCAAAAGTTAGTGATGTCGTTTTTGCGACGAAAATGTATTGTATTTTTAGAGATGTATACAAAAGCGCCCGTGACCAACTAGTAAAAATTCCGATGGTTGGGGCACTTGCAACCTTCCAGGCCGAAGCAAAAATAGCTGACTGCCAGAAACTAGGCAAATGCGATGCCCAGCAAATCGGCGCCATGAATGAGCGTTTTGATAATGGTGAAGAGTCCTACGCGGAATCTTGTGGCGCTGCGCGAGCCGAACAAACAAGCAAACCAGATTGTGAGGAGATTGATCCTAAGTTCGTAGTGAATGGCTTAGCAAGAGAAGTTGGGGGGGCGGGGGGGTTTGCTCTTGAATCAATGGATGCGCTGCTTGATCCGCCCGACGTCAAGGTCTCATTTGGCGTTACAACCATAAACCTAACAAGCGAAGCCTTTATTGATACAGGTTGCTCCGCGGTTATGAACCCAACATTCCAGGGCATAGTTACCCTTGCAGAAGGGGCAGCACTCGTTACTTCGGGTGGTGGATGGAAAGCAGCCGTTAGGGCGGGCCGAAGCGGGCTCACAACCTTTATAGGCACTACAGGCGGTAAGGCACTAATTGCGACAGCAATAGCTAAGAGCAGCGATACACTTTATGACGAGCTAACACCCGTTGAGTTAGGCAACCTAATGGACATGGGTAGCTTAGTCGCAGCTTCGGGTACCTGCGCAAAAACTGGCGGCTGCCCAACCGTTAGTGGCGAAGAGCTTGGTAAGCTCGATCTGCAATACCGCCAAGAAAGAATCGCCAAAAACAGCCAGAGAAGTATACTTGAAAAATTCTTTGACACTGAGAGCACAGACTCGGTTGTAACCCGTGTAGCGCTCAATACCCCAACCACCCCAAAAGCCATTATGGGCCGCGTAAAAACCGTCTTAGCATCAATTACCAACCCCGCAAAACTCAACATGGCGATTGGCAATAATTCGCTCGCTATCGCCGGAACGCAGAGTGCTTATGCGGCAGACTCCGGTGTCAGTGGAGCTATCTTTGGCCTAGAAGGCCATATATCGGTACCACCCAACCTTCTAGACGGCTCGTCGAGCTATGAGAGTGTAGTTAACTGGGGTAAGGACACTGAAAAAGTCAATCGACTAAGAAGCAAGTTTGCAAAGTGTGAAGACGACACATATGCCACCCGAGTTGATGCAGAAGATAAAACCTGTAGCTGGAATGAAGCCAGCGACGGCGTAAGTCTTGAGGAAAAGCGCATGTTCTTCCAGTATGCTTGGATTAGCCATGTCGCCTACACCAACGCTATTCTCCGCAACAACCAAAGCAACGTTAAAGGAAATAGCGGCCAGGCGGTGGCAGAAACCAAAAATACTCCGGGGCCCATCTTCTTAATTGGTGATTCAATTACCGAAGGTCTCACCTCGGTGGCACTTGGCGGAACCCTCAAAACCGATCTTGAGGCTGCCGGCTTTAAGCCAGCTGTTGTTGACGCATCAGTTAGCCGTTCGTTTAGTGGTGGAGGAATGACCGGCAACCGTCTATCTGCCTTTGCCGCCCTCGATCTTCAAGCCAATAAGGATGCTATTACAGCATCAGACTACGTATTTGTTGGACTTGGAACCAACCCACTACAAGACGTCAACGAGACAACCTTTGGCAACGAAGTAAGCCAAACTATTACAAAAATACGTGCTATTAAACCGGGAGTAAAAATATACTGGCTAAACGTCTTTTCCCCAAAAATCAACCAAAAAGACGCTCGCAACACCATTCTTAGCCAACAAGCTAGCGCCAACAACTTTACCATTATTGATGCATCTTCGGCTTCGATTGCTATAGCAGATGGGATACACCCTAATGCCGCCGGTTATAAATCACTTGCCGGAATAATTATGGGTAGCCTGGTGAGTGGATCGGGCGCCAGCTCAGTGAATGGAACTCGAGCCGAACTTAATGCGCGCTTACTAGGGAACAGTCTCCTTAAACTAGGCAACTTCCAGGCACCGGAGCCACAACGCAGGGATATTGCCGACGGCATCGTAACCGATAAGCTTGTTAAGGCTATGATTTCGATTGTTGAACAAGCCAAGATTGCACTACCTATCAATGCACTTAAATCTGACCATAGCGCCGGCACACTTCATGGTGCGGGCCAAGCCGTAGATATCGGCTACCGCACCGGCGATGCGACTGGGGCAACACTCTTTAAGTTCTTATATGACAACCGAGTAGTGCTCGAACTGGATGAGCTTATCTGGAAGAAC
Source organism: uncultured Candidatus Saccharibacteria bacterium (assembly GCA_964464915.1). Classification (GTDB taxonomy): domain Bacteria; phylum Patescibacteriota; class Saccharimonadia; order UBA4664; family CAYXHD01; genus CAYXHD01. The sequence continues at coordinate 5,011 of CAYXHD010000024.1, forward strand.
CCACCACGCGGATATAAATGCCTAAACAATGGTGAAGTAGTTGACTGTGTGACCGCATTTGGACAAGACACTATTAACAACCATGCTTCACATATTCATGCGGCGGTGAAGTGATGATAAGAAAAATTCTCCTGAGTCTAGGTGTGGTGCTACTTTTACTACAGCCCGTAACCGGCCTTGCAATTCAATCGAGCACACTCAAGGGTGTTGATGCCGATGCAACCTTTTGGAGCGACATTGAAACCTGCACAAGCACCAACCAAGCAGCAACCGCCGCTAACTCACTAGCTGCCCTGGGTAATGTGCCCACTGTATGGCGCGACTTGATTAGTGCAGCGGCCACCGATCACCCAAATTCTGACCCTCGTCTAGTAGCAATTGCTCTCTGGGTAGAGAATCGTGGGTGGCCAGAATACAAAACAACCGGCTGGGCTACTTCATCGGCAGCTGCGCAAGGTCCTTGGCAGTTTATTCCCAGCTCATGGGCAAGTATGGGCCGAGACGGTAACGGCGACGGCAAGAAGGATCCTAATGATCCGGCCGATGCCGTACATGCAGCTTTTGTCCATTTTGAGGGCTCTGCTGGTAAGCCGATTGCTGTGACTGGCTATAGTGCCGGGGCTTCAGCAGAAGCTAATTTTGAAACAGTCGTCTTTGAAAAAGGCAGGCCATACACCAACCTTTTGGCCTTTCTATCAGCCTACAATGGCTCTGGCGCACCCAGCGGCACCAAACTAACCGACTTTGGTAGGGGGCAGAACTCGGATTACGTCATTATGAGTTATTGGCTGCTAGCAACCGACCTAAAAAAGGGCTATGAACCAAACACTGGTGAATTTGTTGACGCAACAACATCAGTCAAAACCACCAGCCCTACCGGTGCTTCAAATATTGGCCAAACCGATGCTTGTGATGTAACAGGCGCTATTGGATCAGTGAACACCGAGGGGTACTCATGGCCGGTTGCTCCCCAAACCAAAGACCAGAACGGTGGCGTCGCAGGTTTAAGCCAACTACCTTGCCCTGGAGCCAACTGCCATCACGACAGAACTCCAGCTTTTGATCTTGGTAGAAAACCAGGTGGAGACGAGCAGGTTGGTGCACCAGTGTATGCAATCGTAGACAGTAAAGTTGACGGTCTAAGCGATAACTACAAGGGTGAATCCGGTTGTTTTAGTATTCAGCTTCAGGGAACCCAGCAAGCAGCTGGCGGCAAAACGGCCGACAACTTCTTTTACGCCAATCTACACATACAAAACCCTCTCGTTAAAAAAGGCCAACAAGTTAAAGCGGGTACCCAAATCGCCGTTATTGGTGAAAGACGCTGTACCGGCAACGGCTCAACACCCCACCTCCATATCGACCGCGGTTGCATCATAAACAATGTGCCCCAACGGGGTGGCCGAGATGCGTGTAGAGATCCAAGATTCGTAGACCTTATTAACAAACTCTACAATGAGCTACCGGAGAAATAATGGAAAAAGAAACACAACAACTTAATGTGCGAAAATACCTAATTATTGGGGGGTTAGTTTCTTTTGCATTAGCTTTCTTATATATAATCCTTACCTACACCATCATTACAGTATCAACCCAAACAAGCGCCTCGCCAGATGTTACCATTAAACTCTCGTCGCTTTCTACAAAAAAAATTAAGTCATATACCTTGGCCGTAGGGGAGGAAAAAAAATACATCCTTAAAAAAGGCGCTTACAACGTAATAGCCACCCAGGGTAAGAATCAAACAATTAGTAGTTTTGTGGCTCAGGGGTTTTCTATGAATGAACTCTTAGTAGTGCTTAAAAATGAGGTTGGGGTGAGTCGTATTGCCACTAGTTCGCTTGGTTGCGGGAAGCAATTTGGTGATAGTTACTACTCGCATCGTTGCGGTGGTGATATTCGAGTCTTCAAACACTTACCGTTTCAGGGAAATAACCGGGCCTCAACCGAACAACTCAACACATCATCAACCTACCGAAGCATGACTGAGCATAAAGGTGGCATGCTGGGTATTGTTGATGATCAAGAGGGTGGGATTTTTATCGAGGACATCGAGCTACCTTCTCAAAAATCAGTGCGTATTAATTCTGATTTTGCTGCCAACCAAGACACAACAGGATTCACCCTAGTAAGTAACGATTCTAGTACATATAAGTATGAGTTTGCTGTAGTAAATCAAAAAAATGGCCTATGGAGATTATATAAAAACACAACCGACAACCAACCAATCGAGGTGAGTGCCATTAAGGGTGTGGATGACATCAAAAAATACTCTATGGTCAATCAATCCAACCAACTAAAAGGTAACCAGCTTATATCACTATATGATGTCTATACCGACCCCGGAGAAGGAACCGGCGAACAACAAAAGAATATAGCCAATCGCAATATTGTTACGGTCACAGAAATATCCAATAAGACCGTTGTGAGTTATTTACTGCCAGATAAACGAGACTATGATTCGGTTTCACTTACAGATCAAACTCATCTTGTTGGAAAGACTACCGGTGGCCATGCTGTTATTTACGACATTAGTGGCTACACCGCCCAAAAGGTAGCTGAGTACGATAACGTAACCGCACTCAATGTATACAATTCGAGTACCTTAATCGGTATTAATCGTGGTATTTACAAGATGTCTCCAGATGGTAGTACCGTCTTCCGTCTCTTTGAGTCGGAGCGTTTAAACTTATCGGACATTT
>CAYXHD010000025.1:0-7697 GCA_964464915.1 uncultured Candidatus Saccharibacteria bacterium
CGATTCAACGTGGTCGTCGCTATCGCGCAAGCCAGCAGTATCAATAAGTTCAATCAGGTAGCCGTTGATGTGCAGTTGATGTTCAATGGTGTCGCGGGTGGTGCCGGCAATGTCGGTCACAATTGCACGGTCAAAGCCAGCCAGAGCGTTGAGCAGGCTAGATTTGCCGGCGTTGGGTAGGCCAACCAAGGCCACTTTGTAGCCATCGCGGATGATCTGAGCACTGGCCGCACCAGCCACCCATTGTTCTATTTGGGTAATAATGGGACTTAGCTCGTTGGCTACATCTTTACCGGTAAAGTCACTAATGTCTTCTTCGCCAAAGTCGAGCCAAGCGCTGGCATGAGCCATGATGGCCAACACCTGTTTTTCTATGGAGATGACCTGTTGGCTCCAAGCGCCACCCATTTGGCTACGAGCAAGCTTGAGTGCCTGCCGGCTACTAGCGTGGATCAGGTCGCCCACGGCTTCGGCTTGGACTAAGTCGAGTCGATTGTTGAGGTAGGCGCGTTTGGTAAACTCGCCAGGTTCGGCCGGTCGCGCACCGTATTGCACTGCCAGGTCGATAATTTGTTGGACAATCAGTGGGTTGCCGTGCGAGAAGATCTCGATAACATCCTCGCCCGTGTATGAGTGTGGAGCCGGGAAGGCAACGATCATAGCGTCGTCGATATCTTGGAGCTCGCCGTATTGGATAGCTCGGGGCGCAGCAATAGCTGCATTGGCTTTAGCATGTAGTTCTTGCGATATCTTAAACGCAGCCGGTCCACTGAGGCGGATAACAGAGATCCCGGCCAAACCCGGGGCAGAAGCCAGCGCTACAATAGTGTCCATTAGCTGGGTACAATTACCACGCGACGATCGCGCCCTTCGCCTTCGCTCTCAGTAGCAACACCGTCAATGTCGGCCAAAGCCATGTGTACTATACGACGTTCGGCAGCGTTCATAGGGCGTAACTTATGTGGCTCACCGGTCTCAATAACTTTTTTGGCGTCTTGTTGCACCTTCTGGGCCAAACGAGTAGCCCGGGCGGCTTTATAACCAGCCACATCTACTACGATGTAGTACTTCTCTTCTGTATCCTGATGCATACTATTCATAATATACTGCAAAGCAGCCAGCGTTTCGCCGCGGTGACCAATAAGCCTAGCACCATCGGTGGTCTCGATGTTGAGCTGCACGGTATGGCCATGCTCCTCGGGCGTGACCGCTACGTTATAGCCAAAAAACGTCAATAGCTCTTCTAATTTAGCTGCTATTGCCCCCAGGTCGTTTTTGGTCATTTTTTGCCCGCCTTCTTACCTTCTTTTTTGTCGCCAATTTCTTCCATCTCGTCTACGTCTTTACGCAAAATGAGGTGTTGTTGAATAATGGTTACCAAGCTGGCTACAAACCAGTACAGACCCAAGGCCGATGGCAGCGACATGGCAAACAAGAAGGTCATGAATGGGAAGAGGATGACGGAGATTTGAGCTACCTGAGCAGCGGTATCAGCTTTGTCGGCAGGCTTTTTAGGCATGATCTGCTTGGTCTGGAAGAACTGCGCAATACCAGCTAGAGCAGCAATGATAATGTTTGGTTTGGCTAGATCCACAATGCCAAACAACATTGGCTTGTAAGAAGCAGGATTGGCCAGAATGTCCTTAATAGCGGGCATATTGGCAATAGGATCATAGATCACTTTGGCAAGGTCACCAGCAACTACGGCGTGGCGTAGGGCAAAGTAAAACGCGATTAGTAGTGGCATCTGAATGAGTACAGGGGTAAGCGAGGCAAAGGGGCTAATCCCCTTTTCTTTGTACAGCTCCATGAGCATCTGACTCTCTTTGGTCTTGTCGCCGCCAGCTTTTTTGCGCAGCTTGGCAATCTCAGGGGCCAGCTTTTGCATAGCACGCTGCGAGTGGAGCTGCTTAGAAGCCAGTGGCCACACTAGTAAGCGGACCAAGATGGTCACAATAATAATAGCGACGCCTAGGTCATGAAATGGCAGTACTGCATAAAAGAACAGTACGAGGTTTAGTAGCGGGGTAACAATGAGGGTATCAAACATGTATATTCCTTTATTGGCTCTTTTTAAGTAAACCGATCACCAGATTGGCGAGCTCGGCGTGACTCAGGCCGGAAAGATCCTGCCTGACTGTTACTACTATATCGCAACCAGCTAGATATGTCTGCCCCTCACCCAGCAGAATACCGGTGATGCGGCGGCGATTTTTGTTGCGCACCACGGCTCGCTTATCTACCTTTTTACTGACAACTACAGCGGTTCGGGTATGACCCTGGGGATTGGCAATGGCCTTGATGCCCATTTGGTCATTAACGGCACCACGCCCTTTTTGGTAGACACGCATAATATCCCGCTCTTTACGTAATCGTGCTTGGCGGTTAAACATGGGTTCCTCCTTGTAGTATCAGGGGGTTATTAGGCAGAGAGCTTTTTGCGACCCTTGAGGCGGCGGCGCTTAAGCACATTGCGACCAACACGTTCACTCATGCGCTTCATGAATCCGTGCACGCGTTGGCGGCGGCGTTTTTTTGGTTGGTAGGTTTGCTTTGACATTGGTTATAAGTCTACACCTATGCGACAGATTGGTCAAGGTGTTAGTCGATAAGATTTTTTACCCCCTCAACAACCATATCGACCTGTTTCTTGGGGGCTCTTTCTATAAACTTTATTTTTCTTCCTCGATAATCAAGGCTTTTGACATGGAGGGGTAAAAATGCGCCCTGTGTTTTTGTACCCTTTAGGATAAGTTGGTACGAGTATTTGTTGGCTTTACTCGTTATAGGAACAATTACCGCCAAATTCGTTTTCTCAGAGAGAAGTTTGTGCGATATAACCAGAACTGGACGGCGACCCGCCTGCTCTTGACCAACTTGAGGATCTAGATGCATCCAGCAGATATCCCCCTGGTCTGGAATATACTCCTGCTTAGTACTCAATGCGCTCTTCTCCTACATCAGGACCCCAATCAAGCTCACCGCCAACTCGCTCGGGAGTTGCGTCCTTAAGCATTGCTTCCAGGGTATAGGTATTTTTGGGGCGTATTGGCGTCAATACTATCGAGTCGCCTTTCAAGGTAACCGTCATCGATTGCTGGGGTTTTATGCCTGCCGCATCAAGAATTTTCTTTGGCAATCGAACACCATTACTATTACCCCATTTCTGTAAATTTAGCGTTACATTCATCTTTATAACTCCTTGTATATACAAGTATATACATATCAATGTAAAAGTCAATGTTAATAAAACAACACAAAATTACAAGGGACTTCTCCACTACTTTGGCTAAATTATCCCCACTTTTACAGATTGGGGCTCGTTTCTGTGGAAAAGTTTATCGTGGAATCTGGGGATTTTACACCCATTTTATGGGTTGTGGATAACTTGGCATTTCGTATATGATGATTTTACAAGGAGTTAGGGTGCATAAAGGTGGAGCAGCAATGAAAGATACTGAATTATGGCGGGCCGTGAGCGGCCAAATGGAAATGAAGCTCAGCAAAGCCAACTTTGGCAGTTGCTTTAAAGATTTGTGGGTAGTTTCTCGTAGTGGAGAGACCATTACCTTGGGTACCACCAGTGTATTTACTCGGGGCCTCATACAGCAGCGCATCCATAAAGACCTTATTGAAGCACTCAAAGAGCTCGACAGTGTTACTAATATAGAATATGTAATTGGTAAAAAAGGCGATGTTGCGGGTGCAAAAAAAGCCGTAAAAGCCGCCAGCAAAAATACCGTGGAGTTGCCAGTAGAAAAAAGTAAGCCACAGCAGACCGCTCGCCCATCACAACAAACTCACAAGAACCCTGTTCTTAATCCTAAATACACCTTCGATACTTTTGTGGTTGGTGGCAGCAACGAGTTGGCTTATGCCGCCTGTATTGGTGTATCTAAGAACCCTGGACACAAATACAACCCCCTCTATCTGTATGGCGGCGTAGGCCTGGGCAAAACCCACCTTATGCAGGCCGTGGGCAACGCCATATTAAAAGACGACCCCAATAAGCGAATTGAGTATATTACGAGCGAAGCCTTTACTAATGAGTTTGTGGACAGCATCCAACACAAGACCACCACTAACTTTGCTAAGAAGTTCCGCAATGTAGATGTCCTTATTATTGACGACATGCAGTTTTTAAGTGGTAAAGAAAAGACTCAAGAAGAGTTCTTTCACACCTTTAATGCCCTCCACCAGGCTAATAAGCAGATTATTATATCTAGCGATCGGCCACCACGAGCAATTTCCCACCTAGACGACCGCCTGCGCTCACGTTTTGAGTCTGGCATGACCGCCGATGTGCAATCGCCCGACCTTGAGACGCGTACCGCTATTTTGCAAAAAAAGGCAGCGTCACAAAACTTTATCCTCCCCCAACCGGTCGCCAACTATATGGCTGAGAACATTAAGCAGAATATTCGCGAGCTCGAGGGAGCCCTTACGCAAATTATTGCGGTGTGCGAAGTGCGAGGTATTGAACCAACTGTTCCGTTGGTGAGCCAGATGCTTGGTAGTATCATTGCCAAAAAGACCAAAAAGAGCCAGGTATCGCCAAGAACAGTAATAGAAAAGGTTGCTAGTTACTATGACTTAAAGAGTGACGACATTACTGGCCCTAAGCGGGGGCGAGAAATTGTAGTTCCACGTCAAATTGCTATGTACATCATGCGGCACGAGCTCAACCTAAGTTTCCCCAAAATCGCCAGCGCAGTGGGTGGCCGCGACCACACCACCGCCATGCACTCGGTTGATAAAGTAGAGAAGCAAATTGAGCATGATGAGATACTCCGTGAAGAGATCCAACAGGTGAGCGATCGTGTACTGGCTTAGTATATCCCCATGTGGAACAAACCCTGTGAATAGTCTGTTAATTGTGGGTACAAAAGTTGCTCATAGCGCGAACACCAAAAATACTACCCACATGGTGGGGACAAAAACCACAGCTTTTACGCAGCAAATTACACAGGTTTTCAATAGCTTAGTTTCTAGTATTTTGGCTCTGGGTAGGCAAATTGTTATGTTATACCCGGTTTCCACAGGTTCTACTACTAGTATTACTAGTTTAGCTAAAGCAAGTATAATAAAAACCACAGGGTGTGGAAGAATGGAGTAGATATGAAAATTAATCTTACACAAGAAAATTTATCACGGGCTATTGGATTGGTAAGTAAGGTCGTAGCAACCAGAGGTTCTTTACCCGTTCTTAGTAATATCCTTATAAGTACTGATGGTAAAAGACTTAAGTTAGCAGCAACCAACTTAGAGATGGGTATTACCTATTGGGTTGGTTGTAAGGTAGAAGCAGAAGGTTCTGTTACCGTACCAGCTCGCTTGTTTGGTGACTTTGTATCGTCACTTCCTAGCAATACTACCTTGGAACTAACCGCCAACGGAGCTATCCTGGGCATTACTACCGAGCACCATAAAACCCATATTAACGGTATTGAAGCCGACGAATTCCCTCCCATTCCTGGCAAAGAAGGCAAACCTACCCTTACTATCCCCTCTTCTCAGTTGCGCGAAGCATTGAGCGAAGTAATTGTAGCAACATCGGTTGATGAAGCTCGCCCCGTATTAGCTGGCGTATATATGTATAGCACCAGCGAAAATCAGGTGGTTGTGGTGGCGACAGATAGTTATCGTTTGGCTGAACGTAAAATTACGGTGGCCGACGGTTCATTAGATGGCGAATTGGCAATTATTGTTCCTACCAAAACCATTCAAGAGCTGGTACGTATCCTGGGTGACACCGAGAGTGATGTTTCTATCTATGCGAGCGAGAATCAGGTGGTTTTTGAAGCCGATGGTGCCGAGATTACGAGCCGCCTAGTAGACGGTCAATTTCCTAACTACCAGCAAATTATCCCAGCCGAAAGTGATACTGTGGTAGAAATTGGTACCAAGGAATTAGCCCGAGTTACCAAGGTTGCTAGCTTATTTGCTCGTCAAAACGCTGGTGGGATTAAGATTGATATTAACCGCGGTGGTCATTTAGAGATTCGCTCCACATCAAGTGAAGTTGGTGATAATGAATCAAGCGCCGACTGTAAAGTTATGGGCGAAGATGCTGAGGTCTCGCTTAATGCTCGTTACCTTACTGAGGCTCTTTCTATTATTAAAACCCCTAAAGTCTCGTTTGGAGTGAGCGGCAAAGTAAGCCCGTGTGTAGTTCGCCCTCTTGGTAAAGATGCTGATGAGTACACCTATATAATTATGCCACTGCGCAGTTAATAGACTGGGCGTCATATGGCGATAACTCGCATTACCCTCAATAACTTCCGTTCTTACACTGATCAGGCTTTTACGCTTGATCCGGGTGTAACGCTTATTGTTGGTCCAAATGGTAGCGGCAAAACCAATATTCTTGAGGCATTGTATGTAATGGCCACCACTAAATCATTTCGTGCTAAAGATGAGGCGCTTATTCAACAAGGTTCTGATCTGCTTAGCATCGAAGCTAGTTCGCCAGAGACGGAGTATCGTTTTGCCTACCAAAAACTGCCAACTATTGCTAAAAAAGTCACCCATGGCGGTGTTAAGAAGAGTTTACGTAGTCACATTGGTAGTGTGCCGGTGGTGTTGTTTGAGCCGGGCGACCTCCAGTTACTGGCTGGCCCACCAAGCGCCCGTAGAGCTTATATAGACACAATTCTTTGCCAAACCGACCCAGAGTATCTCCAGGCGCTTAATGAGTACAAGCGGGCTTTAAAACAGCGCAACGCCCTCCTCCTCCGCGATCACGGCTACGTTGCTGCCGACATGTTGTTTGCCTGGAACGTACAATTAACCGGTCCAGCAATTATTATCCGCACTAAGCGCCAGGAATTTATTACCTACCTCCAAACTAAACTCCCCTCTTTATATGAGGCGATTGCTGGCAAGAGTCACGAATTAACTATTAGTTATCAGCCTAACCCAGAAAATGTTTTTGCTAACGAGGCCGAGTTCCTGGCTCAACTAGAGGCTAACGCTCAGCGCGATAGTATGGCTGGATTTACTACCACTGGTCCGCACCGTGACGACTTGGCTGTTATGTTTGATGGTCACCCTATTGATGCTCGGGCGTCACGTGGCGAGCATCGTAGTGTGGTGTTGGCACTTAAACTAGCCGAACTAGAGTACCAAAACGAGTTTGCGCGATCCCGTCCCCTGTTTATGTTAGATGATGTGTTTAGTGAGCTAGACACCTATCGACGTGGATTTTTACTACAAGCAATTGGTGATTACCAGACTATTGTCACAACCACTGAGGCCGACACAGTGCGAGATAAAAACTACTATACGATTACCCTGGGTGGTGATCATGAATAACCTTGGCGATTATCTGGATAAAAAAGCCCAAAAACTCGACCTGAGTAGGGCCGATGAGCTCATACGGGTACAGGCTTTGTTGGAAAATAAGTATCCCAACAAGGCTCACGCTACAAAAATAAAAAATAAAACACTATATATTAAGACAATGAGCTCATCGGTTGCAACAGAACTACGTTTTGATAAGGCTCGTTACTTATCGGATCAAATAGAAAAGATTGTAATTCGTTCTTAGTAGCTAAATAGTATCTGTCGGCCACGGATAAGGTTCTTTTTAGCCAGTTGCGAGCGTGCCTCGTCGGCCAAATCCTTAAACTCGTCTGCATCATAGCTGACTTGTCCGGTTGTCCGGTCAAATGACACAGTAGTAAGGGCTAGTTGTA
>CAYXHD010000026.1:0-3693 GCA_964464915.1 uncultured Candidatus Saccharibacteria bacterium
TGAAGGCGACTGGTTGGTTTACTGCTAGTTCAGCGAGGATCTTGCGATCGATTTGGATGTCAGCTTTCTTGGTAAGACCCATAAAAGCCGAGTAGCTTACACCATGCTCGCGGAGAGCGGCGTTGATACGGGTGATCCATAGACCACGAATGTCGCGCTTTTTGTTGCGGCGGTCACGGTAACCGTAGCTGAGGGCCTTAAGAACGGCCTGCTTAGCCTGGCGGATCGAGCTACGGCGCATTTGGCCCATGCCCTTAGTCTGCTGGCGAATCTTCTTGTGTCGTGCGTGGGTAGTTACGCCTCGTTTAACTCTCATTATTTGTATCCTTTTAGCATCTTCTTGATGTTGCCGGCGTCACCTGAGCTAACCTCAAATTCCTTAACGTAGGTACGCTTCAGGCTAGTTTGCTTGCCACTTAAGAGGTGATTACGGAAGGCTTTACGGCGCAGCATCTTACCGGTAGCAGTAAGCTTAATACGCTTGGCCATTCCTTTATGGGTTTTCATCTTAGGCATCAGGTGATTCCTTAACTTCTTCTTTAGTTTGCTTCTTCTTTTTGATAATCATGCTCAGGTCTCGGCCAGTCATGGCTGGAGCAGCTTCTCGTTCAGCAATATCGCTGATTTTGGCAAGCACCCGTTCTAGCAGCTGGTGACCAAGTTCTGGGTGGGTGATTTCTCTACCACGGAACCGAGCAGTGAGCTTAACGGTGTTGCCTTCCTCAAGGAACTTGCGAGCATTACGCAGCTTAACGTCGATGTCGTGCTCACCAATCTTAAGACCCATGCGAATCTGCTTAACCTCAGTTTGTTTCTGATTCTTGCGATTCTTGGCGTCTTGCTTGGTTTGCTCGTAACGATATTTGCCCCAATCGATGATTTTCACCACGGGTGGGGCAGCGCTCGGCGCAATCTCGGCCAGATCAAGTCCTGCTTCCTGCGCAATGAGTTTCGCCTGGTCGAGTGATACGATGCCAAGCTGGCTGCCGTCTTCGCCGACGAGTCGGACGGAGGTGGCTTTTATTTCATTATTCAGGCGCGGTTTATTGATCGGACTCTCCTTAAGGCTTCGGGAACAATCTTATCAGATTCGGGCCTCGAGGTCAACACTGATTGACAGACCGTAATAGGGCAGAGTATGATTTATATATTCCTGACACAAGGTTGGCACCAAAAAGAGACGCGTTAGCGTCTCTTTTTGGTTTTGCCATGTTGGTGGGCACGACGGGACTCGAACCCGCACGTCATTCCTGACACCTGGTTGGCAACCAGGCTTGTCTACCAATTCCAGCACGTGCCCATAGTGGGAGGGAGCGCCTCGGATTGATATCACCATATCTAGAATAACCGAACAAAATACGAACAGCAAGCATGAGCAAGTTAGATTGTGGGCTTCTCAACTATAAAGCGCACGCGGCGGTCGGTGAGGCGAATGGTGAGGGGGGTGCGAGCAATGATTTTGCCATCAATCGCCACATTTATGGGTGGAATGGCTTCGAGTGTAATCTTTTTGCCCTGAAAGTTAGTGGTGGCCAGCTCTCCAAGCGATTCGGCTTTGTTGCCGCGCAGTAACAGGCTGCCGAGTTGGCGTTTTGAAGGGCGATCGGTAATGGTTACGCTCAGCTCGTTAGGGGCGGTGGGGTTAATAAACTTTTGATTGGTTACACTCAGACTAAAGACATCTGCTTTTACGGTGTAGCCATCATCAACTTGTATGTTACAGGCGATGGTTTGGTAGTTTTGAGCTTTCTTAAAGCTATCGCGCAGGTGTAGCACTTTATCTTTAAGATTCTTATTGGGTGGTGCTTGTACATCAGGTAGTTCGGTCTCAAAGCCCAGGGTCAGGCTTGATAAAAAGAAGTCATCTCCGGCGGCAATCAGGGCGTACTCCGTAATGCGGCGGGCGGCTAGTACTGTGCAGCCTTGTTGCCAAGTATTGATACCGAGCTGGCTGGCAATTTGGTTGGTGTTGCCAATAGGAATTACTCCTATGGCCGCCGTGTCACTGGTAACACCATTGATAATTTCGTTAATCGTTTCATCGCCACCAACCGCCACAATAGTGGTGTAGCCCTTGGCGATAGCTTGGCTGGCCAGGCGAGTGGCGTCGCCCTGGCCGGTAGTGGTTACAAACTCACCACCAATACCCAGGCTTTTGAGCTCGGTGCGGAGCTTGTCCTGGATAGTATGGGCGGCACCATGGCCGGCAGCAGGGTTAATAATGTAGTAATACATATCGAGAAGCTTTACTCTTTATCGTCATTGGGCAGCAAACGTTGTTGTTCTTGCATCTTGATGGTGCCAAGAAAGTTAGCGCCAGAGTCGATGGCAATCAGCTGGGTGGTAATGTTGCCCTTGAGTTTACAGGTTTCAGTCAGGTGAGTTTCGCCGGAGGCGACGACGTGGCCGGTAATGTGTCCGGCGATCACAATGTTGATGCCGCTCAGGTTACCTTTGACTTCGCCGTTAACGCCAATGGTGATGTTGCCGTCAGCCGTTACATCGCCCTTAACATGACCATCGATGGTAATATCGCCGGCTGAGCCGAGAGCGCCCTCGACTTCGACGCCCGTACCAATTACGGTGTCGGATCCTACCATTGCTACCAGATGATGTTGTTTGGCCATGTTATTGCTCCTTTGGTTTAAGTCGTGCAGGGATGCGTTTTATCGCTTGCGATAGGGCTTTTTTTTCTTCAGACGAGAGGCTGTATTTGCTTTTACCAAGATCCACTGGTTTGGCGTATACACGGGTGCCGCCGCGGCCATGAATGCTGGTGAGGATCAGGCCCGAGTCGTGTCCATCCAGCATGGCGAGCGAGAAGCTTTGGTCGCCACCAACATCTCCAAAGGGGTTAAAGCGCACCATACTGATCTTTTGCAGCGAGAGGGCAGTAATGCTACTGAGTTTTTGATACTCGTTAGTCATGGCTTCAAAATCGACCTGTATCTGTTTGTTCTTGGCGTGGTATTCTCGCAATTGTTTTTCCAGCCGATCGCCATCAGAGTCACCAAGTACCAGGCGCATGCGCGTACTGAGCCGCCATACCTGCACTAACGCAGCAACGGCAATCAAGCTGGCGAGTATTGCCAATGTAATAATCATAACGGACACCCCTCTAGAACTTCTTGTACACCTAGTATACTCGGTATGATATTATAGAAGCAATGGCAAAGAAGAAGCACAAAAAGAAGCATAATTTTCAGCACAAGAACGCTCCGGCGGCAGTTGCTCCTGTTGCTCATGCTGGTAGCGGCAACAAGGCTAAGCCCAGCTCTATGCCAAATGAGTGGGGCGAAGTCCGCGCCGATGTGCGTCGCTCACTCATTCTGTCCGGTATCTTCATTGCAGCAATGATTGGCTTGTACTTCTTACTCAACAACACCAGCCTAGGCGATAGTCTGTATAAGTCAATTTCTCTTTAGTATTTGCGGGTTCTAAACTGCAGTGCCTCCCCAAGGTGCTGTTTGGTTATATCATCCGAACCTTCTAGATCAGCAATACTGCGAGCAACTCGCAATAGCCGCATGTAGCCCCTGGCCGAGAGGTGTAGCCCGGTAAGCGCCCGTTGCGCCATTTGTAGGGTTTGCGTATCCAAGTTACACCATTGCTGTATTTGCTTGTTGGTCATCGAGGCGTTGGTTTGGTTGCTAGAGCCTAGGCGTGTTATCTGAGCCGATCTGGCCGCAGCCA
>CAYXHD010000026.1:3703-7641 GCA_964464915.1 uncultured Candidatus Saccharibacteria bacterium
TCTGCGAGCTTCGCCATCGTGCTTTGCAGTAAGTTCAGTGTTGCCAACCGCATTAACTTCTACATGGATATCGATGCGGTCTAAAACGGGTCCCGAGACTTTTCTGGCATAGCGTTTTCTTTGTAGCTGACTGCACTTACAGGTGTGATAGGGGCTCGTAAAGTAACCACAGGGGCAGGGGTTTTGAGTGGCAACAAGCATAAAACGGGCCGGGTAGGTAAAGGTTCCGTTAGCTCGCGAGATAGTGACGCGGCCATCTTCCAGCGGCTGGCGCAATACCTCAATGGTGCTACGAGGGAATTCAGGCAGCTCATCTAAAAAGAGCACACCGTGGTGACTGAGGCTAATTTCTCCTGGACGCGGGTTGCTGCCCCCGCCAATTATAGAGACTGTGCTGGCGGTATGATGCGGATTGCGGAAAGGGCGAGCCGTTACCAGGCCATCTGATGTAAGTCCCGCAACACTATGGAGCTGATTAACCTCAACGAGCTCCTCAAAGGTTAATGCCGGTAGTATGCCGGGTAGGGCACGCGCCAACATGGTCTTGCCAGTACCTGGTGGTCCAGTTAGTAATACGTTATGACCCCCAGCGGCAGCTACTTCTAGGGCGCGCTTGGCCCTGGATTGACCCCGAACACTCGCAAAGTCTACCTCGGCGCTGGGGCGCGACGCTTGTAGCTTTTTGGCTACTTTGTAAGGAGTAAGTGGTGCATTGCCGCTAAGATGGCGGTGCAGCTCCGTGATGTCATGGACGGCATAAATAGTGATGTTGCTACATAAAGCGGCTTCGGCAGCGTTATCGGCAGGTACGTAGAGCTCGGTAAGCCCATTATTCTTGGCAGCTTCGGCATGTGATAGCACGGCCGGAATAGCACGTATGCTGCCGTCAAGACCAATCTCGCCCGCAAACAGTTTGTTATCCATGTTACTAACCAGGTGACCGGTTGCCGCCAATAAGGCAACTGCCATACCCATATCAAAGCCTGTACCGTCTTTGGGTACATTGGCGGGTGCTAGGTTCATAGTAATACGACGGGCCGGGATAGGGATCTTGGCATGGCGCAGAGCAGCTCGGACGCGCTCCTTAGCCTCATCTACAGAACGATCGGCCAGACCCACTACGATAAAAGCGGGGAGGCCATGAGAGAGATCACACTCAATACTAATAATTTGGCTGGTAATACCCAGCTGGGCGGGTGCAAAAACACGCGTAAGCATAGCTAACTGATTCCTTACCACAACCCCACAAAAGGATTATAGCCGAACACAAACCGAACAGTCAATACATTTTTATTGCTATTAATCGTTGACAACTAATTGCGCGGCTGGTACAATCCCAGCAATATGAACGAGCAATTGTTTCGACAACTCGAAGATATGGGCCTGAGCGAGAAAGAGGCCAAGGTTTATGTTGCTAGTTTAATGCTTGGCCCAGCTACCGTACAGCAGATCGCTAATCAGGCCGACATAAAGCGCGTTACCACCTATGTTATTTTGGAATCATTGAGCAGTTTGGGTCTGGTAGGGCAAGCCAGCCATGGTAAGAAGACGTTCTTTACAGCCGAAGATCCTGTGAGTTTGCATGGATTACTTGATAAAAAAGAACGCGAGATAGCCAATCAAAAAGAAGCATTTAAAACTTTTCTGCCAGATCTGGAGTCACTTAAAAGTATTCCGCCTGAAACTCCCACAGTCAAATACTACGACACCATGGAGGGGCTCCGGTCGGTTGTTGCGTCATTCTTCTTAAATGCAGCGGTTAATAAGACCGAGATTTTGTATGGGTTTAGTGACGTAGATAAGGTAAAAGAGTTTTTCCCCAATATCGCCAAACCCAAGGGCAACCCGGCGCGCATTCAGGCAGGTTTGCACACACGATTAATTTATACCTCAAAAGAAGGTCCTACCTACAAGGCGCATGATCTTGAGAGTAATCGCGAGAGTCGCCACATACCTTCAGACAAGTATCCAATTAAAGGTGATCTGAGCTTGGCTGGGGACTTGACCATGTTTTTATCGCTTGATGGTGATCATCCGTTTGGTGTCAGCATAAAAAGTGCCGCGGTAGCTAGCGCCATGCGGACACTGTTTGACTTAGCCTGGTCTGAAGCCGAGAAGTACAACGATTAGGTATACTTTCAATCTGTGCATGAGCATAATTTCAGTTGACTTTAGGGGGCATATTATGGTAATATCCAAGAGCCTGTAATGGGTGAAGGTTCGACAATTCCGTTGGACCTCTCTGGCTTTCTAGTAGAAAGGACACGCGCATGACGACATCCATGAGTGATGCCAGCTTCGCCTTCATCGGCAAGCCCACCACACGGATCCACCGGGTGCTCGCACGCATCCGGTTCATGCTCAAGCGTGATCCCCTCTAGAGGCTGACACCTCAAGAGGGGTCCATGCAATTCTGGCGAGTCGAGGAGGACCCTCTCGATTCGTTAGACGGGACCTCGGGCGACGGCCCGTTGTCCCTCTCAGCGACGGGCGTGCGCCCAGCACGTTCTGCACGTCTGTCGCGAGATCTCAAGTACCAGACAACTGGTACGTTATCTGGAGAACAGGTTCGCTGCCAGGGGAGACCCGGCGCACCTGTTCCTCTGATCGGGAGGGCCGTGGTTTCCCGCCACCACCGGCCCTCCCACCTAACCCCGGCATCTTCACCCGTTGATGCCACATCCAATCCATCGAGGACAATGTCCTCCCAACCAAATATGCTGCTAGTCTCCTTGGGAGGCTGGCAGCTTCTCACGTTATGGGGATTTATTATTTATGCAGAGGCAAGAAAGGCGCGGTATTCTTTAGCTGCTTGCTCAGGGGCAACCGGGTTGATGATGATACCAGTTGCTAGTTCTAGGCCCGCCCAGACGGTTTTACGAGGTTCTATCTTAAGGATAAAACGCTGCTGTTCGTGCATAACGGCATCTTGTAAGAAGAAGTTAAAATTAATTTCCTGGTTATCTAAAAAGGCGCAGGCATTTTTGAGAACTACGGCAATGGCGTGACGCTCTACGCCGGTAAGCGCGGCAAAGGTAGCGGTATCGCTTTTGGGCATAATCCAGAGCTCGTATGGGTTCTTGCTGGCGTAGGGGGCAATAGCAATGATGTGAGTGTCTTGGTAAACAACCCGTTCTTTTTTGCCTTGTTCCCAGCGGATAATGTCGCCATAGACACTACGGCCATGCTCGGTGGCATATGTGCTGGCAGCCAGAGCCTCGGCCTGGAGGGCGGGCGGGACGATGGGGAGACCAATAATCTGGCTGTGGGCATGGCGGATAGAGGCACCAGCTTTGGGTCCATCATTCTTAAACACCGATACATAACGAACCCCCGGCAGATGATACATACTCACTGCGCGCTTGCTGTAGACACTAAAGATACGTTCTATTTGAGTAATTGATAGGTCTGAGAACTCTACATCATGGTCTGGTGTCTCAATAATAACTTCTTGCTTACCAAAGGCGGCAGGGGTTTGTGGGGTAAGAGCCGGGTACTTATTGGCAATAACTTTGACGATCCAATCGCCAGCTTCGTTCTTGAGCTGGTAGAGGCCACGTTCTTGGATAATATCGGGATCGCCCGGGGCTTCATGCTCATGGGCCACCGGTGCTTTACGGTCTGGGCGCTGCTGGCGACCAGGTGCAATAACCACATATTGGTCTAAAAAGTAGTCTTTACGTAGTTGTCCGGTTGCTGTGCTCACCTTAGCATCCTCAATTAGTGTTCTCTTTTAGTATGCAGTATATCGTTATAAAGTGCAGCAAGTTTTCTGGCTTGGGCGGTCTCACTAAACTTTTTAGCCTGCTCTACGCTGGCGGTTCCCATGGCTTTAATCTTATTTGGATCAGATAGGATGATAGTAATCGCCGTGGCCACCGCTGTTACGGTTGGCTTGGTGATGTACCCATTGACCCCGTCCTGGACAACGTCATTAA
>CAYXHD010000027.1:0-7533 GCA_964464915.1 uncultured Candidatus Saccharibacteria bacterium
CAGTGATTATGATGTGGCCGAGGTAACCAACGCGGTTGATCAGACCCAACGTGAGCTGCAGCAGCGTTACGATTTTAAGGGCACGAGTGCATCGATTGAGTTTGCCGACAAAGAAAAGAAAGGTCTTAATCTGACCGGTGACACCGACTATCAGCTCAAGAGTATCGTTGATGTACTGCAGGGTAAGTTGGTAAAGCGCGGCGTAAGTCTTAAGGTACTTGATCTCAGCGCTCAGCCAGTCCAGGGTGGCAAAGAAATGCGCTGGAGCATCCCCTTCATCAAGGGTCTTGATCAAGAAAAAGCCAAGAAGGTTACTAAAGCTATCCGAGAAGCTTATCCAAAGGCCAAATCTCAGATCCAGGGCGAAGAAGTACGTGTTTCAAGCACCAGTAAAGACGACCTGCAGGGCATCATGAACCTGCTGCGCGAACAACCGTTTGACTTCCCATTAGACTTTACTAACTACCGCTAGGAGGATCTATGATTACGGTTATTCAAACCACGAGTGATGCAAGACAAGAGCTAGAGCTCATGCTTGACCATTTGGTTGAGGCTAATAAAGCCGCTTGTGGTCATGTCGAGGAGGCTATTAGTAGCGTGTATGTTTGGGAAAATGAAGTTAAACATTCCGATGAGTATACTCTTAAACTTAAGACTACTGCTCAACGCAGGGGAGAGGTAGTTGACTATATAAAATCCAAGCACAGTTATGACCTGCCAGAAATTTCTTGGTGGGAAGTAAACACTACGCCTGAGTACGAAAAGTGGGTGGAACAGGAGACTACTTGACAGTACGGTTTTTGTTCGGTAATGTTGAGTGCAAGGGGCTGCAAATAAATACGGAGGATGAAAATGGCTAAGGCTAAAGTAGAAAAAATTGAAGGCATGGAAATGCAAGACGGAAAACGTGTCTCGGGTGAAAAAAGTGATCGATTAAAAGCAATTGATGTTGCAGTTGCACAAATAGAAAAACAATTTGGTAGCGGTTCAATTATGAAGTTGGGGGAAGGGCACAAGATTGATGTCGAGACCTTCCCAACCGGTGCGTTGTCACTTGACCTCGCGTTAGGTGGAGGCATCCCCAAAGGTCGTATCATTGAGATTTACGGACCTGAGAGTAGCGGTAAGACTACCTTGGCCTTGCACGCAGTGGCCGAAGTACAGAAAAAAGGCGGTATGGCAGCTTTTGTAGACGCTGAGCACGCATTGGATCCTGAATATGCTGCACGGATTGGCGTAAACCTGGATGATCTGCTGATTTCACAACCCGACACGGGTGAGCAAGCACTTGAGATTACTGAGACGCTCGTCCGATCAAACGCTGTTGATCTCGTAATCGTCGACTCAGTAGCTGCACTTGTACCACGAGCAGAAATTGAGGGTGAAATGGGCGATAGCCACATGGGTCTGCAGGCTCGCTTAATGAGCCAGGCATTACGTAAGCTGACCGGTTCGATTAGTAAGAGCAAGACCACGGTTATCTTCATTAATCAGTTGCGCATGAAGATTGGCGTAATGTTTGGTAACCCAGAGACAACCGCAGGTGGACAGGCACTCAAGTATTACGCTAGTGTGCGCCTTGATATTCGTCGCAGTGAACAAATTAAAGACTCAGATTCCGTCATTGGTAACCACGTAAAGGTTAAGGTCGTCAAGAACAAGGTCGCTGCGCCGTTTAAGGTGGCAGAATTCGACATCATGTACAACGAAGGTATTAGTACTGCTGGCGACATTCTTGACTTGGCTGTTAAGTACGAGCTGGTTAAAAAGAGCGGTGCTTGGTATGAGTACAAAGAAGAGAAGATGGGCCAAGGCCGGGAAGCTGCTAAGCAGTTCCTTAAGGACCGACCGGCTGAGATTAAAGCTCTGGATGCCGCTATCCGCAAGGCGGCAAACGCTGCGTAATGCCACGCATTACTGATCTAAAGCCGCAATCTAAGCGGACCGATCGCTACAATTTGTACCTAGATGGATCATATAAGTTCCCAGTTAGCGCCAATACGGTGCTGGCTGCGGGACTTCATGTGGGGCTAGAAATATCCGAGCAAGAGCTCTTTAATGTCCAACAAACGGCCGAGGTAGGTAATGCTCACGACAAAGCCCTCAACTTTTTGGATCTTCGCCGACGTAGTACTAAAGAAATTCGTGATTACTTGTGGCGTAAAGAGTTTGAGCCAGATGTTATTCAGTCGGTTATTGATAGATTAACTAAAGCAGGTCTCCTAAACGACGAGGAGTTTGCCAGGGCTTGGGTACGCGATCGATTGCTCCTGAAGCCCAAGAGTAAGCGTGCACTTTCCGCAGAGTTATTTGCTAAGGGGATCGCACGAGAAACAGCTGATCTAGTTCTCTCAGAGCTTGATGGTGATGATGAGCTAAGTGCATTACAAGATTCAATCAATAGAAAGTTACGTCAAATAAAATACGCCACTCGTGAGAATGACGATAAGTTGATAGCTGCATTAGCTCGAGAAGGGTATAAATATTCTGATATTAAGAGTTGCTTACCACAAAAAGGCGATACATAAGTACGCACGCTGCTATCCATAACACTGCAATAATTACCAAAACGCACCCTCGTTTAGTTGCTTCTATCTTAGCGTAAGCACAATCATAAGCGCAAGCATAATACGGATAGGGAGGTTTGCTTTGCTGTATAATGGAATCATGTTAATACTAGCCAGCCAGATACAAGACGCCCCAATACTGAGTATTCGTAATGGGCACCCGGTGGCTATAGCTGGCAACATGCTGATTAATGCTGACAAGCTCGAAGTCGCAGCCCTATTCTGTAAATCACCAGGTTGGCGCGGCCAGGATCACGTTCTGTTGTTACGTGACATCCGCGAATATAGTCGTTCTGGAATCATCATTGACTCGCTTGAGGACATTGAGGATATTGGTGAGATTGTGCGCCTGGGTGATATCGTGGAGCGCAATTATCAGCTTGTTGGTAAACCGGTCGTTACTGAAAGCGGCACTAAGCTCGGCAAAGTAGAGGATTATTCGGTTGAGACTATTGGCAATAAGATAGAGAAGCTCTACATTAAGCCCTCGTTACTCAAAAACTTGATGGTTAACAATCTTGTAGTTGATCGAAGTAACATTGTTAAGGCCGATGACAAACAAGTTACCGTCAGCGATGCCAGCCTAAAGGCTCCCCTTAAAGCAGAAGCAGCACCAGCCTAAGTCATAAAAATTGGGGTTGCCCCCGGCCGAGCACCTCGCACCGAAGTGCGAAGTGCTCGAACCGGGAGCAACGGCGGTCACCGTTCGTTGAGTGGGTAGTTGAGCTCGTCGAGCGGATCGTACCGGCTGCGGTCGTCATCGTAGAGGTAGTCGTCGGGACGGGGGGCCGTCTCGGCCTCGTAGTCCTCGAAGATGCCCTCGATGATCTTGCGCACTTCGGCCACGACGTCGTCTTCGTTATCGCAGCCGATGACCTCGCGGGGACCGCTCTTGCGAACGGAACCCGTGATG
Source organism: uncultured Candidatus Saccharibacteria bacterium (assembly GCA_964464915.1). GTDB lineage: Bacteria > Patescibacteriota > Saccharimonadia > UBA4664 > CAYXHD01 > CAYXHD01. The sequence goes on from CAYXHD010000027.1 coordinate 3,481, forward strand.
CTCACGAGCACGATCTGCACGTAGTCACGGATCGCGACATCGACGCCGATGCCGTTGTCCATGACGAACACGCGAACGTTCATGAACTCAGGCAGCATCAGCTGGATGCGTGCGACGAAGCGGCCGGGTTCGCCACCCGGGTACCAGTACGCCTCACGAATGGCATCGACCTTCCCCCAGGGGATGAGGTCGAACTCCCTGTTGGTCAGGGACCTGCCGACGATGCGCGTCTGGCCGCTGAGCGCGGTGACTTCGTGGTCGATGTTGACCAGGGTTGCCGTGTCGAGCATCTCGCGGATGATCCGCTCGAACAGCTCGTACAGTGCGGTGTTGGTCTGGTTGTGCATGGTGTTGCTCCTTGCGAAGTAGATGCGGTTGCCCGCATCGGTTCGAAGGAACAGCACCGACTGTTCGGATGCAGGAAGAAGAGGTGAAGGGCCGTAGCCCTACGGTTGTCGCTCTTGTTCCCGAACGTTGTTGCGGTACCTCATGTTCCACCTCCTTTGGTAGACGATGTGGACATGATTGGCACATATTAGCACAAGTATTATAAATTGTCAATATCTTCGCCCAGGTAAGCAAACCTGTTGCAATCTGTTGCGAATCTTGGTAGAATAACTAAGAAATATCTATTAACCTTATCTGTTCCAGGCATTGACCTGGGACATCTCCGGCACATTTCACCGGGATCCCGTAGAAAGGAGCGCTATGCGCAAATACGAATTAGTGGTGCTGTTGCACCCTGACCTCGAGATTGATGTTGACACGCCAATCACTAAAATCGAGACCATTATCACCAACGCTGGTGGTAACGTCACCAAAAAAGATAACTGGGGCAAGCGCAAGCTTGCGTACAAGATCCGCAAGCAAGACTTTGCTGTCTACGTTTGTTTTGATCTGATGGTTGAGCCTGCCAAGGTAGCTAAGATTGAAAACGACATCTTATTGACCGAAGAGATCATGCGCCACATCATTGTGGCCGCCAGTGCTACTGAGCCAGTTGTCGAAGACAAGAAAGAAGAGAAGAAAGAAGCTAAGCCTGAAGAGGGCAAAGAGGGAAAAGAGTAAATGGCAAAGAGTTTTAACCAAGCAATCATCATGGGTAACCTAACACGCGACCCAGAGATGCGCACTACACCAAGCGGTCAGAATGTATCAAGTTTTGCCGTTGCTACTAATCGCCAATGGCAAGATCCAAGCGGCGAGCGCAAAGAGGCTGTAGAGTATCACGAGATTGTTGCCTGGGGTAAACTCGCTGAGCTTGCTAGTCAGTACCTCAGCAAGGGCCGCAAAGTTCTCGTTGTTGGTCGTCTGCAGACCCAAAGCTGGGAAAAAGACGGCGTTAAGCGCCAACGCACCGAGATTGTAGCTAATGATATTAGCTTCCTCGACGGACGTGGCGATGCTCCTGCTGGCGCCCCTTCTGCTCCAAGTGCTCCTGCTTCTAAGCCCGCCGATACTGTTGTGCAAGACCTCGGCGACGAACCTATCAACCTCGACGACATTCCATTCTAAAGAAATTCAATTACGTAATATAACGGAGACCATTCATGGCCAACTTCTATAATAAAAAAGTCTGCCGCTTCTGCGCAGAAAAAGTAACCGACATCGATTACAAAGATGTTAAACTGCTGCAGCGCTTCCTCAATAGCTACGGCAAGATCGAAAGCCGCAAGCGAACTGGCAGCTGCCAAAAGCACCAACGTGCCTTGGCCGTAAGCCTTAAGCGTGCTCGTCACATCGCCATCCTGCCATTCGTCGTTAAGTAATTAACCCGGAGACAACTCATGTACGGAATTAACGAACTTACTAAAGGTGTGCTCATCGAAATTGATGGCGTGCCTTACCGTATTACTGAAAACCAGCATGTTAGTATGGGGCGTGGTGGTGCTCAGATGCGCACCAAGATCAAGAATCTGCTTAATGGCGCCGTGACAGAAAAGACCTGGCGCGCGGCTGAAAAAGCTACTCCTGCCGAGCTGGAACGTCCCAAGATGCAGTACCTGTATGCCGAAGGCAACGATATGCACTTTATGGACACTGATACCTATGAGCAGGTTCAGGTGTCTATGGATATCCTTGGCGACCAAGCTAAGTACCTTACCGAAGGTGCGGTTGTGCAGCTCTTTAAGTTCAACGATAAGATCATCGGCATTGATATGCCCAACTCGGTCTTTCTTAAGATTACCTACACCGAACCTGGTGTTAAGGGTGACAGTGCCACTGGCTCGCTCAAAGATGCCACACTCGAGACAGGCGTAAACATTCTTGTGCCGCTTTTTATTAAAGAAGGCGATGAAGTAAAAGTAGATACCCGTAGTGGTGCTTACTTGGAGCGTAAAAAGTAGTGAAGCAACGCCTCGACGTTCTGTTGGTGGAGCGGGGGCTGGTAGACACACGTAATAAAGCCGCCGCGCTGATTATGGCCGGCGAGGTTATTGTGAATGAAAATACCTGGACTAAGCCTGGGCATCAGTTTGATGAAGATATTGATATCCGCCTCAAGAATCAGATGCAGTACGTCAGCCGGGCAGGGGACAAGCTGGCCTCGGTAATCGAGCCACTGAAGCTCGATTTTATGAACAAAGTAGTTTTGGATGTGGGCTCGAGCACGGGTGGATTTACTGACTGTGCCCTGCAGCACGGTGCCAAAAAAGTGATTGGTGTAGATGTTGGAACTAATCAACTAGCCTATAAACTGCGTGTTGATGAGCGAGTCGAGCTCCACGAACAGACCGATATCCGCGACTTCAAGTCAGAAGAAAAAGCCGACATTGTAGTGATCGATGTGTCATTTATTTCACTTACCAGAATCCTCGAACATGTAGCTACTCTTATCAAGAAAGAAGGTCAAATCGTCGCAATGGTAAAGCCTCAGTTTGAAGCTGGTAAAGAGCTGGCCGACGAGCATAGGGGCCTGATTGTGGACGAAGAAGTTCGTCAAAACGTCTTAGCTGAGTTTAGAGCTTGGGTGGAGGATCATTTTATTGTTCAGGCCGAGGCTGATAGTGAAGTTCACGGCCGTCATGGCAACAGGGAGCGGTTCTTTGTTTTAACGTTTAAGTAATTACTTAAACCTCGATTAGACGTTAAAGCGGAATTCGACGACGTCGCCTTCTTGCATAATGTAGTCTTTACCTTCAAGGCGGAGTTTGCCAGCAGCTTTGGCGGCGGCTTCAGATCCGGTAGCGATCAGGTCGTCATAGGTAACTACCGCAGCCTTAATAAAGCCTTTTTCAAAGTCAGTATGGATAACACCAGCAGCTTGGGGAGCAGTGGCGCCAACCGGAACCGTCCAGGCGCGTACTTCTTTAGGTCCAGCTGTCAGGTAGGTTTGCAGACCGAGCAGTTTATAACCGGTCTTAATAAGTTGGCTGAGGCCTGATTCGCTTTGCCCTAGCTCGGCCAGCAACTCGGCAGCTTCGTCTGGCTCAAGCTCGCTAAGCTCGGCTTCTATCTTGGCACACACAAAGATAGCGTCGGCAGGAGAAACCAGGGCCCGGAGCTCATCTTTGAGCGTCTCGTTGCTCAGATCGCCCTCGTCTAGGTTGAATACATACAAAAACGGCTTGGTAGTAAGGAGCTGGAGGTCGCCCAGTAGCTCGGGATCAAAACCAGCAGCGTAGAGGGTTTGGCCTCCATCAAGAATGGCCTGAGCCTTTAACAGGTTTGGATCGGCGGGTTTAGTCTTGGCAATACGAGCTGTCAGGGTTTGCAGATCGGCCAAAATGAGCTCGGTGTTAATCGTCTCAATGTCGGCGGCTGGGTTAACGTGGTCATCTACGTGCACCACATCGCCACCAAAAGCGCGCACAACCTGCACAATGGCATCACATTCGCGGATGTTGGCTAAAAACTTGTTGCCAAGACCCTGGCCCTCACTGGCACCACGCACAATGCCGGCAATATCTACAAAACTCACCGAGGCGGGGATGATCTTGGTGCTGCCGTAAATCTCAGCTAACTTGGCTAAACGCTCATCGGGTACACCAACAATCCCAACATTGGGCTCAATGGTGGCAAAAGGGTAGTTGGCGGCCAGCACGTTGTTTT
>CAYXHD010000028.1:0-5318 GCA_964464915.1 uncultured Candidatus Saccharibacteria bacterium
CGAGCGGCCGCGGTGACCTCCTCAGGGTCACCGATGCCAAGGTTGTCGGCGATCTGCTTGATGGTGAATGGTCCAGGGAGGTAGTCCGGACCAAAGTCACCGTATCGTACAAATGACGTATAGGCGCGCATCACTATCTCCCTTCTTTCTGTCGAGTACGGAGATCCGTATGATTATAACTCAAATTCATCAATAATTCAAGAATCATCCCCCTCGCCACATCTGAAACAGGCTGGTATAATGGCTACATATGGCAGACATAACAAAAGACACTGTAAAGAAGCTTGCCAAGCTTTCTAGTATTGGCCTGAGCGATAATGAGATTGAAGCAATGACCACCGAGTTAACGGCTATTGTGGGTTTTGTTGAAGAGCTGCAGTCGGTAGATATTGATGGTGTGGAGCCAACCTTTCAGGTTACCGGCTTGCAGGACGCGTTCCGCGCCGATGAGGTTAACCCCGTTACATTAAGCCGAGAAGAGTTGCTTATCAACGCCCCAGCCCAGCAAGATGGCTATATTAAAGTCCCGAGGGTCCTGTAGTGAGTAGTATTACCCGACCAATCAGCCAGATTGTTGCCCAAGTTAAAGAGGGAACTCTATCTGTTGTGCAGCTCGTACAAGAGTCGCTTGATGCCATTAAGGCCAATGAAAGCTACCATGCCATTCTTGAGGTTAACCCTCAGGCGCTAGCCCAGGCTCAAGAGCTGGACCAAAAGATCGCTCGTGGTGAAGCAGATGGCGAGCTGCTGGGCGTACCTTATATCGCTAAGGATAACTTTTTAACCGTTGGCACCCACACGACTGCTTCAAGTAACATGCTCAAGCCCTTTGAGGCGCCATTTGAGTCGACCGCTACGCAAAAGTTAAAAGATGCCGGCGCAATTATGGTTGCCAAAGCAAACCTCGATGCCTTTGCACATGGCAGTAGTACTGAAAACAGTGATTTTGGCCCCACAAAAAATCCAGTAAATCCCGATTATGTGCCCGGAGGTAGCAGTGGCGGTAGTGCTGCGGCCGTCAAGCTTGGATTGGCAACATTTGCACTCGGTACCGACACCGGCGGGAGCATTCGTCAGCCTGCTAGTTATTGCGGCGTGGTTGGTCTTAAACCAACCTATGGCCTGGTTAGTCGTTATGGTGTTGTGGCTATGGCAAGCTCAACTGACTGCATTGGCCCGCTGACACGTTCAGTAGAAGACGCTCAGGCCGTCCTGGAGGTCATTGCAGGCAAGGATAGTAAAGACGGCACCACCATTGATCGAGCGGCTACGTATACAATGCAAAGCACTGATAAGCCCCTGCGGGTTGGTATGGTTACAGAGTATATGAGCGATAGTCTAGATAGCGAGGTTCGTGCACGAGTCCAGGCGTCTATAGATAAACTAAAGGCAGCAGGCGCGGAGGTGAGTGAAGTGAGTTTGCCGTCGGTCGATCTGGCCTTACCTACCTATTATATTCTGGTACCTGCCGAGGTGAGCAGTAACTTGAGTCGTTATGATGGAGTTAAATATGGCCATTACGCCGCAGAGGCAAAAACACTAAGCGAGCGTTACTTGCAAAGTCGTGACCAGGGTTTTGGTAATGAAGCCAAACGTCGAATTTTGATTGGCACCTATGTACTGAGTAGTGGCTATTATGACGCCTATTATAAGCGGGCTCAAAAAGTGCGCACCAAGCTGATTAATGAATTCAAATCAGCCTTTGAAGATTATGATATTCTGGTTGGACCAACTACGCCCAGTCCAGCATTTAAGCTGGGCGAAAAATCTGAAGATCCGCTCCAGATGTACCTTGGCGATATCATGACAGTGGCTGCCAACCTGGTAGGGGTACCGGCAATGAGTGTGCCGGCAGGAGAGATCGACGGTCTGCCTATTGGCGTACAGCTCTTTGCCGACCAGTCTAACGAAGCCGTTTTGTTTGAAGCCGCCAAGATTGCAGAGGTTACATCATGATTATTGCCGCATTAGTAATTAGCTTAGTGTTTGGCTTGCTACTTCTTGCCGTTGTTAGTAGTGGTGCTCAAACTGCTAAAACTAAAACCAAGCACGGCAAGTCGAGTGTTCGTTTTAACCCTAAGACAGTCCAGAGTCGCTGGAGTATTGTGCAGACTATGACCAGCCAGGGCGGCAACGGATTGCGACAGGCCATTATGGAAGCCGATAAGCTGCTTGATTACGTTTTGCAGGGTAAGGGATATCGTGGCGACACCATGGCCGAGCGCATGCGCAGCGCCAATCGTCAGTTTACCCGTCGCAATGATGTGTGGGCGGCCCATAAACTGCGTAATGCCCTGGCGCACGAAGTTGATTTTGACCTGGTGCCAAGCCAAGTTAAGCAATCAATTGCCGCCTTTGAGCGTGCCATTAAAGATTTGGATGGTGGATTATGATAAGCCAAGACGTACTCAATTCTTATGAAACCGTTATTGGCATTGAGTGTCATGTGCAGCTGGCAACGCAGACTAAATTATTCTGTGGCTGCGATAATAATGCCCGTGGCGCCGAGCCTAACACGCGGGTTTGTCCAGTTTGCCTTGGTATGCCAGGGACGCTGCCGGTACTCAATGCCGAAGCAGTCAACCTTGGGATCCGAGCCGGCCTAGCGCTTAACGGCGAGATTGGGCGTATTACCAACTTTGATCGCAAGAACTATTTTTATCCAGACCTACCCAAAGGCTACCAAATCACCCAGTTTGACCTCCCGATTGTCGGGGTGGGCAAAATTGACGTTCCGCTCGATGGCGACTCGTTTACCGTTGGTATCACCCGTGCCCATATGGAAGAAGACGCTGGTAAGCTAACCCATCCAGCCGGCAAAGACTATTCGCTGGTTGATCTTAATCGTGCTGGTACGCCACTGCTCGAAATTGTCAGTGAGCCAGATATGCGATCCGCCGCTCAGGCCAAAGCTTATGCTCAAGAATTGTATAACCTGATGCGCTACGCCCAAGTAAGTGATGTTGATCTGTATCACGGCAACATGCGCTTTGATGTCAACGTTAGCGTACGTAAGTATGGTGCTCCAGAATTTGGTACGCGTAGCGAAACCAAGAATCTCAACTCCTTTAAAGCCATTGAGCGCAGCGTAGAATATGAAGTTAAACGTCAGATTGAACTGCTCGAAAAAGGCCAAGAGGTGGTGCAAGAAACCCGCGGCTGGGATGATGCCAAGCAAAAAACCTTTAGTCAGCGCACCAAAGAGGATGCTCATGATTACCGCTACTTCCCCGAACCTGATGTTCCGCCGGTAGTAGTAACCGATGCGATGATGGTTAAAGCTCAAGCTGAGTTGCCGGCACTACCTCCCGAGCTCCGTGATCGTTTGCGCAAGATAGGCTTGCCAGAAGGAGACATCGAGACGCTTATTGCCCATCCAGAACTGCTCGAAAAGTACTTTGAAGCTATTGAGGGACTCGAGCCTAAAGCCAGTAAGCGCATCGCCAACTGGTTGGTAAACGAAGAAGTCGAGTCGGAAGAAATTCTACCCAATCCAATGCGCTTGGCTGAGTTGTCTCAAATGGTTGAGGACGGCAAGCTGAGCAGTACTAATGCCAAAGAGATCTTCCGCGAAGTGTATGTGCAAGATATTGACCCGGCAGCCTATGCTGAAGAGCATAATCTTATTCAAAACTCCGATACTGGGGCCATGGACGAACTTATTAGCCAGGTCTTAGCCGAAAATCCATCAGTTGTAGAAGAATACCAATCTGGCAAGCAACAAGTCTTTGGCTTCCTGGTCGGATCGGTTATGAAGGCTAGCAAAGGGCAGGCAAATCCAGCCATAGTGAGCCAATTACTTAAAAAAGCCCTTGAAGGGTAACAGGGTATTGATTTAATGCCATCAGATATGCTAAGATAGTCGAGTTATGCAATCAATACAAGCAATCGAACAAACCTATAAGAAGCCTAAAGTTGCTCAGATCCAATCTGGCGACACCGTTAAAGTGCACCACAAAATTCGTGAAGGCGCCAAAAGCCGTGTCCAGGTTTTTGAAGGTGTAGTTATCCGCACTCATCGTATGGGTAGCTTGAGTGCTGTTATTACTGTTCGTCGTATTGCCAGCAATGTTGGGGTAGAAAAGACCTACCTCTTGCACTCTCCTAATGTAGAAAAAGTAGAAGTTCTGCGCCGTGCTAAAGTTCGCCGTAACTTCTTGAGCTATCTCCGTGAACGCCGTGGTAAGTCTGCTCGTTTGCAAGAAATGGACTTTGATAAGAAGGCCGCTAACGATGTGAGTGTGCCAGAAGTTAAAGCTAAAGAAGAAGCTCCTAAAGATGCTGAAGCTACCGAAGTAGTGGCTGAAGAAGCCGAAAGCGTTGTGGCCGAGGTTTCTACTGAAGAGATTGCCGCCCAAGAAAACGCCGATGCTGCCGCTGATGACGCTCCCAAGACTACCGATGACGCTGGCCAGGGTGATGAAGCCGCTATGCCTGCTGAAGAAGTCCAAGAGGGCCTCGACAAAGCCGAATAGTTAAATTTGATTCTTGAAAAAAGACCCGAAAGGGTCTTTTTTTGTTATGATCCACCAGGATCGCCCATAGTTAATATAAAAATATCACAATGATATCATTGAGATATACTAGTAGTAATGATTACACCTACACGCACAATTGAATTGGAACTCAGTCATAAATATAGGCTTATTGCTGGGATCGATGAAGTTGGTCGCGGTTGTTTAGCCGGGCCGGTAGTCGCAGCGGCAGTGATTTTGGGAGAACGTATAGATATTCCCTTATTGCGCGATAGCAAAAAGCTTAGTAAAAAGCAGCGCGGCAAGACAGAAATTGAGATTAAACAGCAGGCAAAGTACATTGGCATAGGCTGGGTGAGTGCCCAAGAAGTTGATGAGCGAGGACTAAGCTGGGCAGTAAAAGAGTCGGGCCTTCGTGCCGTGCGGGATATGAATCAGCAGCCCGATTTTGTTATTTTAGATGGCAATCAGAACTATCTTAGCGACACGGTATATACCAGTGCAGCACACGTCGGAGCAGATGCCACTGAAAGTTGTGTGGCCGCAGCCAGCATTATCGCCAAGTGTGCCAGGGATAATTATATGGAGCTAGCGGCCATTGCCCATCCAGGTTATGGTTTTGAATCGCACGTTGGTTATGGCACCGTAAAGCACAAAAACGCCATAACCCAATTAGGAATTACGCCGTTGCACCGCCAAAGCTTTGGTGGTGTTTTATAATTAGTGTATGAACACCACGGCCATTGGCATCACTCACGAGGAACAAGCTGCTGAATACCTACAAAGCATCGGTATGACAATAATTGAGCGTAATTGGCGCACCAGGTGGTGTGAAATTGATAT
>CAYXHD010000028.1:5328-7490 GCA_964464915.1 uncultured Candidatus Saccharibacteria bacterium
CCACATCGTGGAGGTTCGGTTCCGCAAGACCGATGGTAGCGGCGACGGCATCGACTCAATAACGTATGCAAAGCAACGCCAGCTGATTCATGCTGCCAAGCGGTGGTTGATGCTACGTGGCGCGCCACAAGGAATTCAGATAGATGTGATAGGTCTGACCGACAAAGACGTTGAATACATTGAGGATGCAATACAAGAATTCTAACAGTCAGGTTTGGCGGAACATGGTATAAAGAGTATACTTAAAGAGTAAAAGGTAATTCTCATGACCCAAACACAGAACATATTATTGATAATCTTAACCATCAGCTATGCAACTATGCTGGTGCTATCAATCATTGCAATTAGTATCTTTATTAAGATTCTGAAGTCGATTCGCAATATTGCCGCCAAGGTAGAGACGGGTGTAGAAGAAATTTCCGATACGATTGATTCTGTTAGTGAAAAAATTAAACCGATTGTTACTGCCGGCATCGTGAAGTTTGTCATGGGCCTGATTACTAATAAGAAGAAAGGGGCATAATATGAGCCACGAACAAGGAAAAGGATTTCTAAAAGGTGCCGTAATTGGCGGTTTGGTTGCCGGTGTCACAGCATTGCTGTTTGCACCAAAGAGCGGCAAAGAAACTCGCGCCGATATTGCCAATAAGACTAAAGAGGTTAGTGCTGATTTGGCCGCCAAGCTTAAAGTAGTGCGCAGCGATGTAGACAAAAAGCTCGCTAAACTTAAAGAAGTTAGTAAAGACCTTAAGGGTGAGGCTGCTCAAGAGGCTAAAGTATTAATTGCTAAGGCAGAAGCCCTCGGCGAAGATCTTAAAGTGGCTGCACGCAATATGGCAGAAGTCGCTGGTGATGCCAAAGTAGAACTCGTTGATAATGCCAAGATGCTCACTAAATCTGCCGCCGAGGTTCTTGCTGAGATTGAGACCATGACTAAAAAACTAGCCGCCAGCGCTAAAGACAAAGCCTCACAAGTTAAGTAGTATGCGCCAAAAGTTGAGTGATAAAGACTACGTTAAGTTAGGTAGACAGTTCCAGATCATCCTGGACGAGAATTACTCAACGCTCAAACCGGCTTGGGGTGCTCGTATTAAAGTTGCAATGTTCCGCGGCTTTTTTACGGGCATTGCTGGTGTAATTGGCGCTACCATAGGTATTACCATTCTGATTGCCATTCTTAACGCCTTTGGGGCGCTGCCCGGTATCGGCCAATTCTTTATAAACATTGCCAACCAAATCAGCTCTGCCACAACCTCCATGTAACTCGACTAGAGCTGCTATAATAGATATATGACTGAGGGGAAAACAAAAGCCACTGACTTTGTGCACCTGCACAATCATAGTCACTATAGTTTGCTCGACGGACTGCAAAAAGTGCCACAAATGCTTGATCGCACAAAAGATCTCGGTATGTCGGCTATTGCACTGACCGATCACGGCACGCTTAGTGGCACCATTGAGTTTTATAAAGAAGCTAAAAAGCGCGACATTAAGCCAATTATTGGGTTTGAGGCCTATAGGGCTCCGCGCGGTCACTTGGATAAAAATGGCAAGATTGATGCCAATCCGTACCACTTAATTTTGCTGGCTGAAAATTATACTGGGTACCAGAACTTAATGCGCCTGGTGACGATTGCTCAGCTGGATGGTTTTTACTACAAACCACGCATCGATCGTGAGCTGCTGGCCAAGTACAAAGAGGGTATTATTATGCTCAGCGGTTGTGCTGGTGGCGAGGTGGCCGAGCATATCCGTAGCGGCAATATGGCTGAAGCCGAGAATGTGGTGCGCTGGTACCAGGAGCTACTGGGACCGGATAACTACTATCTAGAGCTCCAGGATCACGAGCATGCCTGGCCGGTGCAAAAACAAATTAATGACGCCAAGCGCGAGCTCAGTAAAAAGACCGGCGTAAAGATGGTGGTGACCGCCGATAGTCACTATTGTAATCCTGAGGATCGTGAGGCGCACGAGATTCTCCTCTGCGTGCAGACCGGCCGCCAGTTAACTGATACTAACCGTATGACCATGGACATGTCGCTGTATTTAAGTGACCCTAAAGATGTTGCTGAGCGCTGGAAAGAGCTACCAGAGGTTCTGGCCAACACCCGCGAGATAGCTGATCGTTGTGATGTGGAGATTGAGCTGGGTGGTATTTTGAT
>CAYXHD010000029.1:0-7371 GCA_964464915.1 uncultured Candidatus Saccharibacteria bacterium
TGGCTACCTTTTCTGTCTTTTTAGCTTCCTTGGGCTTAGCGGGAGCCTTCTTTACGGCCTCTTTCTTAGCCGGAGCGACAGCCTTCTTTTCAGGAAGTACCAGCTGGATAACGGCCATCTTGGCGTTGTCGCCGCGGCGATTGGCAATCTTAATGATGCGCGTATAGCCACCAGTGCGCTCAGCAAAGGCTGGGGCTAACTCGTAGATCATCTTTTGTGAAGCTACTTCAGTAAGTAGTACTGAGCGGAGTTGGCGTTGGTTGTGGAGATCGCCCTTTTTGGCCTTAGTTACGAGGCGCTCAAACTGTGGAGCAATCTCTTTGGCCTTGGCTTCTGTAGTAGTAATGCTCTCGTGCATGACGAGCGAAGTTAACAAACCACGTACCAAAGCCTTACGTGGGCCGGCTTCTAACTGTAATTTTCGTCCTTGGTATCCGTGGCGATGCATGATTAGTCCTCTTGATTAAAGCCGAGCTCAGCCAGCTTTTCCTTAACTTCGTCGTAAGCCTTGCTACCAAAGCCCTTAAGTTCACGTAGCTCAATGTCAGTTAGCTGACGCAACTCTTTAACGGTTTTAATATCGTTATTAATGAGGGCGTTGCTGGTGCGTGGGCTAAAGTTGATCTCTTCAATCATGACGCTGTCGCCACCAACTTCAGTGGCGTCTTCGCCAGCAACGGCACCGGCTACTACTGGGTTACCGGCAACAACTGATAGTTGACCAACAAGGATGCTAGCAGCTTGCGTAACGGCGTCTTCTGGAGTAATCGTGCCGTCGGTCTCAACTTCCAGGATAAGCTTATCGAGGTCGGTTACCTGACCAACGCGAGTGTTCTCAACGCTATAACGTACACGTACGATTGGGCTGTACAGAGCGTCCATGGCAATCATACCAACTTCTAGCTTCTCACCTTCACGTTGCTCTACAGGTACGTAGCCACGACCCTTTTCTACACGGATTTCCATATTGAACTTGGTCTTAGCGCCATCAATAGTGGCAATGTGCATGTCAGTATTAACTACTTCTACATCAGAGCTGGTCTTGATGTCTGCGGCAGTAACGGCACCCTTACCTGTTTTGCTAATGGTGACAACTTGTACGTCATCACTGTATACCTTAAAGCGTAGGCGCTTGAGGTTAAGGATAATCTCTACAACGTCTTCTTTAATGCCATCAATAGCAGAAAACTCGTGGCTGGCGCCTTCAATCTTAACCGCAGTTGCAGCAGCACCGCTCAAACTCGAGAGCAATACACGACGCAGGCTGTTGCCCAATGTCATGCCGTAGCCTGAGTAGAGGGGTTCCACAGCAAAACTAGCACGATTTCCTTCGGACTTAATCTTCTTTAGTTCTGGTGTGTGAATGTCGTATAACATTGTGTACCTCGTTAATTACCTTGAATAGAACTCAATAATGAGTTGCTCGTTAATATCTAAATCTATCACGTCTTCACGGACAGGAAGCCCGGTGACGGTGGCCGTTTGCTTTTTGGCGTCCCAGCTAATCCAGCGATTTTGGTCGCTAGCAGCTGCTATTCCATCTAAAGCTACCTTAAAGTACTCGTTAGCAGCACTCTTTGGTCGAATAGTAATAACGTCACCAGCTTTGACGCGAATTGAGGGAATATCCACTCGGCGGCCGTTGAGCAAGAAGTGACCGTGGGTTACCAGCTGACGAGCAGCACGACGTGAAGTGGCCAGACCCAAACGGTACACGGTGTTGTCCAGACGTTGCTCTAGCAGAACAATCAGGATTTCACCGGAAACGCCTTCGCGTCGCTCGGCTTCTTTAACGAGCTTCACAAACTGCTTTTCAAGCAATCCGTAGCTACGTTTAACCTTTTGCTTCTCGCGGAGCTGTACGGCGTACTGACTTAGTTTACTGCGCATACCACTTTGGCCGTGCTCGCCAGGACCGTAGGGACGACGAGTCATTCCCTTGATAGCCTTGGGATGCAGTGCAACCTTTTCGCGGCGGCTTTGCTTTACGATTGGGGTCATATCTCGTGCCATTAGACTCTCCTTGCCTTTCGTGGACGGCAGCCATTGTGTGGAATACCCGTTACATCTTTAATGCTCGTTACAACAACACCGGTAGCCTGCATGGCGCGGATGGCTGACTCACGACCACTACCTACGCCACGGACTAATACGTCTACGCGGGCAATGCCATAATCTTTGGCGGCAGTAATAGCTTTTTCAGCAGCCATCTGAGCAGCATAAGGAGTTGACTTGCGGCTACCCTTAAAACCGGCGGCACCGGCGCTAGCAGCAGCCAGTAGATTGCCCTTAGTATCGGTAACAGAAATAATAGTGTTGTTAAAACTAGCCTGAATATGAACAGTACCGACACTAACGGTCTGCTTGATCTTTTTTCTTCGTGTGGTGCGCTTGGTTGCTGTTGCCATCTTAATTCCTTATGTCTTTGCTGCTGATTTTTTGCGGCCACTGCCCATAGTAACCTTGCGACCACGGCGTGTACGAGCATTGGTCTTGGTGCGCTGGCCATGAGCAGGTAAGTTGGCTTTGTGGCGGCTACCACGGTATGATCCAATGTCCTTGAGACGCTTGATGTTTAGCGACACCATACGGTTAAGGTCACCTTCTACTTGCAGGTTCTTATCAATATACTCACGGAGCTTAACGGCATCGGCCTCGCTGAGGTCTTTAGCGCGAGTATCAGGATTTACGCCTGTTTCTTTAAGCACTTTTTGGCTGGTTGTTAAACCAATACCATAGATATAAGTGAGCGCAATTTCTATACGCTTGTCGTTTGGTAGGTTTACACCTGAAATACGAGCCATTAACCCTGCCTTTGCTTATGTTTAGCGATTTCACAAATAACTCGAACGACACCTTCACGGCGGATGACTTTGCATTTTTCACACATGGGCTTTACGCCTGCTCGTACTTTCACTGTTCGTCCTCGTTATTGCTTATTGATTAACACTATTTGTGCCGATATGTGATACGGCCCTTGGTCAGATCGTAGGGAGTCATCTCTATAGTAACCCTATCGCCTGGCAAGATTTTGATGTAATGCATCCTCATCTTACCCGAGATATGGGCCAAAATAATGTGACCGTTGGAAAGCTCCACCCTAAACATTGCGTTGGGTAAAGTCTCCAGAACGGTTCCTTCAACTTCGATTACTTCCTTTGTATCTGCCATATGTGTTTACTACAATTATGTATTATAGACTACTGAAGGGGTCTCGGTCAAGAGGTTTACAGATAAAAACAGGGATTTTTTCATCTTTCTCTACCTAATACTCTTCATAAGCCGTGGTTATTGCCTGCGATTCGACCTGTCGCATGGTTTCGATTGCTACGCTAACTACAATTAAGAGCCCAGTTCCGCCAATAGTGAGCGCCGTTGTACCTGATATTCGCTCAACAATAAACGGCAGAATAGCCAAGATACCAAGTCCTAAAGCGCCAGCGAGCGTAATACGGGTAAGAACCTTACTCAAATACTTTGATGTTTGGGCTCCAGGACGAATGCCTGGTATAAATCCGCCTTGCTTTTGGAGGTTCTCGGCAATCTCATCGGGCTTAAAGACAATTGAGGTATAGAGATAGGTAAATGAGACCACCAGTACAAAGTAGGCTACCGCGTACCAGGGGCTGGTCTGAGCAAAGACCGTCCCCATTGTTTTGGCAAAGTTTGCCAACCAGACGGTTGAAGCATTGCTAAACAGCTGGCTAATAAAGCCCGGGATCGATAGCAGCGCTAGAGCAAAGATAATAGGAATCACACCAGCAGTAATAACGCGCAGCGGCAGATGGGTATCAACCCCGCCGTAAGCTTGGGTGCCACGAGCACGACGTGCATACGATACTGGAATATTACGCTGCCCCTCGTTGAGCATGACCACAAAGTAAACCACTAATAAACTAGCGGCCACAAACGGGATTAATGAATACAGCTTAGCGGCATCGCCAGTAACCAGTGCTTGGATCTGGGCAAAGCTAGTTGGCAGCTGCGAGACAATGCCAGAAAAGATAATCAGCGATATACCGTTACCAATACCCTTGTTGGTAATAATCTCACCCAGCCACATGAGCAACATGCTACCAGCGGTAATGGTAATAATCATCAGAGCCCACTGCGACACACCAGGGCTACCAATCAGATCGGTATTAGATATTTGTAACGAGGTCTGCTTAATTAAAAAAATCATTGCAACTGATTGCGCAAGCGCTAAAGGCAGCGCCAGCAAGCGAGTGTACTGGTTGATCTTTTGACGACCAGCCTCGCCTTCTTTACCAAGAGCTTCAAGGCTAGGCACAACTTGCTGCAAGAGCTGCATAATAATCGAGGCGTTAATGTACGGACCAACCCCCATCAGGATGATCGAGAAGTTGGTAAGTGCCCCGCCAGAGAACAAGTTAGCTACACCAAGCAGCTGGTTAGAGCTAAATAAAGTTTTAAGAAATCGTGCCAGTGCAGCGTTGTCGGCAACCGGAACAGGTACGTGCGACAATAACCTAAAAATCACCATCAAGCCAAGCACTAACAGTGCTTTTTTACGCAATTCTGGTGATTTATAGACTTGCTTCCATGCAGCAAGGTTCATAGATTACTCCTTAGGAGCAGCAAGGGTTTTGGGCGCTTTTGAGGCCATTGGCTCAATGTGCACGCTACCACCAGCGGCTTCAACGGCCGTTCGGGCAGCAGTACTTGCCGCTTGCACCGTAACGGTCAGTTTTTTACTAAACTTCTCTTCGCCAACGCGTGCCAACAGTTTGATTGGTTGGGTTGTTGAAGAAATTAAACCAGCAGCAGCCAATTCTGCAACACCAAATGTGGTGCCTTCATGACGAGCTAACTGTTCTAAGTTTACCACTTGGTAGGTAGTTTGGGTACGGGGTCGGAAACCACGTTTCTTGGGAAGTCGCTTGGCGAGTGGGTTCTGTCCACCTTCAAAACCAAGGCGAACGCCGCCACCGGTACGAGAGTTTTGACCCTTGGTACCACGACCAGCAGTTTTACCCTGGCCAGCAGAAATACCGCGACCAACGCGTTTCTTGTTTTTGTGAGCAGTAAGATCTAATTCATGAATCTTCATGTTACTTCTCTTCCTTATCTTCTTTAGGGGCCTTAGCGGCAACTACGGCCTTACGGGCAGCAGTAGCTCGGAGGCTCTTGAGTGCGGCAATAGTAGCATAGGCAGTGTTTACCTTGTTGCTTGAACCGAGTGATTTACTGAGTAAGTCATGAATACCGGCAATCTCAACCACGTTACGGATAGCGCCACCAGCAATAACGCCGGTACCTTCGCTAGCAGGCTTAAGTAGAACACGGGCACCCGAGAAACGGACTTCAACATCGTGTGGAATGGTGCGGCCAACCAGTGGTACGGTAATCATATCGCGCTTAGCTTTGGCAACAGCCTTGGCAATTGACGACTGAACTTCGCCACCCTTACCAACACCTACACCAACGCGGCCATTACCGTCACCAATAACTACGGTTGAGCGGAAACGGAAGCGACGACCACCCTTTACCACGCGGGTAACACGGTCAATGGCTATTACTTTTTCTTCAAATTCTTTAGGTTCTCGTTCGATAGCCATGATTAAAACTCCAATCCATTCTTGCGGGCAGCTTCTGCCAGGGCGTGTAAGCGACCATGATACAGCTTACCGTGGCGGTCAAAGACTACTGTGGTAATCTTCTTAGCTTTGGCAGCCTTAGCAATCTGCTCACCAATTGCGGTAGCTTTCTCGGTCATTGTGCCTTTAGCGTCAGTCTTAACGGTAGTGGCATATGCCAAAGTGGTTGCCGTTTCGTCATTAATGATCTGGGCGGTAATATTCTTGTTGGTAATTGCCACAGCCAAGCGAGGACGAGCTTCGGTTCCACGAACCTGCGAGCGTACTCGAGCGATGCGACGTTGTAATTTTCGTGCTTTTTCCATATCTCTCTCCTAACCCTTCGTTGCCGTTTTACCAGCTTTGCGACGGATGTGCTCGGTGGCGTATTTAATACCCTTGCCCTTGTAAGGCTCTGGCTTCTTTAACTGACGAATGTCGGCGGCTACCTGACCAACTAATTGCTTGTCGGCGCCACTAATAGTGATGACGTTCTTTTCTACCTTACCGTCAATGTTTTGAGGCAGTTCGTAGACTACTGGGTGCGAGAAACCCAATGACATAGTAAGGGTCTTACCAGCCAAGGCAACACGGAAGCCAACACCGTTGACTTCAAGCTGCTTACTAAAGCCGGTAGCAACACCGTTAACGGCGTTACTCACGAGGGTTCGCATCAAACCGTAGCTTTTAGCAGTATCAATGTTCTCTACATCTTTGCTAACACGTAGCTCATTCTCTTGTTGCGCAATACTAATGCCGGGCATGAGCGTAACATTCAGCTCACCCAACGGACCAGTAGCAGTTACCACGTTACCATTAATGGCAACGGTAACACCGGCTGGGATTGTAATAGGTTGACGACCAATACGACTCATAGCTCTACCATACCTTACAAATTAATTCGCCACCCAAGCCAGCTTTGCGTGCCTGGAAGTCAGTCATCAGACCCTTTGAGGTACTGACAATCACGATACCGCGGCCACCCAAGACTTTAGGAATCTTGTCAGCAGGGCTGTATACGCGACGACCTGGTTTGCTTACGCGCTCAAGGGCTGTAATAGGACTCATCTCCATCTCGGTAATGAGCTTAACGGCTAGCATCTTGGCAACGCCTTCGCCGGTTACTTCGTAGCCATCCACAAAGTTCTGATCTTTCAGAATCTTAGCAATGGCTTCTTTCATCTTAGAATGAGGCATAACTACTTGAGTCTTGCCGCCAGTCAAGCTGTTGCGGATGCGTGTAAGCATGTCTGAAATTGGATCGTTTACCATACTCATCTCCTTACCAACTAGCTTTCGTTACACCAGGGATTTGACCCCTAGAGGCGTGCTCACGGAATGTGACACGGCTTAAACCGAACTTACGCATGTAACCACGTGAGCGACCAGTGAGTTCACAGCGGTTATGCAGACGGGTTGGGTTGGCGTTGCGAGGCAACTTAGCCAAACCTTCTCGGTCACCAGCGGCTAGCAAAGCTTCGCGCTTGGCGGCGTACTGGGCAACCAATTTTTGGCGCTTTAATTCGCGCTGTACTAATGCTTTTCTAGCCATTATTCATTCCTCCTAAACGGAAATCCCATTAATTGTAATAGTTTCTTACCTTCTTCAGCATTGGTGGCCGTGGTAATAATGTTTACCTGTAGGCTGTGGCTGTTACTGGCATCTTCATAGCTAATTTCAGGGAAAATTGCCTGTTCTTTAATACCCAGGCTGTAGTTACCAGCCTTGTCAAAGGCGGTGTCAGAAATACCACGGAAGTCGCGGATACGAGGC
>CAYXHD010000030.1:0-6850 GCA_964464915.1 uncultured Candidatus Saccharibacteria bacterium
TGCCCAAATAACCCGAGATGGTTCGGGCTTTGGCGGGACTCTCAACTATTACTAAGTTTTTGCTCATATATATAAGTCTATCACTCGCAGTACATTACAGCACGGTCGCTTTTCGTGCAACCCTTAGCCTAAAATGGTTAGTTATACTTTGTATATACAATGTATAATTGATGTATGAAGAATATCTGGCGCGTTATCGGCCTGCTTAAAGAGTTGCATGGCCGTATTATATTAGTAGTGATTGTTACGACCATCGTTGGCTTGGGCACGTTAGCTGGCCCCTACGCCTTTAAGCTAATTGTGGACGAAGTAACAAAGGCCTTATCTGGATCTAGCGCAGCGGCAACAGAGCAGATTATTAAGTTATTGCTCATAATTGGGCTCATTGAATTAGTTATTTTGGTATTTGAGTATATTGGCGAGTATCTTCAAGATAATCTCCGTCTCGATTTATTTTTTGGTTTACGAAAACGCCTCATGGAGCATGCCATGAAGTTGTCTCTCGATTATTATGAAACCCATCCGGCAGGTACGGTTAGCGACAAAATGACCACTGGTGTGTATGATTTTGGGCTCTGGATTGACGAGCTGGCACAATCCTCCCTGCTGCAAATAATCGCGGTCATTTTGGCGCTTACCGTAATTACACTTATTAGCGCTCCGGCAGGCATCGTAGCAACCATAGCTGTTTTGATAAAGATATCAATTACCTCTAAGAAGCTTCAGCACGTCGGGCGATGGCGGCGAGAAGGTAAAAGACGCTACTGGGTACTACAGGGGATGATGGTCGAAACGATTGCAAATATCGCTACTGTACGCTCAGTGAGCAGCGAAGACAATGTAAACAAACGGTTTGTTAAAACATATGATTGGATTCGCGAGATTAGGCACAAACAGATTATTCTTGAACGCCGCTATAACGCACTCAATAAGTTATTTGATAGCATCGGTCTTGTGATTGTTTTGGCGATTGTGGCGACTGGTGCCCTCAAGGGCACTTATACGGCTGGTGATATTTTACTCATATCGGTGTACTTTACCAATATCATGCGGGCGCTTAACCCTCTGGCACGCTTTTTTGATAGAACTGCCGATGTTGATGCCGCGGCCGAAGGTATAGTTGAGCTACTCGATGTAAAACCAACCGTGGTTGATCGCGACGATGCTGTTGCATTACAAAAGCTTGAAAGCATTGAATTTAAATCTGTAAGTTTTCATTACCCCAATCACAGTAATAATGTTCTGGACAACGTCAGCTTTATGGTTGACGGCAATAAGACCGTTGCGCTGGTTGGGCCGAGCGGTACTGGGAAGACGACGATCACTAAGTTATTGATGCGCTATTATGAGCCAACCGATGGACAGATCCTCGTTAACGGCAAGGATATCAGTGCGTATACGGCTGATTCGCTGCGGGGCCATTTTGGGGTGGTTATGCAAGACGTGGCCTTGTTTAATGCTGATCTAGAAGAAAACCTTAAGTTGGCTCGCCCTGATGCTACGCGTGCCGAGCTAGATGAGGCCGTGGCCGGTCCACACCTCAAAGAATTTATTGACGAACTACCCGATGGCTATGCTACCCAAGTTGGTGAGCGCGGTATTAAGCTGAGCGGTGGCCAAAAACAACGCGTGGCCATTGCTCGCGCCATGTTGCGCAATCCGCAGTTAATCATCTTGGACGAGGCTACCAGCGCGCTGGATAGTCAGAGCGAGCAAGAGGTACAAAAGGGTCTTACTAAGCTCATGCAGGGGCGTATGGCGGTTATTATTGCGCATCGCCTGTCTACCGTGCGTCATGCCGATGAGATTATTGTGATCAAGCGCGGCAAAATTGTAGAGCGCGGCAGCCACACCGCTCTTGTGGGCCAGGACGGCCTGTATGCCAAACTGTACGCTATGCAGGGCAAGCTGTAACTAGTGGTGTAGTCGCCAGATGCCAGCCCCCATACTGGTTACTTTGCCACTAATTTCCATAAGACTCATAAGATTAGCAAACTCGCTGGCCGTCATGCCGCTGCGGGCTATTAGTTCTTCGCTTTGACTGACCCCTTGTTTCATAAGGTCAATTAGGGTCTGCTCCTCCCTGCTCTCGGCTTTAATGGGCTCAAGATGGAGTCCAGATTCTTGCCCAAGTAGGTTGAGCACATCGCTGGAGCTGGTTATGGGTGTTGCACCGGTGCGCAGTAGGTTATTTGAGCCGGCACTCCGCTCGTTGTCTATAGGCCCAGGTACGGCGGCAATGGTCCGACCAATCTCTAGGCCAAACTTAACGGTATGGCGCGTACCGCTTTCTAGTGTGGCCTCAGTTACCAGAATTACATTGGCGAGAGCTGCTACAATGCGGTTACGGGCAATAAAGTTCTGCTTATAAGCGCCAATACCTGGCTTGTATTCACTTACAATTAAACCTTTATTAGTGATGATGTCACGCCCCAACTGGAGGTTCTCGCTGGGGTAGATTTGGTCCAAGCCTCGAGCCTGCACAGCCACCGTTGCTAGTCCCTGGTCCACAACGGCCTGATGCGCAATGGCATCAACCCCAAGGGCTAGTCCACTTATTATGAGCACCCCGGCCCCAGCTAGCTCAGCGGCAAGTTGTTTGGTGACGGTTTCTCCATACATGGTTGGATGGCGCGTACCTACAATAGCTACTCTGGGGCGATCGATATCTTCAAGTAACTCAAGGTTGCCAACGGCGTACAACGGGTTGGGCGGGGTGTTGAGGTCAAGGAGTCCTTGAGGGTAAGCGTAACTGGTTTCATTGATTTTTTGGATATTCATTATAAAAAGTATTGACATTAATGACAGGCTGTGATACTATTCTTTTCGTACTTAAATTTTGCACGCAAAAAACGAGTATGTATCAGTTATATCAAACAGATATTAAATAAATCTTAAATTCGCCAATCTGCTTGGCACGCACCTGAATGCACCCTCCTTTAGGCCAGTGACGAGCAGATTAGCCCCTTGGATACCCGGCCTATTTTATTACTGGTCGCGAAAATGCACTATGTGTACGGTATCGAAGGGTGTAATAAAACACCGAGTAACCACCTGCTCGGTGTTTTATTTTATGATTAGAGTTCGATATGCCTAGGGCTTGCCGTATAAGTTATCTATCCCTATGCCGCTCACGGGGACTGCTACCAGCTCAACTTTGAAGCCAGCCCCACTAGATACCTTATAACCCGTAAAACATTCATATCCCGATTTAGCTACATCTACTGTTTCATAATTTTTCTTGTACTGTGAAGCTGTGCCTACCTGAACCGTGGGCTTCCAGGCGAACTTAACGCTCTTCCCGTTTAGGCTCTTCCAATGAAAACACCATTGCTTGGTTCCGCGCGCTTCATCTCTACTAACGAGTGTTGATATAGTGCCATTGCTCTTGAAATCCCGGTAGCCAGTTCTACTATTGGCGGTGCCACCGCTATTTTGCTTATATCCGTGTACAAAGCTATATTCGGCAGCTCCGCTATATCTTATGACGACGGCTCCAATACCTGCTACGGCAGCAATGCCACCGAGTATGAGCCATTTGCTTACTTTTTTCTTTTGTCCGGCTTTTAATTTCTTTGACGGAGCTTTTGTTGGTTTATTTGATTTGACTGCAGCCATAAGCTGTCTCCTTGTGATTTTGATAGTACTTATGGTTTATTTATATAGGTATATTAGCTGAGTGTCAACCTTATTGGTGGAGCAGGTGCTTTGAGTATTCTTCTGGGTTCTCGAGATAGTTAGTGAGTTCGTTTACAGATTCGTCAATAAGCGCCGGAAGCTTGGTTTGTTCGTCTTTATTGAACTTTTGCAGGACAAATTTGACGCTTGGTATGTGGGTGCGGAGCTCATCATTGGCTACACCAATACGGAAGCGCGTAGCTTCATCACCAGTGTGTTGTTGAATTGATTTTATACCATTATGTCCCCCGCTGCTGCCACCTATTCTGACGCGGAGCTTTCCGAACTGAAGGTCTATATCGTCGTGTATCACAATGATATCTTTATGATCTATTTTATAAAAACGTTGCAGGGCGCCGACTGCCTGACCACTTTCATTCATAAAGGTAACGGGCTTAGCCAGGATAATCTTTTCTTCATTGATTTCGATATCGGTAACGACCGATTTGAGGTTCTTGTTGGTCTTCCAGTCTCCGCCGTGGAATTTGGTCGACAGGGCGTTGATGACCAAGAAGCCGATGTTGTGTCGGGTATGCACATATTCTTTTCCGGGATTTCCGAGGCCGACGATCAGCTTCATATTAGTCCATCCAGCTAGCTTTTTCTTTATGCTTATCTTTAAATGTAAACTTTATTGCGGTTCCCGTAAAGTCGTAGGTTTTACGGATCTCATTTTCCATATAACGCTTGTAGCTCCAGTGCAAGAACTCAACGTGCGAGCCGAAGACGAGGAAGCTTGGTGGGTTGCTGTCGATCTGGGTGATGTAGTTGAGCTTTGGATGACGGTTTTTGAGGCCGGCTGGTGGATGGCTGGCAGCGACTTTTCGCAACCAAGTGTTGATCTCGGTAGTAGGAATCTTTTTGGCACGGCGTTCGGCAATTTCTAGGGTTAGCTCAAAGAGCTTAGTAACGTTAAGGCCTTGAGTGGCCGAGGTAAAGACTACTGGTGCCCAGGTTAAAAAGTCGAATTCTCGGTACAAGCGGCGCAGGATCTTGGCTTGCGTCTTGTCTTCTGCATCAACCGTATCCCATTTATTAACGACTATGATCATACCTTTAGCTGCCTCCATAATCTGGCCGGCGATGTGCAGGTCTTGGCTGGTGCCGAGCTCTGAAGCGTCGAGGACAAGGATGCAGATATCAGCATTATTGGCGGCAGCAAGTGTGCGGTAGCTACTAAACTTCTCTATCCCCTGTTCGATCTTGCCGCGGCGGCGCAGACCGGCAGTATCGCTAATGATTAGCTTGCGACCATGGTAAACCACCTCGGCTTCGTTAACATCGCGCGTGGTGCCTTGGATGCTGCTGACAATGGCTTTTTGTTTGCCGACCATGCTGTTGAGTAGGCTGGACTTGCCTACGTTAGGGCGACCAAGGAGAGCTAGGCGAATTGAGTTATCAGCTTTCTTTCTTGGGGTTTTCTTAGGGAGTACTTCGACGATAGCGTCGAGCAGGTCACCAGTACCGGTCCCGTGAATAGAAGATACTTCGATTGGGTTACCGAGGCCAAGGCGTACAAAGTCGTCGGCCAGGCCACGTTGGGCGGTGTCGGCTTTGGTAAGGGCTAGAATCACCTTCTTGCCGGTCTTGAGAGCCAGTTTGGCGGCTCGGCGATCTTCGTCGGTAATCATAACGCCAGCATCAGCAGCTAGCACAATTAGGTCAGCGGTAGCGGCGACTTCTTGGATCTGATCAATAATGTCGGCTTCCAGCTCATTAGTAGCTTTAGTAAGCCCAGCGGTGTCGGCAAGTAAAAATGGTACACCGTTCCAGATCATCTCGTGCTGGTTGGTGTCGCGGGTGGTACCGGGGCTATCGTGCATAACTGCTTGGCGACGACCAATAAGCCTGTTAAACAGGGTGCTTTTGCCAACATTGGCACGGCCGATAATTGCGACGATAGGAAGCATGTGAATCTCTCGTTAGTTAGTTGTGTGCCAGGTGTAGGTGTTAGTTACCCAGTCCAGCACCCGGGTGGTTTCGCCAAAACGATCATAGCTACCGAGCATGACGGTAATAATGTTGTGCCCATTGATCTTGCTGAGGGTGATCAGGCATTCGCCGGCTACTGGAGTGTAACCGGTCTTGAGCCCGAGCACTCGCGTACCATCCAAAAGATCGTTGGTGGTATTGAGAGTGTAGACTCTCCCCTGTCCACTGGTGACCTTCATAGTCTTGGTGGCGGTTAGCTCAGCAAAGGTTTTATTGTAAAGCCCGAGACGCGCTAGGGTGGCAAGATCTTTGGCGCTGGCGACGTTGCCGGCATCTTGTAAGCCACTAGCACTGGCAAAGGTGGCACTGCTCAGTCCCCACTCCTTGGCAATGGTATTCATTTTACCATAAAACTTCTCTTTTGTCCCACTATGGTAGATTGCCAGCGTATCTGCGGCGTCATTGTGGCTGGGTATCAGGCTGGCGGCCACCAGATCCTTAACGGTAAGACTGTCGCCCGGCACTAATCCAGCCAGTGCATCTCCCTGGTTGTAGGGTGGTAACGGTGGTACGGTTACTTGTTCGTCGAGCTGGTGATCGCGCAGAATGGCCAAGACGGTCATCATCTTGGTGAGCGAGGCAATCGGTCGGGCGGTGGTGGCGTCTTTTTGATATAACACGGTGCCGGTAGTGGCATCAACCACATAGACCGACTTGGCGTAGACGTTGGGTTGCTCGGCAGAATTAAGGATAGGAATGGGAGCCGATGGTGTTCCTTGGGCGGTTTGGGCCACCGGGATTTTCTGGGCGTTAACCATACTGGCTGGAGCTTGTACGCCCAGCATAGTTATAAACGCAATGGCAATCAGGGCCAGGTTCATAGCACGTCTCTCCTGCCAATTTCTTTGTACTCACCGGTTTTGAGCGCGCCCAGGCTGAGCTTACCAATCTTGCTGCGATGCAATCTGTCCAGCTCATAGCCTAAGGCTTCGAATGTCCTTCTAATCTGACGATTGCGGCCTTCATGAATCTTGATCACCCAATCCCGGCCTTTGCCACTCACATCAAGCTTACTAATGCCGTCATCGAGCTCAACCCCTGCCTGGAGTGCCTGGAGGTCCTGGGGGCGCAGCGTCCGTGGTAGCTGTGCTTCATACTGCTTTATGACCTGGTGCGACGGGTGTGTTACAGATTGGATAAGATCGCCGTCATTACTCATAATAAGCAATCCACTCGTATC
>CAYXHD010000030.1:6878-7291 GCA_964464915.1 uncultured Candidatus Saccharibacteria bacterium
TAGTTTTGAGTTTTTTGAGGGGCACGCCGTCGAGCTCAACGATATCAGATTCCTGGAATTGTTGCCCCATTTCAGGCAACTTACCATTAACAATAACTCGTCCATCAGCAATAGCAGTATCGGCACTCCTGCGGCTGAGCTCCGTATGTTTGGCGAGGTATTGATTAAGGCGCATGGCCGACCTATTGCTGTACGGGTGATACAGGAGGGGTTGGTTCAGCGGGGGCAGCGGGTGCCGGTATGGGTTGCACTGGAACTGTTGGGGCAGGGGTAACAGGTGCTACTGGAGCTACTGGAGCGGGCTGCTGGTTGATAACGGGGCTTTCTGGGGTAATGGTGGCACCTTGTGCGGTGGCTACGCCATCGGCCAGGGTTTGGGTTACGGCGGCGGCTAGGTCGTCCAAGCTTACCTG
>CAYXHD010000031.1:0-5618 GCA_964464915.1 uncultured Candidatus Saccharibacteria bacterium
GTTATTAATATTGTTTTGCCGGACGGAGCGAGCGTAAACCTAGAGCGCACAACATATACTCTCGTTGCAGTCATACTGGCGTTTACATTTCAGCCGCTCAAGCGATTTTTTGACAAGTGGAGCAATAAGCTATTTTATCGGGATGCTTATGATTCGCAAGAACTGCTCGATGGCCTAAATAAGATTCTGGTGTCTACCCTGGATATTAATAAACTCCTTAAAAATAGCGCAGACGTCATTAATCAGTCAATCAAAGCCGAGTTTGTTATGTTTGGCATCAAAAAGATTGAAGAATCTCCACAGCGTATTATTGGCACGAGTGATCGGCAATTTACACAGGAAGATATTGAACAAGTACGTAAAATTACTCCTCGTATGCACCAAAAGAGTATTGTGGTTGATGAACTGGAAGATAAAGAATCAAAACTGCGTGATGTGCTGCGTAAAAATGACATTGCCGTGCTTGCTCGCTTGACTGACACGCCAACCAAGAATCAAGAAGGCATTGGTTATATTGTACTTGGTGCCAAGAAAAGCGGTAGCCCATATTCACGCCAGGACTTGCAGGTACTCGAAATCATTGCCGATGAACTGGTGATTGCCGTCCAGAACGCGCTCCGTTTTGAGGAAATACAAAACTTTAACATTACTCTGCAGGATAAGGTTGATGATGCAACCAAAAAGTTACGAGCTGCAAACCATCGCTTGGTGGAATTAGACCAAACTAAGGATGACTTCATTAGTATGGCGTCTCATCAATTGCGTACGCCGCTTACTAGTATCAAGGGTTATGTGAGTATGGTCATGGAAGGTGATGCAGGTAAAATCAGCAAGAAGCAGGCGGAACTACTTGACCAAGCCTTTGTGAGCTCGCAGCGTATGGTGTACTTGATTGCAGACCTACTTAACGTCTCACGACTCAGGACAGGTAAATTTATTATTGAACCCAAAGAAACAAACCTAGCCGAGGTTATTGAAGGTGAGATTTCTCAGCTAAAAGAAACTGCCAAAGGGCGTGAACTGGAACTGGTCTTTAATAAACCAACCAGCTTCCCGAATTTAATGCTGGATGAGACAAAGATTCGTCAGGTAATTATGAACTTCGCTGACAACGCTATTTACTACACGCCAAGCGGCGGGCATATAAAAGTTGGCTTAGAGGATAAGGGTGACTCGATTGAGTTTACGGTAACTGATGACGGCATAGGCGTCCCAAAGAGTGAACAGCACCACTTGTTTAACAAGTTCTACCGGGCAGGTAATGCCAAGAAAGCGCGGCCAGACGGCACCGGCCTTGGACTCTTTATGGCCAAAAAAGTAGTGGTAGCCCAGGGTGGTTCGATCATCTTTAAGACTCAAGAAGGTAAAGGTAGCACCTTTGGTTTTGCGTTTACCAAAAAACCCTTGCTTCCAGAAAACTTTAAAGGAGTAGTAGCATCATCAAAAGAGTAATTGCTCCTTTGATATACAGTTTGGTATACTGCTTATGATAAACCTACAAAAAGGAAACTAAGAAATGTCTGCAGAATCAGCACCTCCTTCCTCCTCTGGTAACCAAAATATGCCAGAGGAACTACAACGGTTCTCGTCTTTAGATGCAAAAATGAGCAAAGACGGTAGGAGATTAGTTTATGGAGTTAATGCTCGGACTGGCCAAAAAGTACAATTAAAGGGTGACGACGTGCTGGATGCTTATGGATATAGCCCCGATGAAGCGCAGATGGATTTTCAGGGTACAGAGCCTGCAACAAGCGGCGAGTCAGATGAACCAAATAGTGAAACTACTGAGGACGAAAAAGTTCTTCGACCTGTCGAAGAAGGTGAACTGACTGATGGGCTAAAAGATGATGATTTACCAATGGCCGCTATGGGACATGAACCCTGGACGCTTGACATTAAAGAGGATGACAAAAAGCCAGGCGGTGTCTTTGATATTATTAAAGACCCTGAAGACCCAAAAAGTCCTGAGGATCCAGATGATCCTAGCAGTGGTATTACTCCCGGTTCTCCACCGGTAGATGAGCTGCATGATCCAAGAGGAAAAATCGGCGAGGTTATAAACCAGCGGATTGATGAACTGAAAGAAGATGGTTCAACTGAAGCCGATGCTCATGCAGAAGCACATGATGAATTTTGGGGACGCAGCCCAGAAGCTAGCGAGCCAATAGATGATGATCCGTCAACTCCAGAAGGACCAACCTCGCCTGAACTCATAGCAGCCAACGAGGCGGTTGATGAGGCACGGACAGAACTAGCACGCTTGCGGGCAGGCCGCGAAAGCGCTACGTTCTTTTCTCGTAAGTTTAGTAAAAAGAAGCTCGAAGCGGCATTTGAACGCTATGAAGAAGCAAAGGCAGAAGCTGGCGCTATAGCAGTAGACTTATTGCGTGAGCAAGGTTTAGAAGGTGATGAGCTTGTTAGTGCTATAAATTATGGCTCCATGCAAGAAGTAACTAAGTTGATTCAAGAGCAATATGGAATTGAAAAAGAAAAGATCGAAGGTAAGCGTCTAAAACGCTTTTATGATTGGTGGAATAAGCAAGGGACTAAATTCTTTAGCTTTGGCACAGTCAAAAAAGGCATGGTAATGGCAGCAATCGGTATTCCGCTTGGTGTTGGAGCTGCAGTTGTGGCAGCGCCACTGCTTGGAGCCGCCGGTTTGGGCGCAGGGGCTGGCTTAGCAGTAGCACGGAGCGTTAGTAAAGGCTTAGTCGGTAATACTATTAGGAGGAATGCCGAGGCTGGTGATGCAGCGCATGCAAAGGCAGTAGATCGGCACCAGCGCGCAAAAGGTCTTGTTGATAGGTCAGAGGAAGCAAGCAAACCACTTATGGATAGTATTCTTAACGATCTCGCCAAGCGTCAAACGATCGATACCAAACACGGCAATGACCGCCGGGCAGCAACCGCCATGGCAGTCGGCGCCGGTGGCGCTATTTTGGGCTACATGGCAGCAGAAGGAGTGGCGCATATTTGGCCTGGTGGCTCGCCAAACCCACCAGAAGTTCCGTATGATAGTGCTGAAGCGGATAGGTTTAGTGGTTTGGTAACGGCACGGCCAGGCGCACCTCAGGAAGCCCAGCAATTCTTTGGCAGTATTAAGCCAGGCACAGAGCAACTACCCACACTTAGCAAGATTGATGAAATTTGGAACGGTGTTAAAGATCAGCTGTCTCCAGACGAAAGCCGGGTCTATAACCAAGTTGTTGGTCGGCTTTCAACTACGCCAAACTTTGGTAATGATTGGACTGTAATGCATGCAGACGAACTGCTTAACCTTGTCAAAGACGGCAATGATACAAATGAAATAATCGGCTTGCTTGGGGCAGGCCCACAAAATCTTTAAAGGGAGGGCACTATGAGTCAAATAACACTCGACGATAATCTATTAAAAGAACTTGGCCTGGATGGCTTTAGCGAGGCAGAGAAAGACAAAATCTTACGCGGGATTTACGAAGCCTTAGAGCTAAGTGTGGGCATGCGGCTTGCAAGCCAAGTTGGCGAAGATGCTTTGAAAGAGTTTGATGACCTAACAAAAGCAGGCAAGAACGAGGAGGCCGCTGCGTGGCTTAAACAGCATGCGCCGAATTATCAGCAGATGGCAAGTGAAGAGCTTGATAAAATTAAGCAAGATATACAAAGCACTTCACGCAAAATACTTGAAAAAAGTATTTAGCTTAAGCGCTTAAAATCGCCTTCTAAAAAACGCGGCCAGGTAGCCGTGTTTTTTTGGCTTGTAGGAGCCTTGAAAATGCTTGAGTTTATATCAAAATTGTTATGCTATATATTGACAAATACCCCTGTTTGTGATAATATTAAGTCATCCTATTACTGGTTCGTTGGTGAGAGCATCATCCGTAAAGGGACGTCGTTTTAACAGAGGTGGAAGCAGACAACAGATAGATTTATCTGTTGTCTCTTGCCGTCTACAGATGACGTAACCCAAAGTCAGCTAATAGGGGTCATTTAACAAGTCAGATCATTACAGTTCATATCTGTTAATAAGGAGTACTCCAGAGAGCAAGCCATTTAGTACTAGTGTTTAGCGCTAGCAGTAGGTGGTTTGCTCTCAGGTAGAGGCGATTCGTCTCCCTTTGAGAGCAGAAATGTGACTATGCAAAACACACTAAAACAGAGAATGTGATTTTCTTTTCTCAGAGCAGAACTATGGCCATAAAACTTGTGACCATGGCTCTGCTCTGACTCCCACAAGGGATGAAGTATCGGGTAAAACCGAATGGACAGTACCGTCCAGCAGATAGGCCCACAAGCCTACCGCCTTCCCACCCAGGGAGGAGAGGAAACATCATGACCACAGACAACATCATTCTCCACGACGATGCAGAAGGTGACTACGGTGCAGACGAGCTCGTAGCTGAGCTTGGCCGACTCGGCGCCGCTGCCAAGCAGCGAGCCAAGAAGGTGAAGGATGAACTCGAGGGAGTCGATCGCCAGCGTGAGAACGCTCGTGTCGGTGCCCGTGTCGTCGAGCGCAAGCTCATCGACGACGCCGAGGTCCTCGCCGAGGAGGCTGACCAGCTCAGCTGGATCCTCGGTGCTGTCCCCGCGGACGACGACCCGCCGACGGGCCCCATGCCCCCGACGGTTCCGCCCGCTCCCCCTGTCCCGCCCACGACCGATGACGAGCCCGACGACGACACCCCGCCCCCCACGGGCGACGGTGACGATGACGAGCCCGCCGACGGTGCGACCCAGGTCAACGTCTTCGTGACGTTCGTCCACTGGGTCCAGGGTTGGACGCCTGCTGCGTGGATCCTGGCGATCATCGGTGCGATCATCGCACTCCTGGTTGCCAACGCCACCAAGGGCACGTTCGACGACATCGTCGGCTTCGGTCGGGGACTGATCGTCACGCTCTGGTTCGTCTTCGTGACGAGCCTTGGCTTCTGTGTTGGTGGTCTGCTCGGCTCGCTCCTCAACAGGAACAACCCCGAGTAGGCATTGCCTGCGCAGACGAGTATTTGCACTCGAAAAAATGCAACGTAATGTGTAGGGGAAGCACCTACAGGCCCCAGTTTGACTCGGGTAGCCGTCATAATTGAGTCAAGAGGTGACAAGAGAGGAAACTCTCCGTCATCTACGAATGCGCTTCCAGATCCCGGCGCCTTCCGCAATTCAGCGGAATGATAAATAAAATGTGGATCAACGACGTGCCAGGAGGAAACCATGGCAACACGTCGATGGGCGATTGGGACGGCGATCTTCGCTGTCTTGACCGTTCTCACCTTGGTGGCGAGCCTCGTTTGGCCGTCACCAAAAAAGAGTGATGCGTCGGAAACGACCACCACGACCACGAGCACAACCGTGCCCGTGGGGAAGAACAACAGCGATTGTCCCAACACGTGGGCGATCGTCCAGCTGGATAACGGTGGCCATCGTGTCGTCTCGGGGGGTATCGCGGAGATCCGTGATGCGCAGACCCCTGAGCAGGCCAAGCAGGCTGCCGTGGTGTACTTGGAGACGGTGAAGACCGACCCCGAGGCACTGGCTGGTACGGCAAAGTATTTCCTACATCGTGATGTGGACTCGTCCACGCTCGAGAAGGATGGCTGCGCCACCCCAGCTGCAGACCAGCTGGTCATCGAGATCAGTCTCAC
>CAYXHD010000031.1:5628-7216 GCA_964464915.1 uncultured Candidatus Saccharibacteria bacterium
CTGGTCACGCCAGATGAGGCACCCGCAGATGGGACCAACTCTGGTATCGATGACGGTGGTGCAATGGTGTCGGCGGCAACGTCTGGCATCTCGGGAGACAGGAAGGCCATCAAGGTCGTTCTCAAGGACGGCTCGGTCTTCTGGATCCTGGCGCGCTGCGGTAACCCCGTGGTCAAGGGCCCTGGTCCCCATCCCCCTGGTCCGACGGACAACCCGTCGCCGACCACACCTACCTACTCGTGCCCGCAGACTCCGAAGCCGGAGTATGGCAAGCACGTGTGGAATCCTGTCACCTGCACCTGGGACAAGGTCGATCAGACCGAGGACGAGATGCAGAATGGCAGTCGGGTGCACCAGCCTCCGCAGGACAACCGCACGAGCGGCATTGACACCGGGCCAACGCCTGGCGCACCGCCGCAACCGCATGTCCCGCCCGCTGGGCCCACGCCAACGCCTGGTACGCCGGCTCCCAACCCCACCCCTGGTGGGTACAATTCGGGATCACCGAGCGGCAGTGGCACTCCTGGAGGGTCAACGACCAATCCGGACGGATCAACGTCTGGTGGTGGTCCGACTCCCGCCCCACCCGGTCCGCCGGTCACTGTGGATACGGGAACCCATTCGGGTGACCCAGGAGGCTTCTGACTGAAGCACGGCAAAGGTACTCACCAGTACCTGCTTCGCGGCGACGCGTAGCTACTAAATCTGGTGCCAAGGTTGTTGGTTGAGCCGTCTCGAGTAAGTCGAGAAAAAGCCAACGTTAGTGTGGGCAGGAATTTCTGAACGCAGTAAAATGCGATCTTCCTGGTGATGCATAGTCACAAAACGCGGGCCGTATGGTTGTAGATTGATCTTTTGATCGAACTCCCATACCGCCCGCTAACCCCCATGTATGATTTGTAATGATTTGACTTGCCCTTATAAGTAAGGGAAGCAACAGCTCCTTAACAACTAGCAAAAAAGCGTAACCATAATATTGACATAAAGTAATACTTGTGCTAAAATATCACTCGACTGGGAGGTGGGTTCTGTATTTCATACAGGTACCTCTTGCAGTTCTGATCTTTAACAGTTTAGAGCGGATGTTTTAAGACAAGTAATTATTGTTAATTACTTGAATGTTAAAGATTAATTCCTTATAAGGAGGAGAACTATGAAACAAGCAATTAAGAGTTTGTTTAACCGTCTTCCTAAGCGACTTATCGCAGCTGCAGCTGTGACTATGGCAATTGTTTTGCCTGTGTCATCTATCGCTGCAAACGAAGTGAAACTAGAAGGTTCACTTGGTGTTGCTAACGTAACCGCTGGAGACACAAAGTATGCCGAGTCTGTGAACGCGTCATACGATCAGGTAGTTAAACTTCAGGTTTACTACCACAACCAAGAAAATCCTGACTCAGGCAAGGTAGCAAATAACCTACGGGTTAAAGTTGCAATTCCAACTCAGCCAGGTAAAGCTCAGAAAGTTAATGCAAGCATTAGCTCTGACAACAGTAACACCGTTAATGACCAAGTTAATGTTAACCTTGATCGTGACGATGCTTACCTTGAATACATTCCAGGTTCAGCTGTGTGGAAGCACAACTCT
>CAYXHD010000032.1:0-4538 GCA_964464915.1 uncultured Candidatus Saccharibacteria bacterium
GGTACGGCTACCGATACTGGCTCCTATAGCTCAGGCGTTTGGACGGGCGAACTAGCCTCGGGCCAAAACCTGGTACTTACGTTTGCGGCCGACATTACTTGCGGTGGCGGTAACGGTATCGTATTTGACAACGCTATTGCAAGCTCTGCGCTTACCAGCGTAACCCTAACCGACAGCGACCGAAGTAACGAAGATAGTGATGAGGCAACAAGTATATTGCTGGCAGCTACGGGGCTATCTGCGGTAACCACTGACGGTGTTACGAGTATTGTCGAGGGTGCTGAATCCCATAGCTTCACACAAACCATCACAAACAACGGACCATTAACGCTGGATGAAATCGTATTTAATCCAGTCAACACGCTGTGTTTTAACGTGACATCATTAAATACGAGCGGTACCGCAACTGATGCCGGTGCGTATAACGGCGGAACTCAGACCTGGGGTGGAGTACTAGGAAGCGGCCAGACTCTTATATTGACCTTTACAGGTGAGCCGTCTTGCAGCCGAGACAACACCATGTCTTTAACGCATAATGTTATTCAGCTTTCTTCTGGTGGTATTGCCGTTACAGATTCTAGCGAGGGAGATGACGACTATGCCGATACTACGGCAATTATTGCCCCTAACTCCGATCTTTCCCTGACTAAAACCATTAATACTGACCAAGAGGTTACGGCTGGTGGCATCATTAAGTATGATATAACCGTCACTAATAACGGCTACACACCTGTTGAGCTTGCCCAATTTAATGGCGGGGGCGAGAATCCGCTGGCCTCTTCGTTAATTGCGGATCTTGCCCCCGCCGACCTTGTATTTGTTTCTTCCAGCAATACTGATATAAACTGCATCATTGCCATGCCCAACCTGCCCGGCTCCATTGCACCCAATCATACCGATTATCAGTTTGTGATGTGTGTATACATAGGCAGTGAAACGCTCGAAGAAAACGAGTCAATAAGTACCACGTTAGAATTTAGTGTGCCAGAAGATTCTGACCTAGAGTTCACCAATTACGCTTCTGCCGGGATGGGTCCCAACGATCCTGATACCCAAGGCATGTCAGAGGCGTTAACTCAGGCGTTTCTTGGTGGCGGAACTCTAGATTTTCTTGACCTGTTTATTGCCGGTGGGTTTAATAATGTAAACTCAGCACCATATCCTGTACCGCAAGAACCTGTTGAAGAAACTCCTTCAGATAGCAACGTACCAGGTCTTGCCGATACCGGCATGAATCAGACAGCATTAGTGTTACTGTCCGGCGGTATGGTCGTGCTGGCTGGTGCAACCGTCAAGAAGGCCATAACTGGTGCGGCTCGTAAGTAAGTTGCGCCAACACAAGAGAGTAGCTCTGCTACTTATGGGACTTCTGCTCTTTGTTGCTGGGTGCTACTTGGCCCTACTGACTGCTTCTCCTCAAATCATCTCCCGTAAGCCATTGCCGCCCATCAAGCAGCAGGAAATAGCTCAGGACAATGTACTTATCGTACCAAAGCTCAACCTGAAGCTACCAATTAATGCCGGTTCTGTAGAGGTGTTAGAAAAGGGTCTGTGGCATCGGTTTCCAGGGCGCGGTAATCCAGTGGATGGTGGTAATTTTGTTCTTTCTGGCCATCGTTTTGCTATGGGGCTTACTCCCTGGCATACGCTTAACAGTTCGCCGCTCTATGATATTGATAAGCTAAAGGTTGGCGATGAGCTGTATGTAGACTGGCAGGGTAAGCGTTACACCTACCGTATAACCAGGCAATACTCCGTAAAACCCAATCAGATTTCAATTGAAGCGCCATCACTTACCGCTAAAATGACGCTCTATACCTGCACAAAATCTGGCGCAGCCGATGGGCGAGAGGTGATTGAGGCCCGTCGTGTTGACCTCTAGTATCTTGCAGTCGTGACGATTTGATGCAATAATAAGCGTTATGAGTCAATCAGACCTTACCCTGTTTTATAACAAAGTGATCATTGCTGTATCTGTCGTTTTAGGAACTGCGGTGCTGCTGTATGGTGCCTTTTTGGCACGCGGTCCACTATTGTGGATAGCGATTGCCGGTTTTTTAGCGGTGGCTATTAACCCGGTAGTCCACGCTACGCAGCGATTTATGCCCAAAAAGAGTCTGGCATTGGCAACTCTTGCAGTTCTTGCGGTTCTTTGTGGAATTTTAGGTCTAATGGCCTGGTTGTTCTTGGGGCCTTTATTACAGCAGACGGTCAACCTGGTCACCAGTTTACCAGAATTTGTTAATCGTCTTAACGAAGTCTTATCCAGTACGCCCTTATATGGAGCAGCCAACAGCAGTAAAGAGGCGGTTGTTGAGCGTTTTAAGGCCGACAGCGGGCAGCTACTTACTTCACTCTCGCAGATTGGCTCGGTGCTGATTGGAGTTCTGGCCGGGGTAATCAGCGCTCTGGTGGCCATAGTCGCAATTTTATCACTCATGTTCTTTATGACCGTTGAAGGTAAAGACCTTAAACGTTTTGCGCTGAGTCTGCTCCCAAAGCAGCATCAATCACAGGCTCAGGCCATTGGCAGTGATGTCTATAGCATCATTAACGGTTACGTGGTGGGTAACTTTATTATTAGTGGTATTTTTGGCGCCATGAGTGCCGTGGTGTTGTGGCTTACGGGGAGTCCGTACTTCTTGGTGCTTGCTCTGTTGGTTGGCTTGATTGATTTGATTCCTTTGGTTGGCGCAACCATTGGCGCTAGCTTGGTATCGATTATTTTTGTGCTAGCCGGTCAGCCCTGGGCCGCCGTCATCTTTATTACCTACACCGTAATTTATACTCAGTTTGAAAGTGCAGTCTTAAACCCCGCCATCTACTCCAAGAATGTTGATGTCTCGCCGCTTACAGTGCTGGCATCGATCCTCATTGGCGGCGCGGTAGCCGGTGTAATGGGTGCCTTGGTTGCGATACCAGTAGCCGCAACATTAAAAGTCATAACTAATGCTCTGCTGAGTAATCGAGCAGAAGCTAAATCTTAAAGACCAGCCCTACAATAATACCTAGCGCCGTAGCTATTCCGCCAACAATAGCTACCTTAAACGCTCCGCGCCAGGGGTTGGTTTTTAATACCTTACTTTTTGCATAGCCGAGCAAAAATAACCCACATAAGGCAAACACAACTGAGAAATACAAGGATGTAGGGTAAACAAAGAAGACTACCGGCAAAAGGGGAATGAGCCCAGCTAAAAAGTAAGAAACGAGCATAATAACCCCGCCCTTAAGGGCCTGGCTCCGTCCGCCGACCTGCTTGCTGGCTTGCTCTATAGAGTCGTCACTAATGTACTCGCCGGCGCCCATGCTGATGGCCTCTACCGCAATTGCCACCACTCCGCCAACAATAACCACAGACTTGTTGTTGGTGCCCACCCCAAGGCCGGCAATCAGACCGGTGGTCGAGACCAGGCTATCTTCAACCCCAAAAATAATTGTTCGTACATAATCGCGTTGTTGTGTATTCATGAGCTTAGTATACCACTCATGTTTATTGTTTGAATATGATAAGCTAGTAGCATGCTTGATTCATTATTGCAGTATCTCCAAACAATTTCACTAGCAATGCCCTTGCCGTTGTTTATAATCGCTGGGTCGTTAGTAGAGGAAGCCATTGCCATTATCCCGTCGCCGTTTGTTACCACGCTGGCCGGCTCAATAGCCGCCCAGCAAAACAGTAACTACGCGTATTTAGTTGCCTTAGCTGTTTTGGCCGGCGCCGCCAAGACACTAGGCTGCTGGGTGTATTATGTGCTGGCTGATAAAGCCGAGGATATCCTGTCGTCACGTTTTGGTAAGTACTTAGGTATTAGTCATAAATCAATTGAGGCCATCGGCAAAAAATTTGAGCAGGGCAAGCGCGACGACATTGTCCTATTTTTGCTGCGTGCCACGCCACTTATGCCAACAGCTCCAATTTCATTGGCGGCAGGCATCATTAAGGTTAACATTAAGCACTACCTATGGGCTAGTTTTGCTGGGCTCACGATCCGAAGCCTGTTTTTTATCTACTTAGGGTACAGCACTACAGGTACACTTTCCAGCCTGCAAGATACTATTGGCAGCTACGAATTATATGGCAAGATCGCGTTACTGATACTGTTTGGTGCCGCCCTGGTTTGGTTCTGGAAGCAGCGCCGCCAGCATCATAAGTAAGTTTTAAGAGTTAAGCTTGAGGGCGATGGCGGTAGCGATGGTGCTTACGCCGGCGGTAAGGGTTGAGCCCCAAATAAGATCAATAATGGTAATCTTGAGCGGCCAGTCCTTGAGCACGGCTAGACTGGTAAGATCAAAGGTGGCATAGGCCACAAAACCAAATAGTGCACCGCGGGTTAGGGCATACATAACTGATTTTTGTTCGACGGCCGGCTGTACTACAAAGATCACTACGCCAATAATGTAGACTACGTAAAACAACCCGGCGGCAGCCAAGTTGGGCTTTTGGGCCATAAGGTGGCCAATTTGTGATTTATACAGGGCAGGCGCGATCTTTACGAGCCACAATGCATCGAGAGCAAGAAGGCTAGCAAAGCTCAGAC
>CAYXHD010000032.1:4548-6969 GCA_964464915.1 uncultured Candidatus Saccharibacteria bacterium
TTAAGAATTCCATATCCCTATTGTAACCTACTTATGCTAAACTGCAATTATGAATTCATTATACTTACTCAACGCTCTTTTGTTCTCGCTCGGTATTAATATTGTTTTATTCCTAGTGGCCTACAAGTTTAAGACCGATAAACTCACCGATGCAGCCTATGCATTGAGCTTTTTTGTGCTCACCATGTTTGGCCTGTACAGCGGCGATCTCACCTCGGGGCGTATTTTAGTGGCGGCCATGGCTGGCTTGTGGGCTTTCCGTCTTGGCGGCTTCTTGTTGTATCGCATATCAGTTACCGGCCACGACCAGCGTTTTGACGTGTGGCGTAACAGTTTTTGGCTGCTCGGCCGTTTTTGGGTACTCCAGGCTGTAACTGCCTGGGTGGTGCTGCTGCCATTGCTATTGGCGCTTAACAAGCCCGATGTTAACCTGACTAGCCTGAGTGTCGTCGGCGTCGCGCTATGGGCTTTTGCCCTAATTGTAGAAACTATTGCTGATGCCCAAAAGTTCCGTTTTACCCAAAACCCTAAAAATAAAGGTAAATGGATTGCTGAAGGTTTATGGAGCTGGTCGCGCCACCCAAACTATTTTGGCGAGATATTGGTCTGGGTTGGCATATATATGACTGTTTTTTCGACGCTTACTGCCCCAGAGCGACTCGCCGGCTTGGCTAGTCCACTTTCTATTACTGGCGTGTTATTGTTTGCTACCGGCGTTCCTATTTTAGAAAAACAGGCCGACAAAAAGTGGGGTAAGGACAAAGCTTATCAGGAGTACAAGAAGCGTACCAGCGAATTGCTCTTGCTCCCCCCAAAACGCTAATGCTATAGTGATGGTATGAGTAAAACTATCACACCCCAAGGTCTGCGCAAATTTAACCTTTTTATGGCTGCTCTGCATGCTATTCAAGGTGTCCTGATTGTCATATTAAGTAAAACGTTCACATTGCCAATTTCTGGCAGCTATCTTTCGTTCGACAAAGCCTCGCAAACGTTACAACCAGTTAGTAAAGTTCTGTTTGATCTGTCACTACCAGCTTTAATTGCTGGTTTCTTGTTCTTGTCGGCGATTTTCCATTTAATTATCGCCACTATCTATAATAAGAAATACAACAGCGATCTTAAGCTTGGCATGAATAAGCTACGCTGGATCGAGTATTCTATATCCGCCAGCGTCATGATGGTCGCCATTAGCCTCCTAGTTGGTATTTACGATTCTATGACGCTTGTGCTTATCTTTGGTGCTACCGCCGTCATGAACCTCTGTGGACTGGTTATGGAAATCCACAATCAAACCACTAAAGAAACCAGCTGGGTTAGCTATTGGGTGGGTTGTTTAGCTGGTTTGCTCCCCTGGATTGCCGTGGCCTTTACCATGTGGCTTGGCGCCGATAACGGCAGTGCCGCCCCAACCTTTGTGTACTGGATCTTTGTAAGCATCTTTGTGTTCTTTAACTGCTTTGCTATCAATATGGTGCTGCAATATAAAAAGATCGGTCCATGGAAGAACTACTTGTTTGGCGAACGTGCCTATATTGTATTGAGTTTAGTGGCTAAATCATTATTGGCATGGCAAGTGTTTGCCGGAACGCTGAGGCCCTAGCATGACTGGAGTAGGTGAGCTCCTCAATTTAACGGGCAAGACCGCTATTGTGACCGGTGCTGCTAAGGGCATTGGTCAGGGTATTGCGGCCCGATTAAGCGAGGCTGGTGCCAATGTGGTGCTTGCCGATATGGATGACGCTGCTGCGGTTGCTGCCTCCCAGGAACTGGCTAATAAGGGACATAGAACTGCTGCTTATAAGATTGATGTTGCTGATGAAGCTAGTGTACAAAAGCTTATTAACGCTACCAAGGAACACTTTGGGTCGCTTGATATTGTGGTTAATAATGCTGGTATTTACCCACCTAAGCCTATTGCCCAAATGACCGCCGAGGACTTTGAGCGCGTCATGCATGTAAATTTGCGCAGCGTATTTTTAATGACTAAGTACGCCGCAGAGATCATGAAGGAACAGAAGAGCGGTAAGATTATTAACGTTACATCAATTGATGCACTCCACCCTAGTATGGTTGGTTTGGCGCATTACGATGCCAGTAAGCATGGCGTATGGGGCTTTACTAAGAACTCTGCCTTGGAGTTAGCTGCTGATAATATCCAGGTTAACGCCATTGCTCCCGGTGGTATTGCCACTCCGGGTGTAGCCGCCATGAGCTCTGGAGCTAGTGCCGAGCAGATGAAGGCTCAAACCGAGGCCTTTATGGCAAAGATTCCTATGCACCGCATGGGCGAGCCCGACGAAATTGGCACCGTTGCCCTGTTCTTGGCTTCAGATATGTCCAGCTATATGACTGGTACACAGATAGTGGTAGATGGTGGCGCACTCCTAAGCTAAATAAGCCGCTCTACAAGATGATTTT
>CAYXHD010000033.1:0-6916 GCA_964464915.1 uncultured Candidatus Saccharibacteria bacterium
AAAGAAGCTTTATCTGTTTTGGCGGCGAGCGGTGTTAGGTCAATTAGTCCGGTGGTAGATATAACAAATTATATTTTACTTACAACCGGCCAGCCTCTTCATGCTTTTGATGCCGATGCGGTAACGTTGCCGCTTGAAGTCCGCTATGCCACTAAGGGTGAATCTTTACAGACGCTAGATGGCAAGATGCGTCAGCTGTCTATTGATGATCTTGTTATTGCTGATGCCAATGGCCCCGTGGCTTTAGCGGGGGTTATGGGCGGCGCAGGTTCGGAGGTTTCTGCTACCACAAAACGAATTATTTTGGAATCGGCTACCTTTGCTGCGGCTGATGTCCGCAAGACTGCTCAGCGCCACGGAATGAGAACTGACGCCAGTGCTCGGTATGAGCGCGGCTTGCCAGTTGAACTTGCTGATCGTGGTCGGGCGCTGGCCATACAACTGTTGACTGATATGGGTGCAAAGGTTGTGTCGGGTGCTCGTCTTGGTTTGATTGAATCGACGCCCGCTATTGTAGAAGTAAAACCGACCAAGATTGATGCTCTGCTTGGCGTTGCTGTGCCGCCAAAAGAAATGATCCGCCACCTTACGTTGCTAGGGTTTGGAGTGAGTGGCTTGGCTAAGCTTAAGGTGCGTGTCCCTTGGTGGCGACCCGATGTAGCAAATGGCTCTGATGTTGCCGAAGAGATTATAAAAATGGTTGGCCTGGATGCCCTACCGGCAACTATCCCGGCTTGGAGTCCTACGAGTATTCAGTTTGATGCAGGGCGTGCACTTACCGGCAAAGTTCGTGAGTTGCTCAGGGCGGTTGGTTTGTTTGAGCTTACTACCTATTCATTTATTAGCGAAGACGACTTAACCCGCTTTGACTTGAATCCTGCAAAGCACCTTAAGCTCAAAAATCCTATGAGCATTGAGCAGGCTTATATGCGCAGTACCATGTTACCAAGCCTTGTTAAAGTTATGGAGATTAATCAGCGCTATGCCAAACAATTTGGTGTAAGCGAGATATCGCGCGTATTTGTGCCCTCGGGCAAAAAGGGTCAATTGCCTAACGAACCGTACAAGGTTGCGGTGGCTGTTATGGGAGATTATTTTGCCGCTAAGGCCCCTCTTGATTTAATTGCCCGCGAGCTACGACTAGATATTTCCTTTGTGCCAAGTAAGCACAGCCATTACTATCCGGGGCGCCAGGCTGATGTTGTGCTGGGCGGTAATGTCATTGGCACACTTGGTCAGTTGCACCCACGGCTTAATAGCATCAAAGGCAATCGCCCGGTAAGCTTTATGGAAGTTGAGCTTGCCCCGCTTATTGCCGCAGCCGACTCGCATCAGTATTCCCCATTGAGTCGCTTCCCCAGTATTGCCAGAGACATAGCGGTGGTTGTTGACAGCTCGGTGCTTTGGGCTGATGTTGTAGCGGAAATTAAGGAGGAGTTGCCCGATACCTTGCTTACTTTCTTGAGTCGCTACGAGGGACAAGGAATTCCTGATGGCAAGATAAGCTTGGCGCTGCGTGTAACCCTAACCAACATGGAGCGTACCTTAACCGACCCTGAAGCCGATGCGGCTGCTGATGAAATAGTGAAACTACTCCAAAAGAAGTTTAAGGCAGAATTGCGATCCTAGTGTACTCTTAAGCATAAGTGCTATAATAAGAGACAATGGATGGAAATCAATCAACACCAACTCCAGAACGACAAGCGGCATCGAGCCCAGAGCTTAGTATCGAGCAGTCCGCAAGTAAGCTTGAGTCTAAAGCTGCTCCAGTAGCTGCCGAGGCTGCTCAATCTGGCCCTAAAGCAGATGATGGCGCGGCGGTTGCTCAGGCACAGGTTGCGGCGGTTATTGCTGATGGTCCTGTACAGGCCCAGGCTTCTCAGCCAGCCGCTGATGCTACCTTGCCAGCTACGGCTGCCGATGTTGATGTTATTGAACCAGAGTGGGTAAAAAGGGCCGAAGAAGCAGTTGCTGCCAATCGTGATGACCCGCGCGCCGAGGAAGCCGCGGTTGAGGCTCTACAGGTAGAATACTTGAAAAAACGCTACAATTTAGAGGTAAAGCCGAGCGAAGAGCAGCCATGATGAGTACCGAGGTGAGATCATGATTATGCTGGTAACGATGGTGCTGCTGATGCTTGTTAGCTTGGGAGTGGTGGCTTTTTTGGCGTATCGTCGCGTTTTGCGTCGCAGCAAAGCCATTGAGCGAGGCCTTAAAATGGTTCCGCTGCTGATTCACCTTCCCCCGCCCAGTGACGATACCGAGCGCGGAAATCGTGATGTGCGTGAAGTAATTAAAGAAAAAGTTTCACAAGCCGAGATTTTGTATGAGTTGGTTAATGGTACAGCCAGCAAGGGCTTTAAGAGTACGTTTTATGGGCAGCGTCATATTGCCCTGGAAATCATTGCTACGGGTGGATTGATTCATTTTTACGCTGCAGTGCCGGTAGCTCTAGTAGATATTGTTAAGAATGCTATTGTTACCGCTTATCCTGGGGCAAGTATTGAGCAGGCTGAGGACCATAATATATTTAGCGATGCTGGCAAGCTACCCGGAACAGTTGGAGCTGAGTTGGTGTTAAAAGAAAGTTACGTTTACCCAATTGCCGGTACGCAAGAATTGGGCCGCGATCCGATTGATGCAATTATGAATGCCTTGAGCGGTGTTAACGCTAAAGACGGCGTTGGTATCCAGATTATGTTGCGACCCGCTACAGGTAATTGGCAGCAGAAACTCAAGGACTTTGTTAAGAAGCGCCGATTACAGGGCATGACTGACAATGAGCTTAAGATAACGGGCCGAGACTTATTTAACGCGGTAGCAAAAGCACCAGAGCAGGTTCAAAAGACCCATGAGCGTGAAGTATCGCAGTTGACTGAGCTGCAGCAGCACGTACTGCAGGCTATTGAGCAAAAAGCCCAAAAACCAGGTTACGAGTCGTTAATTCGCATTTTAGTGTCTACTGACAACGCCCAAAAGTCACAAAAGCTCCTGAACGACGTGGTGGCCTCCTTTGCCTTGTATAACGCTCCAGCAATGAACAGCTTTAAGGTGCTGCCCGCTAGCGACGTGAGCGGCTTAGTGACAGCATTTATATTCCGCTTTTTCCCACCTGAGTTAAATCACATGATCTTGGGTGTCTCAGAAATGGCGGCTTTGTTCCACTTGCCAGACTCACAGTTTAGCCCTAACTCAGATGTAGCTCGACAGTATTCTAAACAGGTCGATGGACCGCCGTCTTTGCCCACCGACGGATTATTACTTGGTCATAACGAGTTCCGCGGTAATAAAAAAGAGATTCGCTTGAGTGTTAACGATCGACGCCGCCACACGTACATCTTGGGTCAGACTGGTGTTGGTAAATCGACGTTGCTGGAAAATTTGATTGTACAAGATATGCGTGACGGCAAGGGCTTTTGTTTTATTGACCCTCATGGTGACACCGCCGAAAAGATTTTGGGTGCCGTGCCCAAGGAGCGCGCAGAGGATGTGATTTACTTTAATCCTGGCGATACTGACAACCCTCTTGGACTTAACCTTTTTGAGTTTGATAACCCTGATGAGAAAGACTTCTTGGTACAAGAAGCTATTAACATGTTGTATAAGCTCTACGATCCACAGCACCAGGGTATCATCGGGCCACGTTACGAGCACTGGTTCCGTAACGCTGCCTTAACTTTGATGGCTGATCCGCAAGGGTCGACGTTTATTGAGATACCTAAAGTGTTTACCGATAATGATTATCTTAAAGATAAATTCAAACACCTTACCGACCAAACGGTTATTGATTTTTGGCTCAAAGAAATGGGCCAGACCAGCGACTACCACAAGAGCGAAATGCTCGGCTGGTTCGTAAGCAAGTTTGGCGCTTTCATGAATAACGAGATGATGAGAAATATTATTGGTCAGACAAAGAGCTCCTTTAAGATCCGCGATATTATGGATAATAATAAGATCCTGATTGTAAACCTGAGCAAGGGGCGTGTTGGTGAGATCAACGCTAAGCTGCTTGGTATGATCTTTGTTATTAAATTCCAGGCCGCAGCTATGGCTCGTGCCAATATGGCCGAAGAAGATCGCAAAGACTTTTGTTTGTACGTAGATGAGTTTCAGAATTTTGCTACTGACAGCTTTGCGACTATCTTGAGTGAGGCTCGAAAGTATCGACTTAACATAATTGTGGCTAACCAGTTTATTGGTCAGCTTGATGATGAGATTAAAGAGGCAGTGTTTGGTAACGTTGGTACGATCTTAACGTACCGAACCGGCC
This sequence comes from uncultured Candidatus Saccharibacteria bacterium, assembly GCA_964464915.1. Classification (GTDB taxonomy): domain Bacteria; phylum Patescibacteriota; class Saccharimonadia; order UBA4664; family CAYXHD01; genus CAYXHD01. The sequence goes on from CAYXHD010000033.1 coordinate 4,271, forward strand.
CCGAAGATGCTGAGTTTTTAGTTAAGCAGTTTGATCCGGTGTTTACGGCGCGCGATTTGATGAATATTCCTAATTACAATTGTGTAGCACGCTTAATGATTAGCGGCGTGCCAAGCCAGCCATTTACCATGAAGATTTTGGCGCCATTGGCCAATAGTAACCCCGATCTAGCCAAGGCAATTATTGATTTATCGGCTGCTAAGTTTGGTGTGGATAAGGCGGTGATTACTGAGGACATTAAGAAGCGTCTTAACCCCGTAGTTGCACCAAAGCCTGCTCCGAGGCCAGCACCTGCAGCAGCTCCTGCTCCAGGCCGGGCAGAACCAATGCGCCGACCAGCTCCAGTTGCAGCTCAACGCGAGGATCATGCGGCAGGCTCAGTTGCTTCGGTGACGCGAGTAGCTGCGCGACCAGTAGCGGCCCCAGTTGTAGAGCCGGCGCCAATGCCACAAGCTGTACCAGCTCCAGCTCCAGCTCCAGCTCCAGCTCCAGCTCCAGCTCCAGCTCCAGCTCCAAAGCCAATAGTTCCGCCCAAGCCAGTTGAGCCACCAAAACCTGCGGCACGGCCAGGAGAAGTTACCATCGATGAACAGGGTAATGTGGTACTTGTTGGGCAGGTTTAATATTTACGTTATAACATTGTTATAACAAAGTAATAACACGTCTTTTGTTACATTATAATGATATTATAATAAAGTTATAACCGATCAAATGGCCTGCTGAGTGCGCGTAGCGTCATATGGCTTAACGTTTCATAATCGGTTATACTGGTAGTATTGTATTTAAGAAGGGTGGAATTCTACAGCTATGGCAGACAAGCAAACTGACAAAGTCGACAAAACGCAGCAATATGACGCCGGTCAAATCCAGGTCCTAGAGGGGCTTGATCCAGTCCGTAAACGCCCCGGTATGTACATTGGTGGTACTGGCGTTGAGGGCCTTCATCACTTGGTATGGGAAGTCATTGATAACTCTATTGATGAAGCCATGGCCGGTTACGGCACCAAAGTAGAAGTTACGTTGCACGAAGACGGATCAGTTTCGGTTATCGACGATGGTCGCGGAATCCCCGTAGACAAAGTCGCCTCAACTGGCAAGAGCGCCCTAGAAACTGTGCTTACCGTATTGCATGCTGGTGGTAAATTTGGTGGTGGCGGATATAAAGTTTCTGGCGGTTTGCATGGTGTAGGAATTAGCATTGTAAACGCCCTTTCGACTAAGGTTATTGCTGAGGTTAAGCGTGACGGTAAGCTGTACCGACAAACCTTTGTAATGGGCAAGCCAGAAAAAGATGTTGAGGTGGTTGGCAAGGCTGACGGCACAGGTACCACTATCCGTTTTTATCCTGACGCCACGATTTTTGAGACCGTTGAGTTTAATTACCAGACAATCCTGGAGCGCTTACGCCACGAGTCCTATCTCACTAAGGGCGTATACACTAAACTCACTGATGAAAAAACGAATAAGCGATATAGCTTCTATTTTGAGGGTGGTATTCAAAGTTACGTTAAGCACCTCAATAAGAATCGTGAAGTCATTAACACCCCGCCGTTTTATGTTGAGAAAGAAATCAAGGGCTGCATGGTTGAGCTCTCGCTGCAGTATACCGATAGCTACAATGAGAATATTAAGACTTTTGCCAACCACATTCACAACCCCGAGGGTGGAACTCATCTAACTGGCTTTAAAACGGCTTTAACCCGTGTAATTAATGAGTATGCACGTAAGAATAGCTTGTTAAAAGAAAATGAAGATAACCTTACTGGTGAAGATGTTCGTGAGGGTTTGACTGCAGTTATCTCAGTAAAACTAGCCGATCCGCAGTTTGAGGGACAAACCAAGGGTAAACTGGGCAACCCAGAGATTCGTGGGTATGTTGAGACGGTGCTTGCTGAGTGGCTCAGCTATTACATGGAAGAAAACCCGGGCGAAGCCAAAAAGATTATTGGCAAGGCAAGCCTAAGTGCTCGCGCCCGTATGGCTGCTCGCGCTGCTCGTGACACCGTTATCCGCAAAGGCGCCCTGGATGGTATGACCTTGCCTGGTAAACTGGCCGATTGCCGCAGCAAAAAAGCTGCTGAGTCAGAAATATATATTGTAGAGGGTGACTCGGCCGGTGGTTCGGCCATTGGTGGTCGCGATAGTCAGTTCCAGGCCATTTTGCCACTACGCGGTAAGATTTTAAATGTTGAACGTGCTCGCTTGGACCGCATGCTTGGTAATAATGAAATTAAGAACATTATTATTGCGCTGGGCACCAGTATTGCCGAGCAGTTTGATGTTTCAAAGCTGCGTTATCATCGCATCATCATCATGACCGATGCCGACGTTGATGGCGCTCATATTAGGACCTTGCTTCTAACCTTCTTCTATCGTCATATGCCAGAGGTTATCACCAATGGTCATGTGTACATTGCTCAGCCGCCATTGTTCCAGCTTAATGTGGGTAAAAAGAAGTACTATGCCTATAGCGATGAAGAACGTGATCAGATCATTGCCCGTTTGACTGAAGAAAAGAAGGCTCGAGCTAAATCAAAAACTGCTGATGTTGATGCAGAAGAGGCTGAAACTGCAGAAGTTCCTCAGGGTGAAGAGGCGGCTGTGGTAGCTGGCGAAGAAGAACCCATGCTCGATGAGGGTGAAAAA
>CAYXHD010000034.1:0-6913 GCA_964464915.1 uncultured Candidatus Saccharibacteria bacterium
GCATGGATGGATATATTTGGCGTGCCGGCAATAAGTGTTTTACCTAGTATCTCGCCAAAGTTCTTCTTGGTGGCTATGAGCTTAAAGTAGGCGCTATACAGACGAATTTCGTTGTGATAGTGCAGTAGCATCGAAAGGATCTTAAGCGGCGCACCAGGCATAGTCGCAGCCGTCATGGGAACTACGCCGACCACTCCCATTTCTTTACTATGCGTTAAGGGGTGCAGCTTTTTGGCAACAAAGTGCTCGGCCACGTCACCCCATTTATCGGGGTTAAATACAATGACTTTAATCTCGCGTGCCTCAAAATCAGCCGGAGTCATGTCTTTATAGTTGGCATTGAACTTGTTGAGCCAATCGGGCGTTTCGGCAAATCGTAGCGCCACAAATAGCTCGCCAATGTCTTCATGGCGCAACATGGTAACTGGATCTTCGTACCCCAAGCGGGCCATTACGGCCTGTGGTGGATGATTCTGCAATAACAGCTTAGCTGCTGATTCTTTTAAAACGTAACAATCACGCGGAATGTTGGCGGTGCGGACGGCCTCTACGAGCTTAGGCGTTAGTGTGTCTAGCGTCTGATCGTCAGGAGCGCCCACCAGCTGAGCGAGGCGCAGATTATCTTGCTCAATACGCTTCATAAGCGCATCGTAAGCTTGTTGAGCCGTTGCCTGATTGCTAAGCCCAAGCTCCCCCAAGGCTGCTACTGACTTGGTAGCCAGCTCAGATAGTAACTGAATATCGGCACCTAGATGTCCGCTACGCTGCTCCAGTTCTTTGATCCCCTCGGAAAACAATGGTTCTTTAGCTAACAGTAATTCGGCAAGGTTACTCATAGGCGGTTAGGCACTCAATGTTTTTAGGGTCATGGGCTTGAGCTTTTGAGCTTTAAGTATGCCCTCTTTAGAGCCATAGTGCTGCACCACCGAAGTAGCATTAGCTGAGCCAAGCGTTACGGCATCGGCAATTGTCTTACCTTGTGCCAAAGCTGCTATAAAGCCAGAACCAAAAGCATCTCCGGCACCGGTGCGATCCAGGACCTTAACCTTCTTGTAAGCAGGTGCCTGGTATATACGATCACTATCGCTGACATACACCCCATGCTGGCCATTGGTAACCACAACGTACTGCGCCGCACCTATGGTGGTGAGCATTAGCTCGTGCACATCTTTAGCGCCAAAGAGCGACTGGATTTCTTGAACATTGCCAATAAGCGCATGAATGCCAGGTAACAATTTAAGTATTTTTTTAGGCTTCTGCAGATCAGTCTTGCTTGGCACATAAGCAACCTTAATATCGTTATGCTTAGCATATGTAACAATTTTTTCCAGCATATCGTAATTGCCGTGCAAAGATGCCACATAGAACCAGTCGGCTTTGAGGCTTGGCCAATCGACTTCTTTGGGTTTAAGGTCGTGGGCAGCCCCGGCGTAGCTTAAGATAACGCGCTCACCGCTTGGTGCTACCAGAATAGTTGAATAGGTAGTACCTTTTTTATCATCTACCACAACCATATCGGCATTAACCCCTTCGTGACGGAACTCACGGAGCACTTCTGCCCCAGCAATGTCGCGTCCAATCTTGCCGACAAAACTAGTTTTAAGACCCTGACGAGCAAAGGTAACTGCTGCGTTACTGGCGTCACCACCGGTAGCATAGTAGACATTATCAATGGCGATCTTATCTCCAAGCGGAAACTGCTCAACCGTAGCTTTGGTGCGTACATCGCGGCGGCCAGCTAGAGCATTACCCGTAAGGAACACATCCTGGGTAGCCCCGCCAATGCATACAACTTGCGCAGTCTTACTCATTAGCTACTCTTCTCGGTATTAATCAGCCATCTACCGCTGCTGGCTACGTATATCACGCTGTAGGTATAGGAGCTGGTGTACTGGTTGGTAACATCTGATTCGCTATTCTTGTATTTATACAACACGTTAGCCTGTACCGTATACGTAGTGGCGTCATTCTTGGTGTTACTCACAATACGATAGCTTGATGGGTAATTGTACTTGCGGTTGTCGGCGCTGAGTTGGTCAAAGTTATATTCTTTGGCAAAATCGGCCGTCATGTAACGCTTCATCTTAGTAGCGTCACCGGCAACATAACCGTCCAAGAAGCCCGTTATGCTCAGCTCCACTAATTGCTTATCAAGGGCATCTTGCTCGGCCTGCTGTTTTTTACTTTTTACTTCAGCGGCGGCCTTATCTTTAGCCTGGTCACTCAGTGTTTTAAGCGAGGCCAAGTACTCATCAACATTAAACAGGGCTTCGTTAATAGACTCGGTAAGATATGAGAGGTCTTTTTTAGTTTGAGCCGTCTGATCTTTAGCGGCCACAGAGAGCTCTTGTGCGGTTGTAATATCATCTTCGGTAATAGCAGAAATGTCATCGCTCATGCTGGCTACCCGAGCAGAAAAGGAGCCCATTTTATCCACAAAAGCACTATAGGAGTTGATGGCCCGTCGGTCGTTAAGTAGAAGCGGGATGAGGGTTAGGTTAATCTTTTGATATTTCATAGTGCCATTGAGTTTACGCAGGCCGGTAGAAAGCGAGTTGGTTTTCTCTAGGCTAGCATCGCCCTTGGTTATACCAGCAATCTCATCGCTTTGGACAGAAACCTCATGCCAGCCTTCAATGGTAAATTCTTTAGTGTAGCCCATGCGGCGGCTACGCCACACCAGCAGGCCGGCAATCACCAACAGCACAATAAGGCCGCCGGCGATCCAGGCATTACGCTTAGTTATATGGCGCTTAAGACTTTTTTTAGTAGGCTCAGCAGTCTCGGCTGATTCGGTAGTTTCAATATTTTCCGCAGGATTTTCAGGTTGTTCCATGGTGCTCCTTATTTGTTATGCTTATCATACACGAGCCTGACCACTACTGCCAAATACATCCATGTGCGCTTCTACAATATGTTGGATAGTATCTTCAACCGGACTCATAAGCTTCATAACGGCATACTCATCAGGATGCGCCTTGAGTTGCTCCTCGAGCGTAGCTCTAAAGGCTTTGCGCATCTCAGAATTGATATTGATTTTGCTCACACCAATTTTGGCAGCATCACGGAAGAAGTGTGGTGGCGTACCGCTACCGCCATGTAGTGAAATATAACAATCAATGCTGTCGCGAATCTGCTGCAAAAGCTGAAGATCAAGTTTTTTGGGCACGGGATACAAGCCGTGTAGATTACCGATACTAGCAGCTAGGGTGTCAATGCCGGTAGCTTTAACAAATGCCGCTGCCTCGTCAGGCTTAGTAAAGGTAGCCTTTACCTCGTCATAATCAATAGCCTCTTTATGCACATTAGAGCTGCCGGCAAAATAGTGCATTTCACTCTCTACCAGCGCACCCGTTTTGGTAGCATAATCTACCACCTGCTTGGTCTCTTTGACGATCTCATCATAGGTGGCATTATGACGCTCCTGGGAAATATCGATATGGATAAACTCATAGCCGGCATCAATGGCCGCCATAGCCGCCTCAACACTGGGCGAGTGATCAAGATTAAGATAGATCTCGACGCCAAACTCTAGCTTATAATTGTCGACCATGTCGCGGACGTTTTGAAGCCCCAGCGCCTGTACTTCGCCATGACTCACCTCCACTAAGCATGGAGCATTCTTGGCTTTTGCGGCACGGACAATGGCAATCAGGGTCTCTTGATTATCAATATTAAAGGCACCCAGGGCGTATTTGCCGTCGCGGGCTCGTTTATACGCAGCACGAGCTTTATGTTGATTGGTCATGATGTCTTCCTCTTGATTACGGCCCTGGCCGCTTTAGCGATGTCGGCGCTGGTAAGTTTATAGTGCTTCAGCAGTTCTTCTGGTTTGCCGGATTGTCCAAACTCATCCTGGACGCCAATGCGCTGCAAAGGTGCTGGATGCTGTTCCGCCAGCAACTCGGCAATTGCTCCACCTAGTCCACCCGCAACCTGAGCTTCTTCGGCACTCACTATGGCACCCGTCTTGCGGACGCTGGCAATAATGGTAGTGCTATCCAGCGGCTTAATAACGGCCACGTTAATAACCTCGGCCTCAATGCCATCACGAGCCAAAACCTCGGCAGCCGCCAGTGCCTGGTAAACCATGGTGCCACACGCGGCAATGGTAACATCACTCCCCTGGCGATAGACTTCAGCTCTACCCAGGGTAAATGGCGTATCGCCGGTAGTTACAATCGGTGTAGCTTCACGCGCTAAGCGGATGTATGCAGGCTTATTGGATTTAACAAGCAACTCGGTAGCTTTTTGGGCTTGGATTGAATCACACGGCACAATCACCTGCATGTTTGGCAGACTGCGCATCAAGGCAATATCCTCGAGCATCTGGTGGGTGGCGCCGTCGGGGCCAACACTTACGCCGGCATGAGAGCCAACAATCTTGACGTTAGCATCGTTTAGACAAATGGTGGTGCGTATCTGCTCCCAGTTACGACCGGGACTAAAAGCCGCATAACTTGATGTAAAGGGAATTTTGCCCATGGCCGCCATGCCGCTGGCTACCGTTACCAGGTTTTGCTCAGCTACGCCAATCTCTATAAAACGCTCCGGAAATTCCTTGGCAAACGCATCCATTTTAGTGCTCTCAGTTAAGTCCGCACACAACGCCACAACTTGCTTATTGTGCTGACCCGCCACCAACAATCCGCGCCCAAAGCCAGCCCGAATTGGCTCGTACTTCATTTGGGGCGTATGCAGGTCAGGATTCAAATATGCTTTAGCCATTATTGATGCTCCGATCGTATCTTGCCGCCAAGGGTGCGTAATTCATGCATGGCCTTTTTTGCCTCATCGCGAGCCGGCGGTTTGCCGTGCCAATGGAAGTCATTTTCCATAAAGTCCACACCTTTGCCAGGAACGGTATGGGCAATAATCACCGTTGGCCGATCACTAATACGAGCCGCCGCACTAGACTCAAGGATGGCTTGCATGTTGTTGCCGTCAATCTCCTGTACTGCCCAGTTGTTGGCCTTCCATTTATCGCCCAGATTTTCCAGCGGCATGACCTGCTCGGTGGGGCCGTCAATTTGGATGTTATTGCGATCAATAATGGCGGTAAGATTATGTAGTTTTTCTTTGCCCACAAACATGGCGGCTTCCCAAATATTACCCTCATCAAGCTCGCCATCACCCAACACACAAAACACATGACGCTTGGTATTGCCATCCATCCGCAGCGCCAAGGCCATACCGGCCGCCTGGCTCAAGCCCGATCCCAGCGGTCCGCTGGTAGTCTCTAGCCCTGGTAACTTAGTGCGCTCGGGGTGGCCCTGCAGACGACTCCCAAGCTTACGCAGCGTCATTAGCTCTTTATGGTCAAAGTAACCCGCTCGAGCCATGGCCGCATAACGCACTGGAGCGGTATGCCCATTACTGGTAACTAGTAGATCACGCTCCGGCCAGTCAGGCTTTTTGGGATCATGATGTAACACACTAAAATACAGCGCGGCATAGATATCGGCCAAGCCCAATGGACCGGCCGAATGTCCACTACCCGCCTCAAGCAACATAGCAATAATGTCTTCTCGGATAAGGTTAGCGGTTAGCTCCAGTTCTTTAACGCTCACTAACAATCTCCTCGTAGCCGGATCCAGCATAGAGCACTTCGGCATTAATGTCGCGATAGTTACCGGCATTAACCCCACCGTCAACCGACGTTTCTATCTGCGGATTCAGGGCTTTGATAGCAAGTAGCTTGGGTAGTTGAGCGTCATCAAATTTACCTCCGTAATGGCCGAGTGTTCCGGTGAAGACCAAGGCATGATCAAAGTTCATTACCGACTGATCGGGCTGGCTCTGCTGTAAATACGCGATGCCAGCCTTAATGCCCATGGCCTGAATATCGCGAGCACAATCAAGATGGTTACCCTCGGCCTCGGAATGGATAATAATCAGTCTGGGCTTTAAGGCTAGAGCTGAAGATAAGTGTGTCTGCGGATCTTTGACCATTAAATGCAGATCAAGCTCCACCCCCTCAGGGACACGGACCTGTCCTAGCGAAATTGTTCTCCGAGGGACAAAATCATTATCACATATGTCTACGTGCACCCGCTTACTGGTTTTTGTTACCAGGTCTAGTCGGTCCTGATATTCTTGCGGGGTTTGCGCCAAAATAGTAGGTACAACCTTAGCCATAAATATCTTCCAGCTCTTTAATGCGACGCTGATATTTGGGGTTATCACTAAAGTCCTTGGTCAGCCAAGCATCGGCAATCTTAAAGGCCTCTTGTTCAGTCACAAAGCGAGCCGGTATGCACAACACGTTACTGTTATTGTCTTCACGCGACTCCTCAGCCACGGCTGGGTTCCAGCACACCGCTGCGCGAATACCGCGTACACGGTTAGCGGCAATCGCCATACCTTCGCCCGATCCACACAATAGGATTGCGCGAGCATCATCATCATCGCCAATTACCTTGGTGGCCGCCGCTAAGGCATACTGCGGATAGTCATCTTGATCATCAAAACTATCAGCCCCTAGATCAACGACGGTATAGCCGCTATGATGTAAATGCTCCAATAAGGCATTCTTATATTCATAGCCACCATGATCCGCCGCCAAGTAAACTGTTGATACGTTCATACTATTGCCCCTTTATGCTATGCCCGGCCAGCGCCACCATTTCAACCAAACGATTACTGTAACCCCACTCGTTGTCATACCAAGCAACAACTTTAACCAGATTGCCGGCGACAACGCGAGTAAGTCCAAGGTCGACAATCGACGAGTGACTATCGCCAATCAGATCACTTGATACAAGAGGCTCGTCAGTAACTGCCAGAATGCCCTTGTAGCGTGCTTCTTTACTGGCCTTAGTAAGGATGTCATTCACTTCTTCAACGGTAGTATCCCGCTTGGCGAGCAGCGTAACATCGCTCAGACTTACAACGGGGGTTGGCACTCTAATAC
>CAYXHD010000035.1:0-1139 GCA_964464915.1 uncultured Candidatus Saccharibacteria bacterium
ACACATTATGGCAACTGCCGTTACTAAGCTGTATCCGGGCGCTAAATTGGGCGTGGGTCCGGTGGTCGACAACGGCTTTTATTATGATATCGACATTCCCGGTGTAACCATCAGCGAGCGCGACTTTGGCAAGATAGAGAAGGAAATGCGGGCGGTCATAAACCAAGATCAAACCTTCGAGAAGAGCGAGAAGGCGGTGGACGAAGCCATTGCTTGGGCTAAAGACGCTGATCAGCCTTACAAAGAAGAACTCTTAAATGACCTCAAGCGTTCGGGTACGACCATCGCTAAAGATCTGGATGTCGATGAGCTGGGTTTGGCTGCCGACGGTGACGCTAAGATCGAGAACGTGAGCTTCTACACTAATGGCGAGTTTACCGATTTGTGTCGCGGCCCACACGTTGAGTCTACCAGTAAGGTGGGCGCCTTTAAACTGATGCGCGTGGCCGGGGCCTACTGGCGCGGCAAAGAAGGCAACCCGCAAATGCAACGCCTTTACGGCGTAGCCTTTGCAACTCAGGAGGAATTGGATCACTACCTAGAACTCTTTGAGCTCGCCAAACAACGCGACCATCGCAAGCTTGGTAAGGAACTTGATTTGTATACCACCTCGGATCTGGTGGGGACTGGTTTGCCACTGTTCACTCCGCGCGGCACTGTTTTGCGCGAAAAGCTGGCGGCTTATGCCGAGCAATTCCGCATGCAGGCCGGTTACCAGCGCGTGAGCATTCCGCATATTACCAAGACTGAGCTGTATAAGGTTTCGGGTCACTGGGATAAGTTTGGCGAAGAGCTCTTCTTGGTCCAAAGCCAGAAGACCAACGACCAGTTTGCACTCAAGCCCATGAACTGCCCACACCATAACCAGATATTTGCCAGTCAACCGCGGAGCTACCGAGACCTGCCTATACGTTATTTTGAAACTACCATGGTGTATCGTGACGAGAAGACCGGTGAGCTCGGTGGTCTTAACCGCGTGCGCTCCATAACCCAGGACGATAGCCATGCGTATTGCCGGGTTGATCAGGTGGGCGACGAGGTGGGTACGCTTATTAAGAACCTGCAGGACTTCTATGCGCAGATTGGCATGAAGCTGCGGGCGCGCCTGAGCTTCCGTGATGAGCGCGATCAGTATCTGG
>CAYXHD010000035.1:1189-6890 GCA_964464915.1 uncultured Candidatus Saccharibacteria bacterium
AAGCTTTGGGAGCAGGCCCAGAGCACGATTCGCGATATTGCCATCAAGAACAAGCTCGATTTCTTTGAGGCCGAAGGCGAAGCAGCATTCTATGGCCCCAAGATCGACTTCATGGCCATGGACGCCCTGGAGCGCGAGCACCAAGTTGCTACCGTCCAGCTCGATTTTGTCCAACCAGAGCGCTTTAAGTTGAGCTATGTTGACGAGAAGGGCGAGTCGCAACAACCGGTCATGATCCACTGCGCACTGCTTGGTTCTATCGAGCGTTTCTTGAGCGTCTACATCGAGCATACGGGCGGCTGGTTCCCATTCTGGGTTGCGCCTGAACAGCTCCGCATTGTCACCGTTAACGAAACCGTCAGTGACTACGTGAGCGAGGTAACTAAAGCCCTCGACGACATCGTGCTCATGAGCCCCGTTAAGTACAACGAGCTGCGCTACACTATTGATAATCGCAACGAGAGCCTGGGCAAGAAGATTCGCGAAGCCAGTAAGATGAAGATCCCGGTACAACTGGTTATTGGCCCGCAAGATGCCGAAGCTGGTGAAGTGAGTGTTCGCCTACAAGACGGCGAGCACAAAGTTAAGCTCGCTGATTTAGCAGAGTACCTTCAGGAGCTCAAGTAGCATGACGCAGGGGGCAAAGCCGGTTCTGGCGGTAGATATTGATGACGTTATGGCGCCGTTTGGGCCGGCATTCTTGGATCGTTACAATAAAGAACATGGCACCAACCATCAGAGCGAAGACTTTCCGTACTACTATTTCGTCAAGGATCTCTATGGCTTATCGGAAGACGATGATGCCGAGCGCTATGTTACAGAGTTTGTGCAATGGGCCACATCAAGCAATGTCCCTCTTGATGTCAGGGCTGTTAATGCCATACGAAAGCTTGAAAATCACTATGATATCTATGTGATAACGTCGCGACATCCAGAGGTCTACAAAATTACACGGGATTGGCTTCAGCGGCAGCTGCCAGATGTATTTAAAGATGTGCATTTTATTCGCGCTCGAGCCGAAAAAACCAGTAAGCCACAAATATGCAGGGAGATTGGCGCCAAGGTTCTTATCGAGGATCATCCTGATCACGTGCAGGAATGTGCAAAGTATGGCGTTCGAGGATTACTCTTTGGTGACTATCCCTGGAATCGCAACATTGAGCTGCCAGAAAACGTTCAGCGAGTTAAAGACTGGAACGAAGTGCTGGAGGTGTTGTTATGAACCCGCACAAGAAAGAACTGTTGCTTGTCGGTGGCAGTCCCAAGTTTGGCGGAGATATATATAAATATATGGCCGAGATTGCCAAGCCCGAGGGAGAGATTGGATATATCGGGTTTGCCTCAACGGATGATGCAATTCTTGCAGAGAAGAAGCCACTACTCCAAGAGGAGTTTGGCAAGTATGGCATTAAAGTTCGCTTTATCGAGAATGAAGAAGATTGTTACGGGCTTGGCATCATCTATATGGGGGGTGGGAGTCAGATTAAGCTTCGTAATGAACTCAAGGCTACCGGTATCGACGAGTTGATTCGTCCTGCCTGGAAGAGCGGTGATGTGGTGTTGGCAGGATCAAGTGCTGGAGCCATGGTCTTATTCTGGGAAATGCTCTTAGATCCTGAGTTTGATCCTGATCGAGTGGATCTTACCGATGGCATAGGCCCAATGGCAGGAGGGATTGTGATGCCCCACTGGGATGTCACTAAACAATCAGTTAGGGATAACCTTACGAAAAGCCATTCTGGTAAGCTGATTATTGGCATTGATGAGAATACGGCGCTTAGGTGGCGCAGGGGTGTCTGTGATGTGCTTGGTGCGGGCAAGGTGACGCTTTTGGGGCGCTCTAGCGGCGTTTATGGTGTAGGGGAGGAGTTTGATCTTGCCAGCACCCGACAGTAGCTTTAGAGACGATGTGTACGCGTTAGTCGCCCAGATACCAAAGGGCAAGGTGATGACATACGGGCAGATTGCAGCTTTAGTGGGCAGTCCACGAGCTGCTCGGCAGGTAGGGCAGGTGGCGCATTATGGTCCGAGCGACTTGCCGTGGTGGCGGGTTGTAAACAAACAGGGTGGGCTAGCCGGAGCCTATACCAATGGCGGCCGGACTGAACACAAACGCGCATTAGAGGCCGATGGGGTAGAAGTGAGTAGTGAATACAAAGTTAGTGTTGAGCAACTATTGTGGTGGCCCAGCAAATGAATAAATTAATTGTTCTCTTGGGCGAAACAGCCAGCGGAAAAAGCGCTTTAGGGCTTGATATAGCCAAAAAATACGATGGTGAAATAATTTGCTCAGACAGCTGGACAGTGCGAAAACACATGGACATCGGCACCGCTAAGCCCTCCCAAAAAGAGCAACAAGCCGTTCCGCATCATCTTTTGGACGTAGTTGCGCCCGACGAACCGTTCACCGCAGCTGACTTTAAGCGCCTGGCTAACGTGGCTATTGCTGACATTCAGTCGCGTGGCAAATTGCCCATTATGGTGGGCGGTACCGGCCTGTATATTGATTCGGTAGTTTATGATTATAGCTTTGTGGGTGGTGAGGGTACGCTTGATCGCGATGAACTGGGGGCGATGAGCGCTGAGGAGCTGGCCAATATGGCACGAGACCAAGGAATTGATCTGACCGATGTGGATGTGCGGAATAAGCGACGGATTATACGGGCTATGGAGTCGGGCGGCCAAAAGCCCACACGGAGCGCACTCCCAAATAATGTTGTCCTCTGTGGGACAAAACCACAAGAGCTTGAGGTGCGCATAGCAAAGCGCGTAGATGCTATGCTGGCTACCGGTCTCGAGTCCGAGGTTAAACAGTTGGCGGATAGGTATGGCTGGGAAGCTGAGGCCATGAAGGGTATTGGCTATCGGGAGTGGCGAGATTACTTTGCGGACAATCAATCGCTCGATGTTACCCGAGAGCGCATCATTTCGGCCACCAAGAACCTGGCTAAGCGCCAACGCACCTGGTTTAAGCGCAACCCTGATATCTTTTGGGGCTCTCCGGCAGAAATTGAGGCTCACATCACCGCCTTTTTAAAGGTATAATACATCTATGCCTGTGGTGGTTACGCTTATTATTGCTAAGTTCGCTTTGTTTGCAACTCGTTTAACGGGTCGCGGTGGTTCAGCGTTACCTGGTTTAATTGCCGATAAATTGGACCCTAAGCTGGCTCGCAAGTTGAGTCGCAACTTTACCTCAACTATTCTTATTACCGGAACCAATGGAAAAACTACTACTACTAAGATGTTGGTGGAGATATTACGCGCTGGGGACCTCAGCCTTATAACCAATCAATCGGGGTCAAATCTGAAGCGGGGGATTACTTCGCGGTTGATCGAGGAAGCATCGCTCCTTGGTAAGATCAAAGCCGAAGTGGCGGTGTTTGAGGTAGATGAGGCCAGTTTGCCAGCGGTGGCAGATGCGCTGCGCCCTAGTCACATTGCCATCTTGAATCTATTCCGTGATCAGCTCGATAGATATGGCGAGCTGGATACCACCGCTGCGTTGCTGGGCGGTGTGTTGAGCCGCCATAAGGGCGTCCAGGTGCTCTTAAATGCCGATGATCCATTGGTGGCTAGCTTGGCAGATCGAGCCGGCAAAGGACATGTGCAGTTCTTTGGCGTAGAAAATAGCGATACCAAGCCGTTGCTCAATGATGCTACGGCTGATTCGTCGCATTCTCCTTATGACGGAACTCCTTTAGTCTATACCAAGAGCTGGTTTGGCCATCTGGGGCACTACAAGAGCGTCGATGGCGGTTTTGTGCGACCTGATGCTGCGTTTAGTCTCAAACAAAAAGAACTCGACCTGAGCATGAATCTGGCGAACGAGAAAGTTGAAATTAAGCTCCCATTGCCCGGTCTGTATAATGCCTACAATGCACTGGCCGCTGCTGCTTTAGCCACTAAAATGGGCGTAAAAATCGATGTAATAAAGTCAACATTGCAGGCTACACAAGCTGCTTTTGGGCGCGTTGAGCACTTTACGTATGAGGGTCGCCAGGTTTACTTGTTGCTTATTAAAAATCCAACTGGCTTTAACCAGGTAATTCAGACATTCCTCAAAAAGCATAAGCAGAATAGCCAAATTATGATTGCCATCAACGATAACTTTGCTGATGGTCGGGACGTAAGCTGGTTGTGGGACTCAGCCGTAGAGGAGATCGTGGGTAAGCAACCGGTAGTCGTGAGCGGTACGCGCGCCTATGATATGGCGCTGCGCCTTAAGTATGCTGATCGAGCTAGTGATATCCATTTAGACATCCAGGATGCCTTTGAGCAAGCTGTCCGTCAAACGCCGCAAGGGGGCACGGTCTACGTCTTGCCAACCTATACGGCCATGATGAGCTTGCGTAAATGGCTAGTCACTAAAGTAGCAATTGGAGCCTTCCATGAGTAAGCTAACCATCGTCCACCTGTACCCTGAAGAGATGAACATCTACGGTGATGGCGGCAATGTGCTGGCGCTGAGTAAACGCCTTGAGTGGCGCGGTATCGAGCACAACGTTGTTCGAGTAGGTGTTGGTGATGATTATGACTTCGCATCAGCCGACATTGTCTTTGGTGGCGGTGGCCAAGATAAGGGCCAGACGTTGGTGGCTGAGGATCTGGCCCGTAAGGCTGACAGTCTCCGCCAAGCGGCCAGTAGCGGAGTGGTAATGTTGACCATCTGCGGCATGTATCAGCTCTTTGGTCATGGCTTTAAGCCGCATGACGGCGAGTACATTAAAGGTATTGGCATTTTTGATGCCGAGACAGTGGGTGGCGACGAGCGTATGATTGGTAATGTTATTGTTGATACTGCCTGGGGTCAGCTTGTGGGCTTTGAGAACCATAGTGGCGTAACCACAGTTGGTGTAAACCAGCCAACCCTCGGCGCGGTCCGTATGGGTAATGGTAATGATGGGTTCAGTGGTCAAGAGGGGGCCGTGACACAAAATGTGTACGGTACCTATTTGCACGGCTCGCTACTACCCAAGAATCCAGAGTTTGCCGACCACTTGTTGCTTTTGGCGGCACAGCGAAAGTTTGGAAATGACTATGTGCTGCCAGATTTAGACGACGATCTTGAACAACGTGCGCATACGCATGCTACAAAGCTTGTTCAGTAGCGCCTCATACAGTAAACTTAAAGTATGTTCGAGCAATTGTTTGGTTCAAAGACCCGCGTAAAGCTGCTGAGTTTGTTTTTAAACAACCCCGGTCGCCCTTATTTTGTGCGCGAAATTACTCGTAAAATCGATGAGCAGATTAACTCGGTGCGTCGCGAGCTGTCTAACTTGCTGAGCGTTGGCATTGTTAAGTCCACTAGCGCCAATAACAAGCTCTACTACGAAGTTGATACCACCTATGAGTACTATGAGCCACTGCATAAGATCTTCACGACGGTTGAAGTGAGCGATAAAAAGGTTGCCAGCGAGATCAAAGAAGAAGATACCATTGCCCTTAAGCTTAAGACGGCTGGTCAAGTCGAGCTGGCCTGGCTAACCGGTACGTTTGTGCGCGATGATATTGTTGGGGTGGATATTGTGGTGGTTGGCGACGTTAATAAGGCCAAGCTAGCTAAAGTTATTGCCGAGATTGAGGCCGATGAAGGCCGCGAACTGAACTACGCCAGTATGACAGCCGACGATTATCATTACCGCGTGAGCCTCAACGACCGCTTTTTGGGTAGCGTTATGGCAGCCAAACGCATTATACT
>CAYXHD010000036.1:0-6554 GCA_964464915.1 uncultured Candidatus Saccharibacteria bacterium
AGCAACACCAGCGATGACATACCACCTCAGGTGTATCTTGGCTCGGCAAATGGCAAAAAAACCAACCTAGACGCAGCAGGCATGGGGGAATATAAGAACATCATAAAGGCACTCCCCAACCACGCTGTGGGCAAAGTATATTGGAGACAAGACAAAAAGGCGTATGTAGCTCCGCGCTCTTGGCTATCGTTGCTGAGTTTTATCAATACTATTAGCACTGCCGCCGTAGGCACCAGAGCCATAGCCGTTAGAAACCTGGCCACTATTCATATTACTCAGTGATTTTAGTATCCCGGCAATACCAATTACTGCCAATGCAGCCGCTCCGGCGTGTGCCAAAAACTCACGACGATCCATCTCTTTATCGAGCAGTTCATCTAGTACTTGAATGGCCATGCAACAGTCCTCATAACCATAATAATACCACAAGCACAAGCATGATGTATGGCATTACAGCTCGATACTGTGGTATCCTATAACCGTAACAAGTGTGAGGAATACCATGTTTGGAAAAACAGATGAACTGTTAATAATATTAGTGATTGTGCTCATATTATTTGGTGGTAAAAAACTTCCTGAATTATCGCGTAGTATCGGTAAGTCGATTAAAGAGATACGCGGCGGATTTAGCGATGATACTACTGAAGAAAAATCGGGCAACAAGAAGAAAGCCGCTAAGAAATAACGCTCGTTAGACAAGGTGAGGAGATGAGCCAAACAGCATCCATGCGAGACCACATTATGGAGTTGCGAAAGCGCCTGTTATTAATTGTTGGGATTTTTCTGGTTTGGTGCAGTCTTGCCTATACCGTACGTGTGCCCTTAACGCAGCTCATTCTTAAGCCACTGGGAAAAGCGGTATACTACAGCACTCCCCAGGGTGGCTTTGAGTTCTTTATGCGGGTCATTATGACGGCAGGTTTTATTTGCGTCATTCCCCTCATTATCCATCAGCTCATATCATTTATTGAGCCGGCCATTGGCAAGCGCCTAACCCCGCAAAAAATGCGACGCGTCCTACTCTGGTCGCTACTATTAGCCATTGCCGGAATTACATTTGGATACGTAATGATTCTACCAACCAGCCTGACGTTTTTTAGTGAGTTTGGCGGCCAGGCGGTACAACCGTTAATTGCAGCAGATGCTTACCTCAATTTTGTGCTTGGCATCCTGGCTACGTTTGCCTTTATATTTCAGCTCCCACTTATCATCTCTATCATTGATGACATTCACCCACTAAAGCCCGAGAAGTTAACTCGTTACCGTCGCCACGTCATTGTTGGTAGCCTGGTTATCGCCCTACTACTTCCCTTTACCTATGACCCTATTACCCAGTTTGTTATTGCCCTGCCAATGGTAGTACTATTTGAGATCTCGGTGCAGATCCTGCGTTGGAATCACCGCACCACACGATCACAGCGACGTCAGCAGCGCATTACTGAGTTGGTTGAAGCCCTGCGCGAAGCAAATGTAGCTGCCGAACAGGCCAAGCCGGCCGCGCTAAGCACTGGGGCAGTCAAGAAGCCCGTAGCCGAACCAATTGAGCAGGTTAAGCAGATTGAATCCAAGCCAGAGCCCCTCAAAAAGTCGCCACATCGGTCAATGCGCGTGCTAGTTGGCCCCGCTAAAATGAGCAGCAAGCCTCGCCCGCAAGTTCTTGATCTACGCGGTGCCCACTAATTGCCATTGCGCGGTAATGCCCGTATAATTTAAGCATAATAAGTATTCTATATATGACACGAAAAAACGTAATTGTTGGCCTAGGTTTAGTTGCTCTTTTACTAAGCCCTATAGCGGCTGGAGCTGCCACCTCAAACACCATAATCAGCTCAGACATTAGTGGTGTTATTGGTGTATTTACCACCAGCGGCACGGTTAATGTAGATGTAGCGCCAAGTGGCGCCGGTACGCAAACCATTGCCAGCGACACCGTCACGATCAGCACCAACTCGCCTGCTGGTTACACCCTTGATCTAGCAGAGTCTACCGTGCAAACCGCGCTGGTTTCTGGTTCTGACACCATCCCGGCCATATCGGGAACCCAAGCCAGCCCCGCAGCAGCTACTGCCAACACTTGGGGCTACCGCGTAGACGGTATTGGTGGTTTTGGTGCCGGGCCAACCTCGGCTGCCAGCAATCAGCCCATTGGCGGACTGACGTTTGCAGCAGTTCCAGCCACTGCCAGCCCCAATACCATTAAGACCACCTCGGGCACTGCCACCAACGATACAACAACTATTTGGTATCAGGTAAGCGCCGATACCAGTACGCCACCCGGAACCTATACCAACACCGTAGTGTATACGGCGGTCACCAATTAATATGAAGCGCCTGTTGCTTGCCATGGGGGTGGCTGGCCTCCTGCTTATTCCCAAAACTACTCATGCCGCCCAAGCTATAACCATCACGCCCACATCCATTGATAAAACTATCAACCCTGGCGAAACAATAACTGGTCAAACCCAAGTACTCAACCAAGCCGATAGCCCCTTTGATTTTAAAGTATATGCTGCGCCATACAGCGTTACGGGCGAAGAATATGACCCAAGCTTCACCCCTATTCCTGGAGCCACTGATGTAACTAGCTGGATCAAGCTTAAGGCCGCCAAAACTCGCTTGGAACCATTTAGCGTTTCTACTCTTGACTACTCAATTGCTGTTCCGGCAGATGCTAAGCCAGGTGGCTATTACGCGGTTATTTTTGCCGAGACTGAATCTAAAGTTGAAGGCACTGGCGTAACCACCCAAAAGCGCGTTGGAACCGTAGCATATATTAAGGTAGCCGGCGACACCATTGAACAAGGCAAAGTTATTACTTGGGCGGTGCCTTGGCTACAGGTGCCTAATATGACGCAAACATTACGAATTGAAAATACTGGTTCGGCCCACTTTGCAGCAACCATCAAAACAACTGTTAAAGATCTATTTGGGTCCACTAAGCTCAGCTATGCTCAAAAACGCAATGTACTGCCGGAAAAGGTTCGTAAAGTCGAAATTGTTTGGGAAAAGACTCCTGCTTTTGGAGTCTTTAAGGTGGATGGTAGTGTTGAAATCCTTGGCAATACCACCCAGCTCGGTAGCAAGCACGTGCTGGTTATAAGCCACCCAATCCGCCGAGGCATCCTGATAGTCCTGGGCGTCTTGATTGTCGCCACACTAGGAAGACAACTCTACAAACGACAAAAAGCCAAGCGAGCTAAACGCATCGAGAAAGATAGTAAGAGTAATGACTCTACGTCGTAGCCTACTTGCCATTATTGCACTCCTGCTACTTGTACCAGTGGTTGCTCGGGCCGACACCACCGACAGCACTACCTATGGATCAGGGAGCTACGGAGACTGCAACTATGGGTCGTGCTCAATTACACTCAGTAGCGGCGGGGCTGTCAACATTGATGTTACGCCAACTCAAACAGGGACCTGCTCGATTGCCAGCGATATTGTAAGCGTGCTTACTGACAGCACCGCTGGCTACACGGTCCAGCTTGCCAGTAGCACCACCGACACCAACCTGGTCAATGGAGCTTCAACTATCGCTACGTCCAGCGGAACTGCCGCTACGCCGGCCATTCTTACCCCTAATGCCTGGGGCTGGCGCATCGATGGGCTGAGTGGTTTTGGAGCTGGGCCAACCAGTGCACAATCAAACATTACGGCACCAGTCTCTGGCTTTGCGGGCGTACCAGCTAGCAATGCGGCGCCTGCGACCATCAAAACCAGTAGCACCGCAGCAAATCCAGCCGTAGATACTACTGTTTGGTACGGGCTCTGTGCCGACACCAGCGCTCTCAACGGTACCTACACCACCCAGGTTACGTACACCGCAACCACCAACTAATCAACCAGATATTGACACCTGTCGTACAGGGGCAGATAATTACCTTGTAAAAGGAGTCCGTATTATGGCAAAACAATCTAACGCAATGGCTGTGACCCACCAAGAGATTACCGCTCTTACGGTTCGTGGCGTTGTAGCAATCCTGTTTGGTCTGGTAGCCCTGTTCTGGCCAGGATTAACCTTGGTAACACTGGTGTACGTCTTTAGTGCCTTCTTGCTGGTAAGTGGTCTGATTGGCATGATTATGTCGATTGTCACCATTCGCAGCAACAAGTACTGGCTTATGGACATGCTCCTGAGCTTCTTAGAGCTTGGTATTGGTGTATACCTTATCCGCAACCTTAAAGTAACCCTTGCCACCTTTATCTTGTTGGTAGGCATCAGCTTTGTGGTCCGTGGTGTAATTGAAGTTGTCCGAGCCTTTGTGGACAGTGCTGCTCAAGGTAGCCGCATTCTGCTGGGCCTTGGTGGACTGGTAAGCCTCATTGCTGGCCTGGTAGTTCTACGCCAACCAGTTGCCGGTGGTATCGCCTTTGTATGGGTGCTTGGTTTGTACGCTTTAATTAGCGGCCCACTAATGATCGCCTTGGCATCAGAAGCACGTCGAGAGCTAGAAGCTTAGTCGGTATTCTTGTCGCTATTAAACAGCCGCTACACCAAGCGGCTGTTTTGCTTTATATAAAACGCATCATTCAAAAAACGGGAAAAAGCTGCCGGTGTTGGCACTGACCGCAACCGCATCTATAAAGTTAATGAGTATGGACACTGGTACGCGTGATGTTGTCCACGTGAAGGTGGTTGATTGGGCAGCTGATGCCGTAAGCGGCAGTACGCCCCATTTTAAGACACTCCCGGCTGCTTGAAGCGAGTTATAATCTTCATGAAATCCATTAGTTGGCAGTGCAGAAGAAACACCCATGCCGCCATTTGCTGAAAAGGCTGCAATAGCAATTGCCGGTGCTGTTGAGTTGGTTGCCGATCCGGTAGCAAGCGATGAGGCGCTTGATGACGTACTGTCTATGAGTGAATCAAGGGTGGGTGTTCCATTAAATCCAGTTATCTCTAAGGCATAAAGATGAGGGCTAGCACTGTTTGTCCAACTAGGAGCAACCGTTGCCTCGCTGCCGTCTGCGACCTTATAGAATAGCAACACATGAGCAGTGCCTAGCCGAGAGTGGCCAAGGCTCCATCCAGCAGGCGGCGTAACCGTCCCCAGGTTAGCAGGGCCGCCCAATACACATACCAATAAACTGCCGATTGTAGTGGTAAGCGGAAACGTGACTGAGCCCGTCGTAGAAGCCGATACCGTTGTTAAGGTTGTTGATTGATACACAAGAGGTGCCGCAAGTGGGGTGGCAAAGACCACAGAAGTATTACCAGATACATCAACTGAGTTGCTACCTGCAAAAAAGGTATATGGCGTGAGTGATCGTATATCTTTTATTACAGCATAATCTATTGATAGTGCGCCGGCGATCTTCTTTATATTGGCCGCCACCCCGACCGAAGTACCCAACATGCTTAACCTGCCGTCGCCATTCACTGCTGAACCATTTAGCGTAACAGTTGCGGCATTGGCAGAACTTTCTGTAAAACTATTCTGCCCAAAGGGCTTTTGGGTAAAATCTGCCTCAAGCTGAACGCCGCTACCGTCATCCAAAATGTTATCTCGCACTTGGTAAAAGTAATAGCGTCCTTCAGCAGAGTTTGTTCCGGTCTGCTCGCCACCCACTGTATTCAGTGCTGTACTATCAAAGATATTGGCAGTCGACCCACCAGTAACGTTAGTACCAATTTGCGTCCAGCTAGCGGGCATGCTAGCGCTGTCTGGAGCATAGTAAAATCGTACTGTCCCTGTAGACTTTTGTCTTGTAACTCGTAGCCAGTAAGGTGTGTCGTCTACCAGACCTGCAGCACCAAGCGTTTGGTTTGCGGCCTGGTTAAGCTCATTTGTCCCATCGGTTGAGATAGTAAAGTTGAGGGTACCATTGTTATTGAACAACCGCCATGATCGCTGGTTACCGGTGGTTAAAAACTTAGCACAAATGCGCTTTGATGCGCTGGACGCCCAAACGGTTGCAGCCATCCTGACCCGTATATCAATATCGCCCGAGATTGATGTGGCCGCACTGTCTGGAATAGACGCGCCATAGGTCTCGCCGCCCATTGATATGTAACCAGAAGGACTGCCTGAACCAGACCAGCTAGAAATTACTTGCGTGACTGCGGACGCTAGGCCAATCGTCCGCCCAGCGCCCACCTGCAGTAACTCAAAGCTATTAGAGCCTGTTATGCTCAACTGACCCGGTGAATTTGCAACATCATACTTAAGTGTACCGTAGCTCTTGCCGGCACCAGCAAATGTTCTGGTTGACCCTGACTGCGATGAAACCTCTATGATTGACCCCGTGGTAGTGAGCGTTAAGTTAGTTGTAGCACAGTTCCATGGGGTACCAGATGTGGCATTAAGGATTACGTGTGACCCGGTAATATCTAGGGTTCTTGCTAGGCTACCACCGGCAACCACCGACTCAGCCGTAATGGTTTGCCCAGAGCTGGTAAGTGATCCTGTAGTGAGAGTGATCGTGGCGGAACTAGTAAATGCGTCTGCCAGCACGTAGCTGGAGCCGGCACCGTTAATAGTTACTTTTGGCAGAGTCTTGCCGCTGGTGGTGAGCGACTGTTGTGTAGCTGAAGTTGAGACCAAATGTATATT
>CAYXHD010000037.1:0-6001 GCA_964464915.1 uncultured Candidatus Saccharibacteria bacterium
CTTAAAGCCAGCAATACTGTTTTTGGCAACGGTCTCAACCGGAGCCTGTCCACTAATCTTGCGCAGGGTATCAACAACCACCTCAAGGTGCTTGCTGTCGCCAGTAGCGCGACCTACTCCAGCGTTAATAACAACCTTAGTGACCTTAGGAATTTGGTGCACGTTGTCATACTTAAACTCATCGCGCAATGCGGGCATGATTTCATTCTGGTATTTGGTTCGTAATCGATTCATGACCTATTCCTTGTCCTTTCCGGCTGCTGCCTCTTTTTTGATGGTCTTTGGCTTAGCCGGGGCGGCCATCTTGCCTACTTTAAAGACACGTTCTTTACCCTTGGCGGTTACATTGTAACCAATACGAGCAGGCTTGCCGCTCTTAGGATCAATCACCATCAGTTTTGAGGCATCAATAGCCTTAGTGACATCAAGGATTCCACCCTTAGGTACTTTGGCGCTTGGCTTAGTGTGTTTTTTAATAACATTAATACCTTCTACCACAACCTTGTTTTCTTTAGGGATAACGGCCATGACTTTACCGGTTTTACCCTTGTCTCGTCCGGTGATTACCACAACCATATCATCGCGTCGTAACTTCATTACAGCACCTCCGGAGCAAGACTTACAATTTTCATGTAACCAGCATCACGTAGTTCACGACCAACTGGTCCAAAAATACGGGTACCGCGTGGCTTGCCTTCTTTATCTACCAGTACCGCAGCGTTCTCATCAAAACGGATACTTGAACCGTCTGGACGACGAGTAATCTTAGTGGTGCGTACTACAACGGCGCGCACAACTTCTTTTTTCTTGGTGTTGCTACCAGGTAGAGCAGCTTTTACACTGCAAACAATAACGTCACCAATGCCAGCGTAGCGGCGTCGGCTTCCGCCCAGAACCTTAATACACAGCAAGTCTTTAGCGCCACTGTTATCGGCTACTTTGAGTCGTGTTTCTGATTGAATCATATTACGCCTCCACCTCAGTTACGCTAATCTTGCGGCTCACTTCAAAGTGCTTTTCACGGCTCATTGGGCGAGTCTCGGTAATTTCTACCAGGTCACCTACTTTGTACTGGTTGGCATCATCATGAGCCTTAAACTTAGTAGTAACCTTATATTTCTTGCGGTAAATAGGATGTTCCTTGGTTGTCTTAACTGCCACGACCACCGTTTTGTCCATGGCGTCAGAGACTACCGTTCCGCGTAGTACTCTACTCATTACTTGGTCTCCTTTTCGCCTGCTTCGGCGGCGGTTATGGCGCGTTCTCGCATAATGGTCTTAACGCGAGCAACTGTTTTACGTACAGCGGCCAATTCTTTTATATTGCTTACTTGCTTAACACGATAATCAACACGGAGTTCGGCTAGCTTAGCTTGCTGCTCGGCCAACACGTTTACCAGCTCTTTATCGGTCTTTTGTACAATTTCTGCAGTCTTCATACTACTTCTCCCCTGCCACTTGGCGGACCACAAACTTGGTCTTAATTGGCAGCTTCATGGCAGCAAGACGCATAGCTTCTTTAGCCACTTCTTCACTCACGCCATCCATCTCAAACAACATGCGACCAGCACGAACCTTAGCTACGTAATGATCTACAGCACCCTTACCGCTACCCATGCGAACTTCGGCTGGTTTTCGGGTTACGGGAGTGTCCGGGAAGATGCGGATCCAGATCTTGCCACCACGCTTAATGTAGCGGGTCATGGCGCGACGAGCAGCTTCTATCTGGCGTGAAGTAATGCGCTCGTTGGCTTCAGCCTTAAGGCCAAATGCACCAAAGCTTACCTCGGTACCACGGGTAGCAACACCAACGTTCTTACCCTTCATTTGCTTGCGGAATTTTTGCTTCTTTGGCATTAACATGATTAAAACCTATCGCCCTTATAAATCCATACTTTGACACCAATCACACCGTAAGTGGTATGAGCCAAGGCAAAACCGTAATCAATATCAGCGCGCAGGGTGTGCAGAGGCACACTACCTAGGCTCACTTTTTCACGTCGAGCCATTTCTGCACCGTTGAGACGACCAGCAACACCGATCTTGATTCCCTTAATACCGCTCTTCATGCTGTTTTCTGCAGTCATCTTCATAGCGCGGCGGAAGCCAATGCGGCGTTCCAGCTGACTGGCAATGTTCTCGGCAACCAATACAGCACTAGTTTCTGGTCGCTTAACTTCTTCAATACTAATCTTAATTGGTGACTTAGTTTGCTTGGCGAGCGTCTTCTTGAGCTCTTCAATACCACTACCGCCACGACCAATCACAACACCAGGTTTGGCGGTAAAGATTTGGACGTTAACAGCGTTTGGTGAGCGCTCAATAACAATCTCGGCAACGCTTGCACGCTTACCAACTTGCTTTTCTACTGCTTTACGGATGTTAAGATCCTCTACCAAGTTGCTAGCAAAACCTTTGCTGGCAAACCAGCGTGATTGCCAGTTTTTGTCGATCTGCAGGCGGAAGCTGCGTGGATTTACTTTATGACCCATTACTTCACCTCCTTTAAGATGACAGTTACATGACTACTGCGCTTTTTAATGCTTGATGCAGCACCCTTAGCACGAGCACGGAAGCGCTTGAGCATTGGAGCTGGACCAACTAATACTGATTCTATAACCAAATCGCCTTTTTTGAGGCTATTGTTGTTGGTGGCGTTTGCAACGGCAGACTTAAGGGCGGCACCAACAATCTCAGTAGCTCGTTGTGGAGCAAACATCAAGATTTGCTCGGCTTCGGCAACTTTTTTACCGCGAACCATAGCAGCTACCAAACCAACTTTGCGGGCTGATGTGCCTAGGTATTTAGCAGTTGCGCTAATTTTCATAGTTTTAACCTCGGTAGCCATTATTTACCACCTTTCGCCAGTTTACCGCCGTGACCACGGAACTTGCGGGTAGGAGAAAATTCACCAAGCTTGTGGCCAACCATGTTTTCACTTACAAATACTGGTACATGAAGGCGTCCGTTATGTACGGCAATGGTCTTACCAACCATCTCTGGGGTAATAGTACAGGCACGCTTCCAGGTTTTTAGAACGGTCTTGTCGTTAGGCTGCAAAGCAACAACACGTGCCTGCAGTCGTTCGTCTACGTATGGACCTTTTTTAAGTGAACGACTCATTATTTTCTCCTCGCTTTGTGTCGGCTGCGGACAATCATAGCGTCAGTTGCTTTACGGTTACGGGTCTTGTATCCAAGCGCAGGTTTGCCCCATGGAGTCTGTGGACCAGCTTTAAGACCAATTGGCTGTGCACCTTCACCACCACCGTGAGCGTGATCTACCGGGTTCATAGCCTTACCACGAACACTTGGGCGCCAGCCCATGCGGCGTCGGCGACCAGCACTACCATACTTAATGTTCTGGTGAGCTTCATTACCAACGTTACCAATGGTTGCCATACAGTTCTTGTGGATCAGGCGAACTTCACCACTTGGCAGGCGAACCTGACAGAAGTCGCCTTCTTTAGCAACCAGGCTAGCCTTAGTACCAGCTGAGCGGACCAATTGACCACCCTTACCCAAAACCAACTCGATGTTATAAATTTGGGTACCAGCAGGAATAGCGTTAAGTGGCATACGGTTGCCTTTTTTGATCTCAACGTCCTGACCACTTTCAATCTTGTCGCCAACCTTCATACCGCTACCGGCGATGATGTAAGCCTTCTTGTTCTGGCCGTTGCTGGTTTCAAGCTGTAATAGAGCAATGTTAGATGATCGGTTTGGATCATACTCAATAGCAATAACTTCGGCTTTTTTTCCCTCAAGGAACTTAAAGTCGATCAAGCGGTAGAAGCGCTTGGCACCACCACCACGATGACGGACGGTAATCTTACCCTGGTTGTTACGACCAGCGTTACGCTTTTTAGCTACTAACAAAGATTTTTCAGGCTTCTTTTTGGTAATAGCCGAAGTATCCTGCGTGGTCATACCACGTCGGGCTGGAGTAGTAGGTTTATAAAGTCGAATAGCCATTAGTTAGCTCCCTCAAAAATTGCAATGCTTTGGCCCTTTTTGAGCTTTACATATGCCTTTTTAACATCTTTGCGGCGGCCGGTAGTTTTTTGGAAGCGCTTGAGCTTACCCTTGGTAATCAGGATGTTTACATCGGTAACTTCTACCTTAAAGGCAGCTTCTACAGCCTGAGTAACGCTAATCTTATTGGCGTTTGCCGGGACGTCAAATACATAGACACCGTTCTCGGCCATAGCTACAGCCTTTTCGCTAATGTGTGGGGCGATTTGCATACTCATTACTTAGCCTCCTCTTTAGCTAACCAGGTTTCGATAACCTTAAGGGCAGCCTTTTCAATTACAATGGTATCGGCATTCATAACATCAAAGACGTTGAGGTACGTTGCAGCAATAGTCTTAACACCTTCTAAGTTACGGGTAGCTTGATCGCTGTGACCAGCCTTATTTTCAAGAACCAAGAGGACTTTACCCTTCACTTCCAGCTTGCTGATCAGTGCAGCGGCGTCTTTAGTCTTGCCAGCAGTCTTAAACTCATCAAGGACGATAATAGCCTTGGCTTCGCTCTTAAGGCTCAGAGCCTGGCGGATAGCGGCGCGCTTAGCTTTAATGGGCATACCCAATGCATAATTCTCGTTACCAGTTGGACCAAAGGTGATACCACCACCGCGCCAGATTGGAACACGAATACTACCAAAACGAGCACGTCCGGTACCTTTTTGCTTCCATGGCTTACGACCACCACCGCGGACTTCGCCGCGCTTGAGGGTCTGAGCGTTGTTAGTGCGGCCATTAGCCAAGTACGCCTTGTAGGCGTCACCAATCAACTGGTGATTAGCCTCAGCTTCAAATACATCTTTGTTAAGAGTTACACCAGTGGTGCTTTTAACGCCAGCAGCGCTGTACAGAGTAGCTTTAGTAGCCATTATGCAGTCCTCACAATCACAATACCTTTACGTGGACCAGGAACAGCACCAGTAATACCAATCAGGTTACGCTCAACATCTACCAAGGCAATCTTGGCGCCCTTAACGGTAACTTGATCGCCACCCATACGGCCGGCCATTTTCTTACCTTTAAAGACGTGTTGTGGGTAACCAGCGCCAATCGAACCAGGTGCACGATAGTTGTGTGAACCATGAGTCTTAGGACCACGGTGGAAGTTGTGGCGCTTAATGGTGCCGGCAAAACCCTTACCCTTGCTGGTTCCGGTGATCTGGACGCTGTCTCCAAGTTCAAATGTGTCTGCTGCTAACTTGGTACCAACGTTCAGGTCGCCGGCCTCTTCTACGCGGATCTCGCGCAGGACTTGGCTATTAACACCCGAGGCCTTCATGTGGCCAGCTTGAGGCTTGGCAGGCTTCTTGGCTTCGCCAAAACCGAGCTGAATGGCACTATAACCATCATTCTCTACGGTCTTTACTTGAGTAACAACGTTAGGGGTGGTCTCGATAATTGTAATACGCTGAACATTACCTTCTTCGTTGAAGATTTGTGTCATTCCTACTTTTCTACCGATCAGTGCTTTCACTGTATTCATATCCCTTTACAAAAAAGAATGCTAGTAAGTGGTGGTTTTCGCCTAACTCGGCGAACCTTCCGGCTCCTAGTAACAGACTTTCTTGGTGTTTTTAAACGTTGTTTATATCTGTTGGGGCTAAATCCATACAGAAGTTACCAGATAATAGTAGCAAACTTACCAGGTGTATGTCAACTCATGCTACTCATCTTTCCAGATGCCCAAGCCTTAGGTCGACTTTGCGAAGCTCAGCTTCCATTGAGCTTTGTCGCCTATCCATACTATCTAACTGCACCTTAATAGAATCAACTGTCTTAATCACATGATTAAGACGTTCTTCGGTTCTGATAATTATTTCTTTAGTTTGACCCAACAATAGTGTCGAGATAACATTTCCAATTTGCTGCGTGAATGACAATTTCTGCATATACTACTCCATTTACATATCAAGAGTAACAAACTTATCTTAAAAAATTCTTAAATTTCTAAAGATTAATAAAAATACCGAGACT
>CAYXHD010000038.1:0-5827 GCA_964464915.1 uncultured Candidatus Saccharibacteria bacterium
CTTTGACGATTCGGTATTCCAAATGAACCCAACATCCAGGCGAGCTGTTGATACGGTAGTAGTTGGCAATGCCACGGTGCTGGCCTCAAAGGAAGCGCCCCAAGCGATCGCAATGGCACCTGTGCCAGTTATAGAGATTCGTAACATATCACCGTCAGCTGGCGATCCCGAGAGACCAGAACTAAATGACGTAATAGCGGCACTCTGGCCAGTAATATGCACCACATCATAATTGTCGGTATTGATCGCGGGGGTTGCTGAATTAGCTGTAAGTGCCAAAACACGGCGCGTAATGCGCTTGTTGCTCATAGTAACGCTACCAGAAGCAACCATAGTCTTAACAGCCTTTTGGCTCGGGTACTTGGTGTCACTATTGGCCGCCATAGCAGCGTCGGTATCTTTGTTGGTAGTTACTTCGGCGCCGGCGGCAGCAACTGCAGCGCTTTTAATCGTGCCGTCACCATCAATCGATACAGAAAGATAATCGTTGAGGATTGTTCCCCACGTTCCGGCATCGCTCCCTGGTATCGGCTGGCGCGACATTAACTAATAACCCTACACTTCATAAGGCTATTATAGCAGTTATGCTTAAAACATGCGTAGCAGTGTGGCGGCCGCAAACAAGACTGGCAAGACAATAATCATAACCACGACCAAAATAATAATCAGCGTTTTGTGGCGTTTGCTAAAATCTTGATTCATCTCGACGGCAGTGGTAATGTGGTGTTCTTTGTTGCTCATACTTCCAGTTTACCACGGTTAGTTGAGGTATGTGTCCCAAAAAGCATCGGTCCAAGCTTTGTAGCCTAGATTGCTTGGGTGGAAGTAATCGGGCGCATAGTTCCAGACGCGGCGGCCGTTACGCTCTTTGGATATATCATGGATAGGCACTATTTTGAGGGGTTTATCTTTGGTAGCATCAGCAATAATGGTATTGGCTACCAAAACTAATTTTTCTGGCGTTCCTCCGCCCAAAAATGGTAACATGGTTCGCCCGCCAAAGTACGGCACATCGGCAACAATGGTCCCAGCCGGAAGCTGAGATACTAATTCGGTAAATTGTGCTGTAAACTTTTGGGCTTCAAAAGTTTTGATATCGTTACCGCCAATATCAAGAGTTATGACATCAGGTTTGTAATTCTTAAGCTGAGGCAATTGCTTATCAATTACATCTTGAATCTTGGCGCCACTCACGCTCATGTTAATAACTCGAACCGGTCGATTATGTTTTGCCCCCAGCCGCTTGGCAAACTGACCAACATAGCCGTCAGTAGCCCGATACGCGCCGACTCCTTGTGCCGCCGAATCACCAAGAGCTACGTATACTAGTGCGTCCTTAGGGGCAGGCTTTGCTATTTCTTCCTTCCAGTACTGTGTAAAGCTATTCACGCTGAAAACCAAATACAACAGGCTAATAATATAAAGCCCAACGATTATAGCAAGTGCGATACCAAATTTAGTCATAGGCGTATCATATCAGACTACCGTGGTCTGTGCCGAAAACGATTACTAGTTACCGCCACCGGTATTGTTATCGTAAATCACATCGCGAGAAAGACAACCAGGAGTGACCTCTTTATCTTGCTGGTATACATCAGGCTCACCACGATAACTCTCCCAAGAGTCTTCAAGCGCCCTAATCTTCTTAAGCGTTTCTGTTTTTATTGAGTCGTCTAAATAATCAAAGGTGCAAATATGGCTTGGGGTTTTTCCGCCAACGAGTATACCAATCTCAAGCACACCAAGCCCGTCGAGTTTATCCCCCTCGTAATTGCTGACCTCGGCGATAACTTCACCGGCTTTAACTTTGTCGCCAACCTTAACTTTTACGTTTATTACGTGCTCGGTCTCAAATATGAGATCACTCCCCTTACCCTGCATATGTATACTGTAGTCACCACTGTACAGTTTAGAAACATTCACCACTTCGCCATCAATCAGGGCCCGGACCTTGGTCCCAAGCGGAAGAAGGAACGTAGGTTGAGGATTATAAGAGACGGCACTTCCTCTGGCGCTATTGGGGGTATTCTGGCGGCCATACTCTGCAAAGATGGTACCCGAAGTTCCCTCAGGCCATACAAACTTAGTAAACTTTAGGTCGCCGGCCATATTAGTGGCTGGGTTGTAGTAATCCAGATTAAAGCCAATGTTTTTTATGGTAACTTTGTTACTTGGCTTTTGTTGTGCTTGGTAAACACGGAAGGCGGTGTAACTTGCTACACCTAGCAGACATAGTGCCAATACTACAACAACAAGACTAGAGCCAGACTGACGATTCTTCATAGGCTAATAGTAAGCGTAAGTGTATTAAATGGCAAGAGTTTAATTTGGCTGGTAGGAGCCAATATCGGTCAGCAATCGCAACACAGATCGGCCGTGTGGCGAATCGCCCACCACGTCAGTCAAATCTTTACCACAGCGCGCCACTCCACCCGATGAAGTGTGTACACCGTCTACCCATTGAGCAAATCCGCTTATCTCGTATACCGTAGTATCAACAACCACCCAACATTTGGCACCATTTTTGCCGTTGTTTTGCTCTACCTGAGCTAAGGTAATGCCTGTTTGCGGAGCAGCTGCGGTAGATTGCGAAGTTGAAGTCGACTGAGTTGTTGAGGTATCCTCTTCCCGCGTAAGACCGATGTAGGCAACGGCGCCAGCTAGCACTATGCCGACTACAGCTAATACGGCCACTAATTTAGTATTTTTCATAACCCTCCTTATTGCTTGTTTTATGGCGGATTCATCAGGCAATTCATTCCAGAGCAAATAGATAAGGCTTGGTACTAATATAAGGCCCAGGAGCAGCCAGTATGCCTTAAACCAAGTCACTTGAATATGACGGCCAAGCTTTATGGCATGTGCATAAATAGCCATCATAGCAAAAGCTTGGCTCACACTCACCCAAAACCAGTGGCGCTGCCAAAACGGACGTTTCCTATACTTAATCAAAACATCAAAGGAAAGGAACGTTAACCAGGCCACCACCGCACCAATCAGGATCATAATATTGGCCTGCCCCATATAATCAATCAGGCTTTTAGGGGGCAGTGTTTGATTACTAACCCATAGCTGATAAATAAGTAACCCCGGGTGCAGCCATAAACACGCAAAGACAATCTTGGTACTTACCTTTTGATACAATCGATTGCGCTCAAAACCAAAGCGCACCATCAGCACCCCGCATACATAATGAGTCCACATAATACTCCAGGCCAACAACCCAAATAATGGGAATAATGAGTAAGATGTCAGTCCGGTGGATGCCAAGCCGGTGGCCCAAACAGTAACCGAAACTACGGTGACAAATAAGCCAAGGATCCAGGCAACAAAACTACGGGAGCTTGAAGACTTCATGCCTACATCGCCAGGAATGGCAGCACAGATCCGGCTGCAAACAAGATAATAAGGATGATAATAATTACGCGTGTCATGCGTTTATTATACCGCTTTTATGCGATGTGTGCAGTGGTTATTAATGTAAATAGTTTACATTAAGGTCAATTGGGCTTATACTCAAAGTATGAACATGCAAACTACAGAAAGGCAAAGTAAGTATTGCCAGTCAATCCAGGATCAATTGACATTGCTTGGGCATGCCACCAATACGCAATTACTTACCGAGCTGCGCAAGACCTACCCAACACTAAGCGCCACTACCGTGCACCGGGCCACGGCACGGCTGGCATCGCGAGGTACAATTTCCCAAGCCCCTCCCGCCCTCGATGGCTCAATGCGCTACGACAGTAACATTGTTCCGCACGACCATTTTCACTGCACTGCGTGCGATACTCTGCGCGATGCCCGGCTTAAAGAACAGCTGGCTCCGATTCTTGAATCGGCGATTGAAGACTGTTCAATATCTGGTCAATTAACCATTAGTGGAAAATGTAATACATGTAAGGAGGTTATCGCATGAAACAGCTTATTATTGGGGGTGTAATTATAGTGGCCGGCATTGCTGGGCTCATCGCTCTACAAAGTAACAAAACAACCCCAGCCGCAACCACAAAAACCAACTCACTTTCCATGGCAACCATTAATTCTGATGTTGCTTCAGGTGGTCAGTTGATAGACGTTAGGACACCTGCAGAATACCGTCAGGGGCACATAAAAGGCTCTCAGAACCTACCTCTGCAATCTATTGAAGCAAACCAGCTACCCGGCACAAATAAGGACAAGCCCATCTACCTATACTGTCGCAGCGGTAACCGATCGGCTCAAGCCGCAGCCCTACTTAAGCAAGCTGGCTATCAAAATGTTATCGACCTAGGTGCAATGAGCCAAGTACAGTCACTTGGTGGCACCGTTACATCATAAGGAGGTTCTATGAAAATGACCAAACAAACACTATTTATCGCCCTGGGTGCCTTAGTGGCAGCAACCGCCATTACCGCTGGGTCAGTATACGTATACCGTCTTAACCAGCCAGTGTCCACCAATACCACGACCGTATCACAAGTCAAAAGCACCGAGAGTCCTTCTTTGGCCTCAACCGATACTACCCAGCAGCTCCTCCTCTACTTAATTGAAGAAGAAAAGTTGGCACATGATGTCTACACGGTCATGTACCAGAAATATGGGGCCAATGTTTTTGGTAATATTCTTAAGAGCGAAACAACCCACCAGGCCAAGGTGCTCACGTTGCTACAAGCACGTAACATTGTAGACCCAAGGTCATCAGAGATTGGGGTGTTTACCAACAAAGAGCTCCAGGAGCTTTACGACTCGTTGATTGAACAAGGCAACACAAGCGCGACAGAAGCCTACAAGGTTGGTGTAGCCATTGAAGAAAAAGATATTGCCGACATTTCTGCTCAGCTTGCCACAGCTACCGATGATGATGTAATCACCACGCTTGAAGCCCTGCGCAGTGCTTCAGAAAATCACCTGCGCGCCTTTAATCGACAACTCTAACAACTACCTACCGATGTATGCAGCCAGCCCAGCAACATGGGCGACGCTTACCTTTGATGAGCTCCTCTACCACTCGTCGTACATGCTCATCACGTGTAGCTTGCTTCTTAACGGAAATAGTCCAGCAAATCCACTCATTACGGGCTAGTGGCGTAATGCTATTCCAGGCGGTTAGTGCTGGCGAGCTAGCCATGAGCGCGGTCTTTAAATCGCTTGGCACATCGTGAACTACCCCCGTTGCTATAGTATCACTCAAGACTTACTTCACTTCTTTCCTAACTTCAGGCCAACGACCAACCAAAATATAAACACCCCTAGCGCGGCTACCAGTGCAAAGGTTGAGCCAAGCTCGTAAATTACTACCAGCGAAGTGGCTGTAATCAATCCACCGCCCATAAACGGCTCAAATACCAACTGCTTATAAGAAAAGCTTTCACGCGCACCCGACTTGTTAGCGGGATCAACCAGGCGCTGGAACATAAAGCCAGTGGCAGTAGTACCCATAGACTGACCCACATTAGTAAGGCCTTTTTCAAACCAATAGTTTGGGAACATCCGCGGCGCCAGCCAAAAGAATGAAAACAGTATCCAAACAATACCAGCGGTACCCAGTATCACAAATACTTCCCAGTTGGTGGCAATGGCATTGAGCGACACGGTGGCAATAGCGCTAGCAATCAGCACATCTAGGGCAATGGAGCCAATAATCTCCACAATGCGGCGGCGCACCAAGTGCTGTTTTTGAAAGCGATGCAACCCAAGTTGCGCCACCAAGCCGCCAACCATAGCTATAGGAAAGAATGGCACGTACGGCATAAACCTCAGATCGGTAATCTTATCAAGCGTTACGGCTTCACCCCAAATGAGGAACTGATACATTACCCAACCAATGGCAATGGCGACGGCGTAT
>CAYXHD010000039.1:0-5718 GCA_964464915.1 uncultured Candidatus Saccharibacteria bacterium
AGCCAGCTTAAGAACAAGCTCAAGGCCATGGGCGTACTGCGCAGTCGTCTACTGGCCGACAAACTCGCTAAAGAACAGGCAGAAATGGATGATGCTCGCCGCAGCCAAGTTGGTACTGGTGATCGTAGCGAGAAGATTCGTACCTACAACTTCCCGCAAGACCGAGTTACCGATCATCGGATTGGCCGCAGCGAACATGGACTACCTGGCTACATGACCGGGAACATTGGCAACATGATTGAGGCTATGCAGGCCGCTGACCTCGCTGAACGACTTCAGGCTGCCGGCGCATGACGCTCGGCGAAGCCCTAAAATTTGGAGAGTCGACTCTTAAACAGGCTGGCATCGATGGCGGTCGACTCGATACTCAAATTCTTTTGGAGTTCGTAACCAGCAAAGATCGTAGCTCCATTCTGGCTCATGAAGAGGATGAGCTAACCAATGATCAAGAGTCACAGTTCAAATCCCTTATAACTAAGCGCGCCGAACGCACTCCCCTCGTTCACCTCACTCATACGCGTGAGTTCTACGGCATCAACCTTTATATCGACGATAATGTCCTGACGCCGCGTATTGAGACCGAGAAAATGGTTGAATTTGCTATTAAGCACGTCCCGCAAAACGGTAAACTAATAGACATCGGAACGGGCAGTGGCGCCATCGCCATCGCCATAAAGTCACATCGACCTGACCTCGAAGTTTGGGCTACCGAAGTCAATGATGAAGCCCTGGCTGTCGCCCGTCGAAATATCGAAAACCTCACATTAGACATCAACCTTGTGAAATCTGATCTCTTCAGTGAAATCACTGTGAAATTTGATGCCGTAGCCACCAACCTCCCCTACCTCCAGAACGATGCCGACCTGATGCCCGAAGTGCAAAAAGAACCCGCCGTAGCATTGTTTGGTGGCAATGACGGGCTCGATATCTATCGTCGATTCTTAACAGAGCTCCCCCAGCACCTTAACCCTCAGGGCTATTTATTTACCGAGTGTGACCCTTGGCAACAAGAACACCTTAAGGCAGAGGCAGCTAAGATTGGCTTAACGCCTATTGAAGAAGACTACTTTATCCTTGGCTTTCAGCTTAGTTTGTAGGGGCTTGCTCAAGCTTAATCTTGGTGGTTTGCGTCTTACCGTCTCGAACATAGGTAAGGGTAATTTCGTCACCAACTTGATACATTGCCAGCAAGCTCTGCAGTGAGTTTGAGGCGGTAAATTCATCGTTATTTATCTTGGTGATGATGTCGTCTGCTTGTAGGCCGCCCTTTTCTGCGGGGCTTCCTGAAACAACGCTGGTGATATAGGCGCCGTAATCTACGCCCAGGTCATTACGCTCAGCCAGCTCTGGAGTAAGCGGCACGTAACGAACGCCAAGATACGGGCGAACAATCTTACCGGTTTGCTGCACACTCTTTATCTGATTTTTTATCTCGCTAATAGGGATTGAGAATCCAATGTTCTGAGCATTACCAGCAGTAGCAGTATTCATACCAATTACTTCACCGGCCGTGGTCACTAATGGGCCGCCCGAATTTCCCGGATTAATAGCTGCGTCGGTCTGGATAAGGTTGGTAAGTGTTTCAGTACTGCCACTACCGTCACCAGCGGTAATGCTACGACCAAAGCCGCTTACAATACCCTCCGTGGCGGTATTCTGGAACTGCCCCAAAGCATTACCAATGGCCACGACCCGCTGTCCAACTACATAGTTGCTGCTGTCGCTTAGCTTTGCCGGCTTAAGTCCGCTACCCTTAACTTTAATAAAAGCCACGTCATTGTATGGGTCGCGTGCCAGTACCTTGGCATCTTTATAGGTGGTACCGTCGCTGGTTACAATTGCGTAACTCACCCTGTCGCTCTCTACAACGTGCTTATTAGTCATGATTAAACCATCAGAACTAAGCACAATGCCCGATCCAGCCGACTGAGCGCTGGTGGTAATACTCACAACACTGGGTGACACCTGCTTAATTACCTCTGCTAAAGCAACACTATCTTTAGTTACCGTGCCGCCGGTACTAATAGTGCTCTGGGTGGTCTCATCAAACCAGCGATTAGCTACATAGCCGCCAATAATTCCGCTCAACAAGCTAATTCCTATTGCTGCTGCAATCAGCTGTTTTGTTCTGCCAGATATCTTCATATGCCCTCCTTGATTCTTAACTTGCGCCATTCCAACGTGTACCAGCCAAAATAATGGCCAACAAACAGCCGGCAACCACCAAGTATTCAATTAAACGACTACGACTAAGCTGGCTGGTGCGGTGCAGACGGTAAATCCCACCCAGCACATAGGCGACACCGGTAATAAGTAATGCGGCCTGGGGAATAATTAGATAAGCCCCGGGGCTTAAGTAGGCAATCATCCACCAGCTCATAATCCAGGCCAACTCGGCGACCACCAAAGCCCAAACCCCCGCCAGAAGCCCAACCTGCTTATCTTGCATAGAAATAAGAAAGGCGCGCGCTACCAGCCAGGAAGCACCCCAGGCAAAGACCATAACAATTGCTGCCGGCCAGCGCCATACCTGTGCCGCACTAAAAATCGCCCCTAGCGAGGTAAACTGCATAATCAGCGCCAGCGCTCCTGGATTGTTCATAAAACTACCCAAGTGAATTGCCAGGCGCAAGATCACAAATAAGCCAATCAGAACGGCCTGCATGGTTAGTTGCGGGCTAATAGCCACCAAGACTACAGCGACCACGCTAGTAAGCCAGCTAGCGTAAGTTTCAGCCACCAACTCCAGAGTACTACCGTGCCGGCGCCACCATACATAGA
The DNA here is from genome assembly GCA_964464915.1 of uncultured Candidatus Saccharibacteria bacterium. Lineage (GTDB taxonomy): Bacteria > Patescibacteriota > Saccharimonadia > UBA4664 > CAYXHD01 > CAYXHD01. The sequence continues at coordinate 2,782 of CAYXHD010000039.1, forward strand.
ACTCTATGGCAATAACTGCCAACATTGCTAAGACTTGGTGCCTAGGCACAGCTACAACCGCCAATACTCCAGCAATCAGCAGGGTTGAAAATAGTCCGCCAGTTGCCAAGAGTTTTTTCATCATCCCCCTAATCCTCCGCTACATAATTACTACCTACTATTATACGGACATCGGGCACGGTTGTGGTAGTCCCATCAGCCGCGGTTGTAGCTGCTGGCGCAGTGGCCTTAACAGCCTTTACCTTAAAGCGATTTTCTAAATACTTTATGGTAGAAGGTTTCTTGCCGCCGCTATAATCATAGATAACAGTTGTTGTATATGTAGTCTTGTCCGCAGTGGTAATTCCTATAACATTATAGGCATAGCCTTTGAGCAATGCAGCTGTTGTAGCTGCCAGCCCAGCACGAGTGGTCCCATTCTGAACCTCAATCTTAGCATTCTCGGTCTTAATGTAATTATCCACAAATAAGGATCGCATAAAGGCCTTGATCGCAGTCATGTTGCCAACACCAGCCGCCGGGATCACAACCGAGGCTCCGCCCACATTGCCATTCTCTACCAGCGGCGTACTACCGTCATTAGGACTATTGGTTAAAACTTTACTAATAATCTTGTTGGTATCAATGTCCTTGCCGATACTTACTAGCTTTTTAATCTCATTAAAGCTCAGGTCGGTTTTAAAGTTGCCGCCCACCACATCAATCAATGAGGCTATTTTAGTGGGGTTGCTTAGCGTACCAAGACTCAGGGCTTTTTTGCGCAAAGCCACCAACACCTCTTGCTGACGTGCTGCACGACCATAATCGTCACCACAGGTGCCCTTACGACAACGAGCATACTTAAGCGCCTGGAGGCCATTCATCTGGTAGGTACCGGGTGTAAGCTTGTAGCCGCAGGATCGATATTGATTGTTATCACAAGGGTACTCGGTATCAATAAGGGTGGTCTTGTTGGTAATGGTAATTCCCCCAACTACGTCAATTGCCTTTTTAAAGCCCTCGAAATCGATGCGCGCATAGTAATGGATGGGCACGCCCAGGTTATCCTCAAGGGTTTTCTTGGCCAGGGCGCCGCCACCGCCCTTGTAGTCATATTTTTCGCCATAGGCGTGAGCAGCATTGATTTTGTCATACCCATAGCCTGGGATCTTAATGTACAGATCACGTGGCACACTTACAATTGCCACATCCTTAGTCTTTACATCAAGACTGGCCACCATAATGGTATCGCTTAAAGCTCCACCCGAGTGGTCGCCGCCGCCAATTCCCAAAAGCACAATATTAACGCGCCCATCACCCTCGCCTTTGAGCTTGGCCAGATCATCACTGAGGGCCGGAGCTAGGTTTGCCATACCAGAAAATACATTGCGTGAAGCCATAAATACTTTAAAGCCAAACAGGCCACCGGCAATAATCAGGGCAAGCGCAAGCGCAAGCAGCACCCGGCGCCAGCTTAAGTAACGACCAATCCCCTTGCGCTGCAAACGTTTGGCTTTACGAGCTTGTCGTTTTTCCTTGCGATGCTCCCGTCTTGTAGGCTTTTTAGGCGGCTGTGGCGCCTGAATAATTACCTCGGGTGGTGGCGTAGTGTCGGTCTGCCTATCCTCAATCACGATGTCTTCAATTTCTAGCGTATTATTCACGGGCTTTGCAGTAGTACGACGCGCCTTCATAGGAACCCCCATCGACGAGCGTTTTTTGGGGCGCTTAATGGAATCCATCTAGAGCACCGCCTTGCTGAGGTTGCTAAAGAACCTAAAACCTTCGAGCGGCAATAAGCGTATTACGGAGTTGCCAATAATATCCTTGCTGGGCAACATACCCCATTCGCGCGAGTCAAACGAGCCACTAGGCAAACGATTGTCCCCCACCACAAATATCGAACCCTCGGGTACCACCTCGTCAACATCACCCTCGGTGTAGGCGGCGGCACGCTCAAAGCTATCATCATCAGGACTAAACCCTTGAGGATTTTCTGAGTTATATACGGTAATGGTGCCGTTTTTGACCACTACCCGCTCGCCCGGCAGTGCCGTTACGCGCTTAATAAACACCAGGCTCGGATCTTGAGGATAGGAGAATACCACAACCTGGTGGCGGCGTGGAATATATTTCTTGCCCGTAAGCTTTGCAATGGTATTTTCCACCTTAGAAACAATCATGTAATCAGAAGTTGCCAATGTAGGCGCCATACTACTGCCATCCACGTGATAAGCCTGAAAAACAAAGTTATGGAGAATAAACACAATCAATAAGGGTGCGGCCACCCAATTAATAAAACCCCAAAATACCGTCTTTATCGTATCGGCAATGGTGGCGCTTTGCTCGGCTTCTTCCAGGGCCTCTTCTTGGAGCTGCTGGGCTGGATCAATAGCGCTAGGCTGCGGATCTACAGGTTGGGGCACATCCGCCGGAGGTGCAGGAGTCACGGGAGCCACAGCAGGTGCCGCCTCAGGCACAGGAGCTATTGGCGTAGTACTTGTAGTTGGGCCTATCGGTCGAGCCTCTACGCGAGTAATATCGGTAACACGCAACCCTGGAGCAGCAGGAGCTACAGGTGCAGGCTCAGGCGGAGACAGGGGTTGCGGTGCTACAGGAGGCTGCTCCTGAGGCACAATGGGGGTCTCGTTATCGTTCATATACCCTCAAGTATACCGCGGGCAAAGCATAAGCAGCAAGCTGGATATGCACCAAACTATTCGCCTATAATGGCTTTTTTGAGCCGTTCAAGTTCTTTGTCGGTCGCAAACTGAATGAGCAATTTACCACCTTTAGCGGTGCGCTGTATGCTTACCGGCGTTTTGAGGCGACTCGATAGGGCCTCGGTTACATCATTATGCTTGGCCTGCTTGGCCGCTACCTTATCAATAGTAGATGTTTTACGCTTAAAATCGCGGGCAAAAGCCTCGGCCTGGCGCACCGTCCAACCATTCTTAA
>CAYXHD010000040.1:0-5550 GCA_964464915.1 uncultured Candidatus Saccharibacteria bacterium
TTTCCCGCTGAGATTTTTTAGAAGTTGAAAAAGGTGGCTGGTTTTTTGGGTTCGCCTGCGCTAGGGCGCAGAAGAGAGTCGCTACACGGTAGCGCGTACTGTACGAAATACGGCATCCAGCGCGGGCTTTAGGGTTGTAACATGTGAATTGCCTACCGCTACTATAGGCTCCTTGCCTTCATCTAGTGCCTGCTGGATAAGATGAAATGTATGCCGGTCTCTCATGAGCATATCAAGACGCGAGATCTCGGTTAACATCGTTACGGGTTGACCCAGTATTTCAGGGGCGGGATCCCACATAACAGGCGATTTATTCAGATCATAGAGTAAGTGCAGCGTACCGTCTATTTGCAAGTCCAACAACTGCACTCCGGGCTGCACCTCTTCAAACTGAGCATTTAATTTTCGCACAATTTCCGGCATTTCAGCTATAATCTCTGTCTTTTGTTCGTCACTCATAACCAGCACTTCATCGCGGGAAGTCGCATGTTGTACCCAACCGCCCGCAGTAATGTCACCAGCTATACCGACACTGTGATGAATATAGAGGGCGACTGCCTTGACTGGTAACTTTTTCACATCCCGAAAGAGTGGTGCGAGGGTTTTTAAGGCGTAGTGGAGCACAATGTTACCACGCGAGATATCCGGGCGTTCACGTAAAATCTGCTCGGCCGTAGTGTGCGGATCTGGCTCACCTGGTACATATTCGATGCCTCGCTGCCGTGCGAGTGCTGCCAAATAGCCGAATTCTCCACCGGCAACCTTGATCGCCTCAACAGGATCTTCCGGCAAATCCTGCGTATTACCATACTGACCCTCCAGAATAAGTACTATTTTGGAATCTGCGGGTATTGCCTCCACCAATTCACCAAGATAGGTAATCTCCGGGTGATGTATGTCGTTTTGATGCTCCGTACCAAGAATCGTAAGCTTTGTATTATCTGCTCCCTGATACTGAAGTGTAATAAGTCCTGTTTTCGGATCTTTTATTTTTTCTTTGGCTCGTTCCGCTTCAATGTACTCCGCCGAGCCAGCTACGAGTATTTTAGTAATCGCAGCAAGTATATTCATATCATCATTGTAGCAGACTAACTTGATCACTGAGGCATACGGTTAAACCTAGTTTTTACCAGAGGCAGCTAGTTGTTTGAAGTGTCCGGCAAGCTTTGGGAAGTGAGCTTGTGCTAGATCTTCAAAGGCCTCAATATTAATGTCCAGGCTTTGACCGCGAACACTCCAATGCTCAGGCGGGCACCACATGTAGTCAACGAGCGTGAAGCCCTGGGCTTCATCGTATATCAGGTTGCCGCGGTTGACGTCGGCAACAAGCCCTCTTTCCTGCATCTGCTGAAATACCTCTAGCAGTTGCTCAAGATGTTCATTGGGTATAGCGTCTACTGCTTCAGGATGAGACTCCAGTAGCTCCTCTAAGCTTTTACCGGGCGCTCTTTCTGACACCACCACGCCGTCTTTATAAGAACACGCTACAATTTGCTCAAGTCCTTGTATGTCCTTGCCGTGTAGCAGGGCGGTTACATAGTCATCTGTCTTGGCTGGATTCTTGTCGAGGCTTTCATCTTTTACAGCGCGAACAATATACTGCTCATCATCTTGCTCGTACGCGTACACGTCTGAGTCTAAGCCTGAAGCAATGAGGTCACGCTCTGCATCGACATTGTCCCAGAAGTCATCAAAGTCTTGGTAGCGCTCTAAGAGTGCTTGACGTTCAGTAATGATGGCTGGATCTACCTCGTTAAGTGAATTGTCTGTATCAGGCATTTCTCCCTTGTTAATTTGGGCAAATGCTTGCTGCCGCTTAAGGCTATATTCATCAAATGTCTGGCCGTCTTTGGTTGTTTCTGTGACATCGTATGCTGCGGCGGCTACCTTTGCGTGGTCTGGTTCATTACGCTGCTGTTCTTTGAGGATTGCCTTAACGTGTCCATAAATCTTATCCAGATCTTCTTCGCTGAGCGACAGGGCGTACTTTTCATCCACATACGCAACAAGATCAACCAGAAAGGCTTCGCTATACGCTTCATCTGTATCAAAGCCTACTATTTTCGCAAACGCTACGGCATTATCTTCTGCTTCCGTCAGGGCATTACCAAGGTTCTCCAGCATCTCATACGATCTGTTTGACTCCTTGGTGCTGCTAGGCTCGGCCAGATCTTCTTGTGACGACACACTGAGTTCTCCTGAATCGTCTGCAACGACAACCTCAGATTGGGTAATCTCGGCGATGCGCTGGCTCACCAGTCCCTTATACGCACTGTCGAAGGACGCAGCCATTTCGCCAAACGTACCACTGTGACCGACATTGTCATCCCACCACTCGCGTGAGATATAAAAGGCTGAGGCGTCAACACCGTACTGTTCAGAAAGACGACTGCCGACCTCAAGCTGAACATAGATAACCGAAAGGTTGATATCCCGTAGGCTTTCTAGAGCTTCGACGGCCCGTGGAATGCCGCTAATTTGAACTGTTTCAGGTTGTTTTTGTTGTTCCGTGGCTGGTATGGTTTCAACTGATGACATACTGGCTCCTATATTTTAATTGTAGCACATTTCATGTAATTTTGTCAAGGTCGGATGACTCGGGGTAGTATCGTGTAAGCATTTTTTGTAGGTCATTAGCCCTCTTTGGGTTAACCGGTTTTAGTTCTCCATGTAGTCGCTTGATGAGCGGGGCTAGCTCTTCTTTTTTGAAAGCAGTCAGCTTGATACCGACCGTGCCGTCTTTGGCGTTACCAAGCTCAATCGTTCCCGCACTCAAGCTGCTAGTTGGAAAGATACCAGAGCCAGTAGTACGTAGCTCCCTGATCTCACTTACTTTAACCGAGCTGGTACTGAGTAACGATTTTCTGGTAAGTAGTCCCTGGTCGAGCTTTAGATAACCAGAGTAAGTATCGGCAAAGAACGCTATAAGAAGTAGGCTGATAGTAACAAGCAAAAACAGCATAAACAGGGAGATCGGCCAAATTATAAGTATGGTAACAGCGAAAAATATCGCCATGAACGCAAGTGGGAAACCCTTTCGGGACTTGATAAGTATAGGGCCTGCTGACTTCGCCATACTCAACCCTTACTGTTTCACCCGCGGTGCCATTTCGGCCAGTAATTGCTCGGCTTCTGCCTGTATCTTCGCATGTGCTTCTGGGTTTTCTTGTCGCCACCGTTCGCCTGCTTGTTTACGTAAAGCAGCCTCGATACCTCGCCCAAGATCGGTATATTCACTTGAGGTTAGCTGGCCGTTATGCGCCTCATCACCAGCCTGGTGCAACAAGCCTTTCGTGCGCTCATCAAGTGATGGATCAAGCCAGCTCATACCTTCACCGTTGAATGCCTTAAGGTGTATTTCCCAACCAAGGTGACGCCAAGCAACCACATCGCGCATAAGTTCAGTCTGCTTCACGCCGCCTGTTTCTTCGGGATTATCCAACACGCTCCCAGAATAATTTACTGCTGCATCAGCTGCGCTAGGGTAGTCTTTATCTTTCAAGGCTTCTTGTTTGCCGATATCCCATATAATCCAAGACTGTGAATCGGCGTAGGGTGAGAGCTGTACAGATTCAGGTAGTAACACACGTACATCTTCAAACCGTTTCCGAATATCTTGAGCAGCGGCTTGAACTTCTTCACCTCTACCGGCGAGTGTGAGCCTTGCAAGCTCGTGAGCATATGCGGCGGCGTGCTCAGGGTGTTCGCTACTGGTACCAGCACGAACTGCCTCATCTCCCAAAACATCACGATAACTGAAATCGTTTTCCAGTAGACCGTCTGTCAGTGATTTATATTCCTCATCACGAGCCGTCAATTCCTCTTGCAAACTGGCAATAACCGCATACTTGGCGTTGAGGTAATCTTGGCTGTCCCACGGTTGAGCGGGTGCTTCAAGCGGTTCAGCTCGATCAGGTAAATCTTTACCCATATCGTACAGAAGCTGGTCTGCTCTTTGCTTGACGGCAGTGTCACTACCGAGTTTCTCTGCAACCTCCGTGCCGCTCAAACCCTGAGCTAATAAGTCTCTAGCCTCATTTCCTAATGCATCTGCAATTTCTGGATTGACAGGTACGCCTGCTTCATGATTTTGTTCAGCCATGAAAGCGTATAACGCAAGAGAGTCCTCGACTGATTGTGTTGGTGCTAGCTGTTCTGACATTTTTATTTTTTCCTAACATACCAATATTAGCATACATCTGTTAGTTTGTCAAGGTAAACAGGGTGGGCACGTTTATCTATGAGTAACTGAATAGGCTTATCAGGCTCATGGACTCTAGTTCCTCATCTGACTCAATTCTCAACCATATCCTCTCTGTAGGTTTTATGGCCTCCTGTATCTTCTCTGTGGTCGTGGTAGCAAAGATAAGCTCATCATCCCACTGTTCATCTAAAATACGCTTCATCTGCCCATTAAGCTTCTTTTGAGCTCGTTCATCTTCACATATAGCCAGTATCGCTGGATACTGCTCATTGTCTTGCCACTCATCACTCTCCTTGAAGTTCACATAGTTTCTGGTCTTCCTGACACTGACAAAGAACGGTTTGGTACCGTCCCAGATATCTACAAAGTAGTGTTTGACTGGTGTTTCACCTTTGCCTGGTATCTCAAGGTGTAAGTCTGGTGTCCACTTCGGATAGTAGCTGTACTGTGCCATGGAGCTTTTCGGCAAGATTTGAAACGTATCCCCGCCGCCGTATATGTTTCGGAGCCTTTGAGCTGTTTCAGTTACGGCCATACAATGTTTCAGGAAGTCATCAGACACCGTTTTGTTCTTGTACAGGCTCTTAGCCGCCCATTGGTTGGTAGTACCAGGCTTAAGTTTCTCCAGCTGCCGAGCACCTTTGGGAGTAATAAAGTATTCTGCTGGTCTACCAGCTAGTTTGTAGGACGTGTTATAGCGTTTACCAATAAACCCTTGAGCTTCTAGTGTCTGGAGTTTGTTCTGTATTGCCTTATGACTCGACTTGCCCAGCGAACGAGCCAGTTGCCTGCTGGTGCAGAAGCGATACCAATACAGTAAATGCAGGGTTCTTATTTGCTGCTTATTCAACGGTCTGCGGTACTTAACTTCAGCCATAATACTACCTATTAACACTCACTAAACTAACAACCAATCTATCCACTACATTACTCATATAGTTAGCTACATCATCACTAATATAGCTAACCCCACAACTCATCATACCTATACCAAAACACCTACACATAGCTATTCAACACTCGCTTCATATATTCTCCTCTATATTTATATAAAAAGAGAGGGAGAAAAGAAAGAGAAAAAATATAGAGGAGAGTAAAGTTAGATAGCTTGGGTGTCGGTATATATGTTTATAAAAATTTTGCGAACCCAAAAAACCAGCCACCTTTTTCAACTTCTAAAAAATCTCAGCGGGAAAATCTCCAGAAAAACAAATCGAAAGGTGTGGTTTTTGGGAGGCGAGACTTCTCAGGCTTCCAGGCTAAAATAGGTTCGAGCGCGGTTGTAGAAATGCGCCATTCGACAAGCTCATGGTAAACCAGAAAGAACGGGAAAATTTGACAAAAGG
>CAYXHD010000041.1:0-944 GCA_964464915.1 uncultured Candidatus Saccharibacteria bacterium
CTACTACCTGTTGGCAGTCGGCATCGTGATGATGTTGATTCCTCTGGGTGAGCGCATCTACAAGCTCATCAAAGTGTCTTACTTTGATACTCGCAAAAAAGCCTAGGTAATCAACTGCCCAGACTCTGCACCATTCTTGACACAAAGTACTTAAGAAACTAACATAAATATATGAATAAGCGCGATGTGTTGGTAGATGAATATATGCAGGTCATGGCTATGGTGCAACGCCAGGTGATGCCTATTAAAGCACGCAGTGCGGCCGAGCAAGGCTTAAGTCGCCCTCAGGCCGAGGCACTCCATCTGTTGAGTTGTCGAGATTGGGCAACGATTAAGCTCATGGCCGAGCTGTTGGGTATTAGTAGTAGCGCCGCCACCCAGCTGACTGAAGGGCTCGTGCAGATGGATCTTGTAACTCGTAAGTCTTCGGCCGAGGATCGTCGTGTTGTGGAAGTACGCCTCACGAAACAAGGGGTAGCTAAAGTTGCCGATTTACGTAAAGCCTCTAAAGACGACGTCGCCCAGCTTCTAACCGGAATGACTGATCAAGAGATTCTGGATCTGGTATTGTTGCTCAAAAAGCTCGCCCACAGTAGTGGCGCAGACAAGACGTGTACTAACTAATGTATAGTACGGAGGGTCAACCATTATTCACACGCCATAAGTATGGCTGGTCTAGGCGCAAACTAGTCTTTTTTGTATGTGGTTGGCGTACCAGTCAGCTGTGGTATCGACCGGTGTACTTACTACTCAACCTATTTGGGTATAAAGTGTATTCGTATGAAGTGAACGCGCTGATTGGTGCTAGTCCAGATATTATGGATTATGTGGCTCAGGTTGAGGCCATAAAAGATGATGCCCTCAAGCTCATTGCCGAGGCTCGCGAAAATGCCAAGATTATCGCCATGGGCAATTCGCTAGGCTCAGAAATCGCTTTATATATT
>CAYXHD010000041.1:954-5523 GCA_964464915.1 uncultured Candidatus Saccharibacteria bacterium
GCTCAACACCGTGCGCGGTAACACCGCCGATTTTTTATGGACGGCACCATCGGCCGCGCTGTTTAAAACCGGTTATATTGCCCGGGGTGATTACAAGGGGAGTTTAGCTCGTAAGACCAAAGAGATATCAGCCCATACTAATTTGGATAAGCTCGGCAAGCGACCGGTGCTAATATACTACTCCAAGCCAGATGCCATTATTCCGCGCAAAAACACTGAGCTGTTAATTGATGCCCTGCGTCAGGCCCATGCCAATTACCGAGTCCGCCGCAATTGGCTCCTGGGGCACTTTGGGGCATCAGTTAAAAATTTTGCGTTTGCCTGGCGCTGGTTGTGGTTTATACATAAAGCCGGTAAGTAACTGCTATACTTAGGGTATGGCACGGCAAGTATCAAAAAGTGATTTTCTACTATTTATGAAGCACCCGGCTTGGTTGTGGCTCAAAAAGTTTGATCCAGCCAAGTTACCGCCGATTGATGCCAATACCCAGGCTATCTTTGACATGGGGTTCCGCTTTGAGGCTCAGGCAGAAAAGCTGTTTAGTGATGGCGTACGCGTAGAGGGTGATTACTTTGAAAAAGATCGAGTCACGGCGCGGCTGTTGGCAACGGGTACCCAAACGCTTTTTCAGGCTAAGTTTACGGCGCCTGATCATACGGCCTGCTTAACCGATGTAATGGTGCGGGTTGGCGGTGATGAGTTTGATGTTTATGAAATTAAGGTGAGCACCAAGGCTAAGCCGGAGCATACCTGGGACTTGGCATTCCAAAAACGCACCATTGAGGCTTGCGGGTACCGAGTACGCAAGACTGCCGTGGTGCATGTAAACGGCCAATATGTGCGCAACGGGGAAGTTGATGTTATGGCGCTTACCGGCATTACCGATGTTACCGATGAGGTAAACGCCACCATGCCAGCTATGGACGAGAAAGTAAAAGCTGCTTTTGACGTAATTACCAGTGGTCAATGTCCGGACCTATCGCCCCGCTTTGCCAGTTATGGTGGCTTTTTTGACTGGATGCCCATTTATAAAAAGCTCAAAGGCGAGCTGCCCAGCGACAGTATCTTAAACTTAGCGCGGCTCAACCCCAAGCTCGTGGAGCAATTTGAAAATAGGGGAGTGGAGCGCATTCAAGACGTGCCAGCAGATATGATAAGCACCCTGGCTCCGGCTCAGCAGATGCAGATTGCTAGTACCAAAAGCGGCGAAGTGCGCATTGATAAACCAGCGATTGCCAAATTTATGCAGACCATCCAATTTCCCATTTACTTTTTAGATTACGAAACTGCCGCCGATGCCGTGCCGATGTATGACGGCACCAAACCGTATCAGCAAGTCACCATCCAATATAGCCTGCACATTCTTGATGCTCCTGGCAAAGAGCTGCGTCATACCGAATTTTTGTGGACCGAACCAAGTAACCCCATGCCAGCACTTATCAAACAACTTAAGAACGATATCGGTCCTGTAGGCAGCGTGGCGGTGTGGTACAAGAGTTTTGAGTGCGGCCGTCATACCGAGATGGCCGAGCTCTACCCGGAACATGCTGATTTCTTGCTCGATCTTAATAATCGCGTAGTTGACCTGATTGATCCGTTTTCTCAGCAGCTGTATGTTGACGCCAAGTTTATGGGCAGTGCCAGCATAAAGAATGTATTACCGGTGTTAGCGCCTGACTTAAGCTATAAAGAGCTGGGTATTCAAAACGGTGGTGCCGCTCAAAATTCCTACATGCGGGCCGTATTTGGCGATATGCCAGCTGCCGAGAAACAGCAGATCTTTGATGACTTACTGGTATATTGTGCGCTGGACACCTTGGCGATGGTGCGGATTTATGAAGTACTGGACGAGATTACCCGGGGGACCACTGGAACGCAACCGAGTTTATTTGTATGAGTAAGCTCAAGACATTCTACAACAAGTGCTTTTGTGACGAGACCGGTAAGCTTACTATTGCGCAGGCACCAAACCTATCGGGCGGACTTACCATTGGATTTATTGTACTAAGTTGGCTGCTTGAGCAAGGGACTTTGTATAATGCGGCTCGTGGCGCGGCTGCTATTACCGGGTTATGGTGGGCGTATTTAGAGATCCGCTATGGCGTGAACTACTTTAGACGAGTGCTCGGTATCTACGTAGTGATTATTATTACACGGGTCATTGCGGAGAGCTTGTGGTAGTAGCCGCGACCGAACTCCATAAGGGATTGCTGGCCCATGTAGACCCGCAAAAAGCTGCCTTCTTTCCAAAGTTTTTTAAGACAGGACCCGGCGAGTATGGTGAAGGCGATAGGTTCTTGGGCGTGACAGTTCCCAACATTCGTAAGGTTGCTAAAGACGGCAAAACAACATCGTTAGCAGAAATTCAAAAGCTTTTGCAAAGTCCGTGGCATGAAGATAGGCTGCTGGCGGTGATTATACTCGTTGGTCAGTTTCAGAAGGGGGATGAACAGGCTCAAAAGACCATTTATGATTTTTACTTGGCTAATTCTGCTCACATAAATAATTGGGACATTGTGGATAGTAGTGCGCGGCAGATAGTCGGGGGCTATTTGTATATTGTTCGCCGCAGGACAAAACTAAAAACGCTGGCCCAGTCTCCAGTTATGTGGGAGCGGCGGATTGCCATGATTGCCACGAGTTATTGGCTGTATGAGGGGGAAGCCGAACCAACCATTGAAATCGCAGAATTGCTACTGCATGACAAGCAGGACCTGATGCACAAAGCAGTTGGTTGGATGCTGCGCGAAATGGGTAAGCGCGTTGGCGCCGATGAACTGCGCAATTTTCTTGAAGCGCATGCCGCTACCATGCCTCGTACCATGTTGCGCTATGCCATAGAACATTTTAGCCCCCAGGAGCGAAGAATGTGGCTTGCGCGGCGCGGGCTAACGGGCGTATCATAGAAGTATCAGCAGTTACGGATCTCGCTCAACTCACGAGCATTACGGGCATCCAGTCGTCTGCATACTCTAGCCGGCCAGCGCGTTAGCGATTAGCCACATTGCCAATTAGGCGGCACGCCGCTCTGGCCGGATCCATATCCTATTGCCTATATATGCTATAATTTTTTTATGCCAGAAGGATATTCTCCATCACCAGAGAGACACGCCATACTAAAGCCCGAGCACGAGCATTTTCGATTTAGAAAAGCCGCCGCTATAGTAGCGGGAGCAGGTGTTCTGTTTTTGCCAATTGCCTGTACCGACAGCGCTGAGCACCCATCACCAGAAGCAGCTACAACCGATGCAACGCCAGCTGTATTACCTGAAGACGCATACTACATAGAACATTCCATCAACTATAACGGCGAAATTGATAAAACTGATCCGACCCCACTGCTCGGGCAGCCAGATAATCTTGGGTATGCTCTTGACGATCAGGGTTACCCTGACGTTGAATATCAAATGGTCGAGAGTGGATCATTGAAAGGTGTATCGTATCTGCCTTTGGCCGAGATCACCATGGGCAAAGATGGGCTAATCCTCGAGGATGTATCACCGCTTGGGCTTCCGGAGGAAACAATGGTCTGGCTGGGCGACCGCTTTATTAATCAGAGTGAAATCGTCAGCGAGAGTCTTGAGTCTGGAAGTACTAAAAAATATACGGTTGCATTGCAGGATGATACCTATGATGACTCTATGCGCCCCCTGGAAACAGGGTATATATCGGGCTTTTATGATCGAGACGCCGGCAATGTGGTGGTGCCGTTTTCTACTAGGGCTACCGTAATTGACCCCGAGAACTTTGAACAGACCGTTGTGCACGAGTCGGCACATAGTCTGTTTGGTGATAGCCCTGTTTCTGTTTTTAGTAAAGAGACGCCTGATGAGTCTACTAGGGTTGAGTTTGCTCAGGCGTGCGCTGACTTGCGCATGCAATCTTTGCAAGATACTGCCACCCGGATATATGCGGTTCAATCCGCCATTGATAGGTGGGCAGAGACCCAAGCCGATCCTAATATGAAGGCGCGCATTACCGCCCTAAGCAATTCAATGCATGACAATTCCTGGTGGAGGGCAGCCACTCAGGACTTGCCCGAAGAAAAAGTTGACGAATGTACTGTACCGGGTCTCGGGTTTATAAATCGCAATCTTGCCGAACAGCTGAACTTAGCTAAGCCAGCTGAGGGTTTTCGTGCAAACGATGCCGAGATCGAAGCCTTTTATGAAGCTGACAGTGAACTAGTAGAGTTGCTGCGGGAGTCTACCCTGTACTCAGTGCTCACTGAAGGGACATATTTTTACGAAGCACCGCTTATGGGGCATCCCCAAGATGGTATTGATGAGACTGCTGCATCGGCCGTAAACCTAGTGATAAGTTTTCCTGATGATATGGCCCTGAAGCTTAAGTACCTACCAGAAGATCAACAACAAGTAGTAGTACGGGTAATTAGGAATGTGATTGATCAAATAGTCGAGCATCATCCTGATCTGCGAGGATATTTAGCCCAAAAAGAAGCATATTTTATGGAGCAGTTGCACGATTAGGAATTAGTATGTATTTTGGCTAATTTATGCTATAATTACAACCAACAACACCTAGCGCGCCAGGGAGGCGCTTTTTAA
>CAYXHD010000042.1:0-5515 GCA_964464915.1 uncultured Candidatus Saccharibacteria bacterium
TAGCTCAGTTGTTTAGAGCGCTTCCGTGCCAAGGAAGAGGTCGAGAGTTAGAGTCTCTTCACCCGCACCATTTTACACAAAAAATCAAAAAGGGCGATTAGCTCAGTTGGCTAGAGCGCCTCGTTTACACCGAGGATGTCGGGGGTTCGAGTCCCTCATCGCCCACCATAGTTCTGTCTGGATCTGGCGCCTTAGCTCAGTTGGTAGAGCAGTGGCCTGAAGAGCCTCGTGTCGCTGGTTCGAGTCCAGCAGGCGCCACCATGTTTCATATTATATTTGCGGGTGTAGCTCAGTTGATAGAGCGCTTCCTTGCCAAGGAAGAGGCCCAGGGTTTGAGTCCCTGTACCCGCACCATGAAAAGACTCTCACGAAAGTGGGAGTTTTTTCATGGTATGAGCATGGGACGAAAACCCGTTGAGCGAAGCGGAAGGGTTTGATAACAAGGAGCTCACGCAAAAGCTTGCTTTGAGTAAGCGACGAAGATATATAGATAGTCCCTGTACCCGCACCATGAGAATCGCACAGATGTGCGGTTTTTTTGTTATTATGTAGTTATGAACAAAGATGAAATAGCCAAGTACATCATCGAAAACAATGACCTCATGACGGTAGCCACTGCCAATCAGGATGGGAAGCCGTGGGTTTCGCCTGTAGGCTTTAGTATGGACGAAGACCACAACTTATATTGGACATCACACAAAGATGCTATTCACTCTCAAAACGTACGCCAGCGACCAGAAGTTGCTATCGTGGTTGTCGGAAAAAATCCAGAAGGTAATCCAGATGGTGTTTATTTTGATGCAACAGCCAAAGAGTTAAATGACCCAGCTGAGCTAGAAACTGCCATTAAGATAGTAGATGGTCGCAACAAAGAGTCTAAATATGTCATTGGTTCGGCAGAGAATGTAATTGGCGATGCAACCTGGCGGATATACAAGGCTACCCCTAAGCAAGCCTGGAAACGAGCCAGTGCCGTCATAAATGGACAGGCGGCGACAGTGCGAGAGGAGATAGATTTATGAAACATATAATTATCAGAGGACCTCTCGGCGTTGGCAAATCAACAATCGCACGAAAGTTGTCCACTACACTCAATTACGAATACATATCGCTAGATCAAGTCATTGATGACAACAAGCTAGTTCCCCCTGGCGTAGAGGGCGTACCGCTTGAGAGCTTCCTAGAAGCGAACAAATTACTCTTACAGTACGCTGAGCATTCAGAAAAGCCTTTACTCATTGATGGCTGCTTCTATCATCAAGAACAGTTAGATGATCTGGTAGCAAAACTTGGTAGAGCAGTCACAATCTTTACATTAATTTGTTCGGTTGAAGAATGCATTGAACGCGACTCTAAGCGAAAAAAAGTATACGGCGAAGATGCGGCACGATTTGTGTATATGATGACGAGCAATGTAAAGGCTGGGCTAGAGATTGATACAACCAACCTCTCTGCCGACGAGACAATCGCGATAATCATGAGAGAGCTATGAGCATTTATTACATCACAGGGATACCTGCTGCTGGTAAATCTGCTGTGCAGGCAGAGCTAGTTAAGCGTGGCTACCTCGCATATGATAGCGACAAGGATAACATTACAAGCTGGCGACATAAGAAAACTGGCGAACTTGTATTCGATTACTCTAAGGGCGACAACGAAACTCATCTATGGGCAACAAGGAAAGATAAGCTACTTGAGCTTGAGAAAGAAGCTAATGGCAAGCCAGTATTCCTATGTGGCACATCATCAAATAGATATGAGATCTTTGAGGTGTTTGATAAGGTCTTTAACCTAGTCATTGATGAAGCAACCTTGCGACATAGGCTCGCAACACGAACCAGCAATGATTATGGTAAAGATCCTGAAACCCTTGCCGATATTCTTAGCTGGCATAAAGCTGGCGATGAAGATGACCTACCTAAAGATGTCATTAAGATTGATGCTACAAAGCCAGTTAGTGAAGTGGTTGACGAGATAATCTCGTCTCTTAGCTAGTAAATAATTAACTGACTACTCTTTGGCTCAGGCAATGCCGGCACTGAGCGAATATCCTCAGAAATTAGCCAGCCAAAGAGTTTGAGAAGATTATGTAGCTCCGCACCAGTTGAATCATACGAGAATCGCACAGAAGTGCGGTTTTTTTGTTATTATAAAGTCATGAAAGTAATTACTGCAGGCTTTACCTACACCGATATTGATGCGTACGCTGGTATTATCGCCTACGCTGAACTGTTGCGCGCACAAGGTATTGATGCGCAAGCTGTTAGTATCGCGCCAACAAATGAAAGCGTCCCTAGAACTGTCCTCTCTTGGAAGCCCGACATACAAACTGCCTACAAGCCAAATAATGAAGATACCTATACACTAATCGACATCTCTGACCCTGAGTGGTTCGAGAAGTTTGTCGATCTCGATCGTATAGATGAGGTGATTGACCACCGTCCAGGCTTTGAAGAGTACTGGCAAGAGCGTATTGGCGAAGGAGCTACAATCGAGTTTCTTGGATCAGCGTGTACGCAAGTCTATGAAAAGTGGAAAACAAGCGGCTTGCTCGACCAAATGAGTACTACCTCCGCTCGCCTACTAGTTTGTGGCATCCTCGATAATACGCTCAATCTCAAGGCTACTGTAACTACGGCACGAGATCACGAAGCATATAACGATTTGTTATCGCATGCCGATCTGCCCGATGATTGGTCGGCGCAATACTTTACCGAGGTTCAAGAAGCCATACTGACCGATGCCGTCAAAGCAGTTCAAAACGATACTAAGATGCTCAACTTCAAGACTTTCGATAAGACCCTCTGTGTCGGGCAGTTTGCCGTATGGGATGGTCATATCGCTCTTGAGCGGCATCAAGATGCCCTAGCGAGCGCCTTGAGCGTTATGCAGCCCCAATGGTTCATGAACCTTATTAGTGTTGGCGAGGGCAAGAGCTACTTTGTATCTAGTGACAGTGAGGTGAAAGAATGGCTCTCTAACCTACTAGACTTATCATTCGAAGGCGATGTCGCAACAGCAGACCGTATGTGGCTACGCAAAGAGATCCTTAAGCGGGACGCTGAAGCAAAGAACCAATCCTAATTGCACAATAATCGTACGCTTGTGTGCTAATTTGCTATAATACGCTTATGGTCACAGCAAAGAAAAAACCCAAACGAGTATCTAAGAAGAAGGGTTGGTTGCCGACGTCGGGTAAAGCCCGAACCATCATCATTACCCTCTTTGTGGCAATCGTTGCAGTTGCTGGCATTATTGCACTCCGAAACAGCTTTGCATACTCAACACCATTTACCTATTACAGCCAAAAAGATCCAGCTTGGGCTAACAAGCCATATCCATACGTACCGGGCACCAGAGATCAATCTGATATTGCATTATCAAGGAGTGGTTGCGGGCCAGCATCAATGGCCATGGTAGCTACGGCGCTTAGTAGGCGGAATAACCCTTACGATATTGGCCAATGGTATGGCAGGCGCTATCACTATAGTAGCGGAACCAGTCGAGACGTTTACCCAGTATTTGCAAAAGATTTTGGGCTTAAATATTCTTCACTGGGTGACTTTAGCTTCCGCAATACCCGTGTTAACCTGCAGAGCAAGCTCAAGAACAGAAATACCCTCGCCATCGTACATGCTGCCCCCGGTAACTTTACGAAAAGTGGACATATTATGGTTATCAGGAGCTACAACTCAAGTAACGATTCATACCTGATAGCTGACCCAAATAATTCCAACAATAACCGCTGGTTTAAGGGGCCTGATTTGCTAAAAAGTGGCAACCTCAACAGTGTATACACGTTTAGCCGTTAACTTTTTCTGCTAAATATTTAATTCTATCCATTACCTTTGGGTAGATATCTGCAAAATATGCCTCTAGATCATTAGGGACATCAAACTGCACTGTAAGAACAGTGGCGCCATCTACTTCTTGCAACTCATAACTCTCTTGGCCACCCGTCCACTCATCTGCGCGCAGTTGTGTACCGCCCTCTTTGGTATCTGCAGCGTGCTTAAGTACGAGTCGTTTATTTGGCGTGTACTCACTCACTAAGCTGGTGACTCCATACCCATTCTCGGCTGATATAAACTGAACTTTAGAATCTAGTGATAAATCACCCACCATATAGGTGCCCGGATCGATCATGCCAGCCCAATCTCAAAAGTCTCATCGCTCCACAACGTGCGCCACAGTGTGGCTGGACTAGTGTTAATGGTGATTTGGAATGTTTGAGTCTTCATACTTAACTATGCGGCATGTGGTCGTAGAGGTGCTCCATACCGTAGCTATGACGGAGGAGTTTTTTGGTCTCTGTAGTACTCACGCCAATCTTTTTGCCCGGATTCATAATGTTGTGCGGGTCAAAGATCTTTTTAACTTCTACAAATAGGTCATATACCGCTTCGCCATACAGTTCTTTAAGATACGGGGCGCGGCTTAAGCCATCGTTATGCTCGGCGCAGGTACTACCGCCCAGGCTAATTACCATGCGATGAAACTCGTCGGCCAGTTTGATGACTTTATTACGATCACTGGCCTTGCTGAGGTCCATAAAGGGCTGCAGGTGAAGGTTGGCATCGCCAGCATGTCCCCAGACCGCAATCTCTAGCTTGTACTTTTTAAGCAGTGCATAGGTGCCCTCAAGGAATTCCTTCATGCGGCCAAGCGGTACTACGCCATCTTCAATTATCGGCAAAGCTTTTTCTTTGCCTTTATTCATCCAGATGACGGCAGCAGCCGAGTGGCGGATGCGCCAGAGCTGCTGTTGCTCGTCTTTTTTAACCGACATGCGGTGACTACGAGCATACTGTTCCATAACGCGGATGGCGCGGTGTACTTTAGTTTGACGCACTACGCTGGAGTGATTGTCGAACTCGCAGAGTAGCACTATCTTAGGGGTCGGTGAAGGTATGACACCGCGGATCATGCCCGGATGATGCTTGTGCAAAAAGTCGAGCAAATTCTTGTCCACAAATTCTAAGGCGCTCGGCTCCAGCTTAATGAGCTTTTGGCAGGCTGCTTCCATGTGGGCAAGGTCGTCAAAGTAGCCTACAAGCAGGGTGGTGTGCGGATTATGGATTGGCACATTCAGCTGGGCCTCGGTCACAATACCCAGAGTGCCCTGAGAACCCACCATCAGCGGAGTAAGATCAAACGAGCCGTATTTACCACGGATATCCCACAAATCGTACCCCGCAGCGTTTTTGCTGGTATGAGGGCGCATCTTGCTAATTGCTTCTTGATTAGTCTTGAGCAGCTTGTCTAGATCGCGATAAATCTTGCCCTCAAGGTCTTGTTGTTGTTTTTTACGGCTGAGACCCAAAGCAGTCAGGCGCTTAGTGGTTATAATCTGCCCGTCGCTCAGCACAACTTTGAGGCTCTTTACATACTCGCGGGTTGATCCGTACTTTATAGTCTTTTCACCGCAAGCGTTGTTGCCAATAGCGCCGCCAATACTACTAAAGTTAATGCTTGATGGATACGGTGGCATAAAACGCCCATGGCTATGTAACAC
>CAYXHD010000043.1:0-5496 GCA_964464915.1 uncultured Candidatus Saccharibacteria bacterium
TCTTCTCGGCCGAAACCTTTACGCATACCTACCCATTCTGTTGGCGTTGCGAAACCCCGCTGATGTACTACGCCATTAATAGTTGGTTTATTAATGTGTCGTCGATTCGTGGTGAGCTCCAAGAGACCGCCGCCGATATTAATTGGACACCCAGTCACATACGCGATGGACGTTTTGGTAAATGGGTGGCAAATGCCCGAGACTGGTCGATTAGCCGTAATCGTTACTGGGGTGCACCGATGCCGGTGTGGGCCAATGTTGAAGATGAGAATGATTACATCGTGGTCGGCTCGATTGCTGAGCTTAAAGAACTGGCCGGCGACGACATTAAAGTCGACGATTTACACCGCCCATTTATTGACGACATTGAGTTTGATAAAGACGGCAAGCACTACAAGCGCATTGAAGAAGTGCTGGACTGCTGGTTTGAGAGCGGGGCCATGAGTATTGCCCAACAACACTACCCATTCGAGAACAAAGAGGCCTTTGAGCAGAGCTTCCCGGCCAACTTCATTACAGAGGGGCTTGATCAAACTCGCCTGTGGTTCTATGTGCAGCATGTGGTAAATACTATTCTGTTTGGTAAACCCGCTTACAAAAACGTCATCGTCAACGGCATGATCATGGCCGCCGATGGCAACAAGCTCAGTAAGCGACTCAAAAACTATCCGCCTGTGGAGGAGGTGTTTGCTAGTGAAGGTGCCGATACGCTGCGTCTCTATCTGCTGAGTCAGCACACCGTGGTAGAGACGGGTGAGTACATGCGCTTTAATCGCGATGCCATGAAGGATATTAACCGTAATGTACTTGGAACGCTCATGAATTCGGTGCGCTTCTTTACAATGTATACCGAGATTGATAAGTGGCAGCCAAGCAATCCCGGCAAGCGCCCTGAATCAAGTAATGTATTAGATGTCTGGATGCTGGCGCGATTAGACCAAACCATCACTGAAGTTACTAAGCAGGCCGACGACTTTAAGTTGGCTCACTCGCTCCATCCAGTCTTTGAGCTCATTGAAGACATGAGTAACTGGTACATCCGCCGTAGTCGACGTCGTTTCTGGAAGAGCGAGGATGATGGCGATAAACAACAGGCGTACGAGGTGCTATGGTACACCCTGACAGCTGTTTGTCAGCTACTGGCACCGTTTGCTCCTTTCATAAGCGATTACGTTTGGCGTCAGCTAACTGCTGGCACTGATCTGCCTAAATCAGTCCACCTTAGCGCGTGGCCGCAGGCGCATGATTACCAAGAGAGCACTTTGGTAAACATGACAGCAACCCGAGCAATCATCACCGAGGCACTTGGCCAGCGAGCAACTGCTAAGATTAAGGTTCGCCAGCCACTCGCAACACTGACCATACCGCAGCTGCCAAGCAATATGCATGAAATAATTGCCGAGGAAGTAAATGTTAAAGAGGTGCTAGACGGCGGCGATGACATTGTGCTGGATACCACTATCACTCCTGAACTTAAGCGAGAAGGGCTGATGCGCGATATTGTGCGTGCCGTACAAAATGGCCGTAAGCAAGCCGGGCTTGAAGTAGATGACCGTATCTTCCTGGGTCTATCGACCGATGATGAGCAGTTGATGCAGGCGATTCAGGAGTATTCATCGGTGATTGCTGCCGAAACTTTAGCTGAGGAGATCGGCGTTATTGAAGCTGGCTTTGTGCATGAGGTTGCTGTTGACGGTAAGCAGTTGGTGGTTACGCTACGCAAATACTAACCTGGCCAACACAGGCATACTTGCAATTACATCTTATATAATGTATAAATGCTTTTGTACTGTCCAAAACTCGAAAGGCCTCCCGTGGCAACGATTCGTGTAACCTGTAGTAGCTGTGGTGACGGGAAGCTTGACACTTCCGAGGTCACCGTTCGTACTGGCGGCAACAATCGGGGTGGAAGTTACTCCTTCACGTGCCCGTCTTGTGGCAGGTTGGTAGTGAAGAGTGCCGAGCAAACCATGGTTGAACTACTGGTGACCTCTGGGGTGAGAGCTGTGACGTGGCGTGCGCCTCAGCTCCCCAAGGAGCCATCTGCCGATGATCCGCCTATCACCCTTGGTGACCTGTCAACGCTCCGCGCTCTACTGCAACGTGACGACTGCATGGACGTGTTACGCAGTATGACCTCTGAGGCTTGACGCTTCGGCATGGTCGTCTGATTTCTGCCACCTCTTGGTGCGAGTAGTCTCCGCCGAGAGGTGGCGATTATTCGTTTATGCTATACTCAACACATGATAGAGCGTATACCAAACCCTGAACATATAGAACCTAGTGGCGAGCGCCAGGTGCTCATTGAGCAGTGGAACCAGTTTTCAAGAATGCTGGATGAAGTGCAGATGCATAGTGTACAGCTAAGCTCGTTACAGTCTGAGATTAGGCAATTGGGTGAGACCGGGCTTCAAAAGATCATTGATCAGATTCCGCATGCTGATTTGCCGGATGGCTTGGAAGCTATGTTCCCCCTGGAACGTGCTGAGTTGCTAAAGCGCCATATTCAAGATCTTGCCGAATCGGTTGAACGTGACATTAAAAAACTCAATTCTGAGAGCTAATTAGCTAAAACGAGATCTTTTTGTGGCGCACTGCCACACTTTGCACGAGGCCAATGGCGGCCAAGGCGACAATGAGGCTAGTACCACCATAGCTTATAAAGGGGAGTGGGATACCGGTTACGGGCATGATACCCATATTCATTCCTACGTTTACCAGGATATGAAACAGCAACATAGTGGCGATGCCAACACATACAAACATACCAAAACGATCACGGGATCTGTTGGCAACGATAATGATTCGGGTAATAAGCAGCGTAAACAATGCCAACATCAGAATGGTCCCTACAAAGCCAAGCTTTTCGGCCCAAACCGCAAAGATAAAGTCAGTGTGCTGGCTGGGCAAAAAGTTAAGTTGGCTTTGTGAGCCGGCTGCCAGGCCGCGCCCAAACAGTTGTCCTGAGCCTACCGCAATAGAGGCTTGTACAACGTTAAAGCCACGGCCTAGAGGGTCGGCTGCTGGATTAATAAAGACCGTTAGGCGGTCGCGCTGATAGGGTTGTAGCATAGTGATGCCAATTGGTACAAAGAGGATGCCGGCTACCGCCAGAGCTAATACATAACCTTTGGGTATGGGGCTCACCAGGATCATCATAAACCATATTGCCAGGAGTACCAGGGCGGTACCAAGGTCGGGCTGGGCAAGAACCAGCATCACTGGTAGGCCTGTGAGCAAGATGCTTTGAAGGAGATATTTGGGTTGCTCAAGACGGTCGTAGTTTTGACTCAGTAGTTTGGCCAATACGAGAATTAACACTATCTTCACCAGTTCTGACGGCTGAAATCTAAAGAAGCCAATGTCGATCCAACGCTGAGCACCCAGTGCGGTTTGCCCGGCAATATCGACCAGTATAAGCAAGATGACGCTAGCTGCATAAGCGAATCCAGTCAATCTGAGCCAAAGTCGATAGTCGATTGCTGTTAATGCTGCAACAACAGCTGTACCGAGTCCTGCAAAGATCATCTGATTAAGCGCGTCTACATCGGTGCCAACGCCCGCGGCCTTAACCGTTGTGGCGTATAGTACCATAACGCCAGCAATGGTAAGTAGGAGGGTGGCAATAAGTAGGGGCTTATCCATGTTGCGGATGATGCGTAATAACATACATCTAGTTTAGCACTTGCCGACCCTTTACAGATACACCGCAGGTATGCTACAATTTTCTGGTTATTAATGAAATCAAACGAATATCTATGCAAGCAGTAATTACCACCGGTGGAAAACAATATATCGTCAAAAAAGACCAAACGCTTAATGTTGAGCTTGTTGGCGACGTTAAAGAACTCGAGTTTGACGTGCTTATGACCATTGACGGCGATAAGGTCCAGGTCGGCACTCCCTTGGTTGCTAACGTTAAGGTTAAGGATGAGGTTGTTGAAGAAGTTAAGGTTGAAAAGATTAAGATTCTTAAGTATAAAGCTAAGAAGCGCGAACACACCCTTACTGGTCACCGTCAGCACTATAGCAAGATCAAGATCACCTCGATCGCCTAAGATTGTTGCGACACTAAAAAAAAGACTCCCTAGGAGTCCTTTTTTAGTTTAAGGATATGGCTAGAAACATAGATGATCCAAAACTGCGCCGCCAGGGCACAAATAACTTCATAAAATATAATGGTTTGCGTATTAACAGCATTGTTGGTGTTATAGGTGACAATACCAAAGGCTAGACCAATAGCGCCGCACATAAAGGAAACTTTGCGTAATCCAGGATTAACATTGCGGAGGCCAACATGTAGCATGCCCAGTACAAAAGTTAGCGCAAACAGTGCTGTGACCCGCTCATGCTGAATGAGGTTTTGAATGTCCTCGGGCTTAAAGGGTATCACGGCCATGGCTATAAAAAAGCCCATACTCAGGGTAAATAATAGCAGCGATATTTTTATATACTTACGAGCCCAGAAGGCCACAAAGGCCCAGACCATGAGGCCGGATAGGGCGAAGCCGACGGTAAAGAGCTGCTGGGTGCTGGGTCGTGTAGCAAAATAACTGATCGGTCTAAGCTGTTGGGCATAATTAAAGTCTAGGACCATAAATCCTATAAGGGTGAGCCATTCTAGAATAACAGCGGCAATGCCGGCATAGGCCACCCACGGGGCATGTGATCGTTCTTTTTTGACTTCTTGCGTCATTCCTTAATAATAGCAAATTTGTGCTAAAATTGTAGGAGAAACGAGGGATCTGAGTGGCTCAGGTAATTGCGATTACAAATCAAAAAGGTGGCGTTGGCAAAACAACGACTACCATAAACTTGGGGACGTATCTGGCTAAAGCCGGCAAACGTACCCTGATTGTTGATTTGGATCCCCAGGCTAATACCACCAGCGGTTTGGGTGTTGCAAAAGTCAGCTCGCCAAGCTTGTATGAAACATTGGTTGACGGGGCTTCGGCTGCCGAGGCTATTATGATGACTCCGTATGATGGGCTGGAAGTTCTGCCGGCTACCAACGTGCTGGCTGCTGCCGAGGTAGAGCTGGTGGGGGCCGCTCAGCGCGAGTTCAAGTTGCGCTCGGCTCTTAAGGATTTGGAGTACGATTTTGTGTTGATAGATTGCCCGCCTAGTTTGGGTCTCTTAACGCTTAACGGCCTGGTGGCAGCTAATTGGGTGCTTATTCCGGTGCAGGCCGAGTATTATGCCCTGGAAGGCTTAGGGCAGCTCCTGCAGACCGTGCAGCGTGTTAAAAAGGCCCTCAACCCCAAGCTAACCCTACTTGGCGTGTTGATGACTATGCACAATGGTCGCACTAGTCTCAGCAGTCAGGTTCATGATGAGATCAAAAAACATTTTCCAGACAAGGTCTTTGAAACGGTTATTCCACGTAATGTTCGCTTGGCTGAGGCGCCGAGTCACGGCAAGCCAATTAGCCATTACGATAAGTGGAGTAAGGGAGCCAAGGCCTACAGGGATCTGGCAAAGGAGGTAATTGAACGT
>CAYXHD010000044.1:0-5345 GCA_964464915.1 uncultured Candidatus Saccharibacteria bacterium
AACGGACAAGGGGGCGGCTATCTAGGCTACGCTACCACGGTTGCAATGTTTACGGTACTCAATCGCCCGGCCAGTATAGTGATCTTATTGGTAATTTTGGCAATATGTTTAATCTTGGCCTCCAGCACGCGCCTGGCCGACATGTGGCGCTTTATCCGCGGATTGTTTGAGCGCGGAGAGATGGACGACGTGGTAGTTAACGAGCCAATTACGGTTAACCAGCCTAACCCTAAGGTGAATAGTCTGCCTATCCGCGGTACAATTGGCGGTGACAGCAAGCCGGAAAAAGAGCCAGAAACAGCTCTAGTTGGTGCTGCTGACCCTGATTGGGTACCGCCAAGTACCGAGCTTGTGCAGCTAACCAGCAGCAATCCTGACCCAGGTAATATTAACGATAACTTAAGTACCATCAAGAACACCCTGGAGAGCTTTGGTATCGAAGTGGCCATGGGTGAGGTTAATGTGGGTCCAACGGTTACTCAATATACTCTTAAGCCCAGCAGCGGTGTTAAGCTGAACAAAATTACCGGGCTTGATCATAACTTGGCACTCAGTTTAGCTGCCAAGGCTATCCGTATTGAGGCGCCTATCCCCGGCAAGAGTGCGGTGGGTATTGAGATCCCCAACAAAAAGGGAATGGTTGTACGTATGCGCGACCTGTTAACTGACGAGGTTGTTACTAAGCAAAAAGCTCCGCTCACGTTCTTGTTGGGTCGTGACGTGAGTGGTTCGGCCGGTTTTGCTGACTTGGCTAAGATGCCACATATGCTCATAGCCGGTGCCACTGGCTCTGGTAAATCGGTGATGATTAACTCGTTTTTAACGAGCTTGCTGTACCGCAATTCCCCAAGTAATCTTAAGCTCATTCTGGTAGATCCAAAGCGCGTTGAGCTTACCCCGTATAATGATATTCCACATCTCTTAACACCAGTTATTGTGGAGCCAGAAAAGTGTATTAGCGCCCTCAAGTGGGCCGTGGCAGAGATGGAACGTCGTTACAAGTTGTTTGCAGAAGTAGGGAAGCGCAACATTATTGAATATAACGGCTCTAAGCCCGATGAGACCATGCCCTATATTGTTATCGTTATTGATGAGTTGGCCGACCTTATGGTGTTGGCTGCTCAAGATGTCGAGACCCTGATTGTGCGCCTGGCCCAGATGGCCCGTGCTACCGGTATTCACCTGGTGCTTGCCACCCAGCGTCCCAGCGTTAACGTTATTACCGGTCTGATTAAGGCCAACATTCCAGCCCGTATTGCCTTTAGTGTGACCAGTCAAATTGACTCGCGAACCATTCTTGACCAGGCTGGGGCAGAGAAGCTAGTGGGACGTGGCGATATGCTCTTTACCTCTCCCGAGCACAATAAGCCCATACGTATCCAGGGTGCCTACATTGATGAAAAAGAGATCAAGGCGGTCACAAATTACCTGCGAGAAGCTCGTACACCACAATACAATGAAGAGATTCTTACCCAGCCTGTTAAGCTTGGTGGCCGCATGGTGGGCGGTGGCGGTGGCGCTGGTGGTGACTTTGGCGAGGCTGATGATGACCTCTACAATGAAGCAGTTAATACGGTTATTAGAAGCAAGAGCGCCAGTGCGTCTATGTTGCAGCGACGCTTGCGCGTAGGGTATGCTCGAGCAGCTCGATTAATCGACTTGATGGAAGAACGCGGCGTAGTTGGTCCTGCCGACGGCGCCCGTCCACGCGATGTATTGGTGAGCAGTGTTGATGAGCTGGGGGGCTCAGATACCTATGACGAACAACAGTAAGCGTGTTGGTGACGAACTACTGGCTCGTCGTGAAGAACTTGGCTATTCACTCCACAAGGTAGAAGTTGCCACAAAAATACGCGGCCGTTACTTGCGGGCCATTGAGGCCAGTGATTTTAGTAGGTTGCCAAACGATGTGTATAGCCGTGGTTTTGTGCGACAGTACGCACAGTTTCTGGGGTTGCCGGCAGCTGATCTAGCTCGACGCTACCAAGAAGAGCGCGGGGGAGTAGTTAAGCCGGTAAAACAAGTTAAGCCTCGGGCGGTAGAGTTACGGTTGGGAGCTACCTCGCGCTGGGCGGCATCGTTGATTGCTCTAGCTGCGGTGGCGCTGATTGCCGGGTATCTTATCTGGCAGTTTTCTTCGTTAACCGCCGCACCTAAACTGACGTTGATATCGCCAGCCAATGACGGCGTGGTAAGTACGTCGTCGGTAGAAGTTAAAGGTGTTACGGCTTCTGGGGCTGATGTGTTCTTAAATGATGTGCCGTTGCCCAGTGACGTAAACGGTAATTTTAAAACTACCTTACTGCTACAGCCTGGGGTTAATGAGGTGCGGGTGCTCGCCAAAAACAAGCTTGGCAAAGAAACGAGGCTCACGCGTAATATTTTGAGCAAAGCAGCAGCAGAATCGCTACCTACGGCAGTGTATGATGGCGTCTCAGTGATATTGTTGGCTAGCGACGCCAGTATGGTTAAGATAGAGGCCGATGGCATAACGGTGTATGAGGGTAACCTGGCAAAAGGAAGTACTAAACTGATAGCAGCCAAACAGCGCGTGGTGGTTACCACTACCAATGCAGCGTCATTACGAGCCAAACTGACTAACGCCGTGGTGGCGGGGTATGACTTTGGCGTGTTTGGTGGCGATGCATCTCCGCGTACCATTGAGTTCACCAAAGAGACAAAGATTTCCCAGTAGCAGCACCGGTATGTAGCCCGGCCTCTACAGGCAACTTATCACAATGATATCATTCTGATAAACTGTGATTAGGGGGCGCAGGAAGCACAGGTTTATATGATTGGAAGCGTCCGAATTTCTCAATGGGGTGACTCCCTAGCGGTCCGAATCCCAAAAATGGTGGTTGACGAGCTAGAACTTCACAAAGGTATGTATCTACGAGTGGATCTTCATGGTAACGCAGTAACATTTACCGCGAGGGCAACAAAACGCCAGCGCATGCTGGAGTACGTATACAGCATTACAGAAGACGACATAGAGCCTAGTGGTTAATGTTGTAAAAACAGCTTCACACTCCATATCGCTTATGGTAAAGTGGTAACGTGGGCATTTTTAGTAAAACTACAGATTATTTTGGGATTGATATCGGCGCTACGTCGGTACGTCTGGTGCAGTTAAAAAAGCATGGCAACAAGCCTGTTTTGGTGGCCTATGGCAGCACTGCTTTGCCGGCAAATCTGATTGCCAGTGACGCCGCCGATGCCGCCGATCAGCTGGCACAAATTATAAAAAGCCTCGTTAAAGATGCCGGGATTACCACCAAGAGTGTAGTTGCTGCCTTACCGGCTGCCAAGATATTTGCTTCTGTCATAACCACCCCTAAGGTCTCCGCGGCCGAGCTGGGTCAGGCGGTTAAGTATCAAGCCGATCAATACATTCCCATGCCTGTTGATCAGGTCCGCTTAGATTGGACGGTGCTTGGGCCAGCCACTAATGAGAATGAGCAGTTAGTGCTCCTGATTGCTGCTCCAAACATAACAACAGAGAAGTATTTGAATATCTTTGAAAAAGCCGGGCTTGAGCTTGTGGCTCTTGAGGTTGATGTTACCGCTTTGTCGCGTGCAGTCTTAACCCCCGATGCTAATCACGTGGTTATGCTAGATATTGGTAGCTTGGCTAGCACTGTGAGCTTGGTAGTTAATGGTGCGCCGCGCTTAATCCACTCAGTCCCTGTTGGTGCCGCAGCCTTTGTGCAGGCAGTGGGGCAGGGGCTCAGGATTGATGCTAATGAGGCTATGGCCATGGTCCAAAAGTTTGGCATGAACAAAGCTAGCATGGATGGTAAAATTCTTAAACACCTCCAGCCCGTGGTAGATACCATTCTTGATGAGATTAAAAAGTCGGTGTCGTTTTACGCCAACGAGAATCCTGACGCCAAGTTTGAAAAGCTGGTATTTACCGGTGGCGCAGCCGGCATGCCGGGGCTGCCATTGCATATAGCCAATACGCTCAAACTACCCGTAGAGTTGGGTAACGCTTGGCTTAATGTTTCATACCCAGCCAATATGCAGGGCGATTTAGCCGCCGTTAATCGCGAGTATGCCGTAGCAGTTGGTTGTGCCGCAAGGATGGTGATGTAATGGTGCATATTAATCTTCTACCAGACGCGCGTAAAGAGAAGCTGCGCGACCAAAATAATCGTCAGCTAGCTATTAGCGCCGCCACTATAGCAGTAGTGGGCAGCGTGGTGGGCTTGGTGCTCTTGGTCATTATTACGCAGGCCCAAAACTTGCAGATTAGTTTGCTTTCTACGGCAATCGCTAACAAATCTAAGCAGATTACCACCGAGGTGCCTGATGCCCAGTCTATTGCAACCACGCAGCGCGCCACCGACAGTCTTGCTCAACTCCATAGCAATCAGGTGATGATCAGCAAGTTCTTTACAGTGCTTGGATCGGTAAGTAATAACGACGTGAGTATTAGTAGCGTAAGTCTGGACGCAACTAATAAGTTGACGGTTAGCGGCACGGCACGCAGTTACAATTCTGCTGCCAAACTTGCCGAGGCTATGAAGGCCAGTAATGTGACGCTGGGCGAGAATGCGAGTCCGTCC
Organism: uncultured Candidatus Saccharibacteria bacterium; assembly: GCA_964464915.1. Taxonomy (GTDB): domain Bacteria; phylum Patescibacteriota; class Saccharimonadia; order UBA4664; family CAYXHD01; genus CAYXHD01. Next base: position 4,569 of record CAYXHD010000044.1, read on the forward strand.
AACCAGCCTGATTTTAGTAACGTATTGCTCAATTCACTTAACGGCGATCAGGGTAAAGTTAGTTTTACTATTACGGCTAATGTAGCAACAGGAGTGACACGTGGCAACTAAGAAGAAAAAAACCGCACCAAAAAAAGCTTTTGCTAGCAACCTGAGCACAAGCAACCTCATTGCTTTAGCTATCCTGACGGGAATCTTAAGCATTGTGCTGGCGCTTATTATTGGTCGTATGCTGGTAAGTAGTATGATGCTTAACGCTCGGGTAATTGGTAAAAAAACCACTGCCAGCAAACAAGTGAGCGCTAATTACGATAATCTTAAAAAGCTGCAAGATGAGTACAACAGTCTTGGGGCAACACGAGAGACGGTTACTACGGCACTACCCACCAAGCCCGGCCTTCCGCAGCTTTGGGCCATGATGGAAAATATTGGCAATAGTAGTGGCGTTAGTACCGGTTCGGTGAGCTCGGTAGCCACAACCGATGCCGAGGCGCCTGCCGGTGGGCCTGTACAACAATTGCCCTTTACCGTATCGGTCCAGGGAAGTTACACGGCTATTCAGGACTATCTAAAGAACATCGAGCTATCAACCCGCCCACTGCGCGTAACTAATGTGACGCTTTCTGGCACCAACAACACCGTCCAGGCCAACTTAACGATTGTGACCTACTACCAGGGTGCAGCTAATCTGAATGTAGAAAGTGAGGTAGTGCAATGAATCTAGCAAATCTTGAGATCCAAAAGAAAGACCTCTTCTATATTGTACTCACGGTAATA
>CAYXHD010000045.1:0-5312 GCA_964464915.1 uncultured Candidatus Saccharibacteria bacterium
TTGATGTTGAGGTGGCCATGCAGGACGCTAGAACCTGCTCTCGATATGCTATGATTATTTTATGATCACCATTATTTTTGAATCCCACAGCACAACAACCGACAATGAAGCCAAGCTTTCGAGTGGCTGGAACGACGTCGATCTATCTGAACTTGGTGTTAAACAATGTTTTGAGCTTTTAGATCGATCACGAGATCGTAGCCTCGACGCTATTTTTACTTCTGATCTGCAACGAGCTTATAAATCTGGTGTGCCTACCGCGAATGAACTCCATATCCCAATCTATGTTGACCAGCGTCTTCGGGAATGTGATTACGGTGATCTAACCCAGTCGCCAAAGAACGTAGTAGATGACCAGAAAGCTGACCGAGTTAGTGACCCATTTCCTAATGGTGAGAGTTACGAGCAATGTATGGATCGCATGAAGAGCTTCCTGGATTATTTAAAAGAAAACTTTGATGGCCAAACAGTGATGGTAATTGGTCATCGTGCCACACAGTATGGGCTCGAACATCATCTTGAGGGCAAGGATCTTGCCAAGTGTGTTACCGACCCATGGGCATGGCAGCCCGGCTGGACATATAAAGTCTAAGTTCACCAACCAAACCCAGCCATGTACTTTTGAATCTGTTGATGTTGAGGTGGCCATGCAGGACGCTAGAACCTGCTCTCGATATGCTATGATCATTCTATGAAGTTACTACTAACATCTGCAGGCATTAAGAACAAAAGCATTGCTGATGCGCTTAGTGATCTTACCGGTAAGGACCCTGGCGAGGTAAAGGTTGGGTTTATCACTACAGCTGTAAATGTTGAGCCTGGCAATAAAGACTGGTATATCCGCCAATTCATTAATCTATATAAGTATGGTTATTCTTGGATTGATGTTATTGATCCTTCTGCTCCTGATGTAGGCTGGCAGATGCGTTTAGCAGAAGTTGATGTGATCTTTGTGAGCGGGGGTAATACCTTCCATTTGCTTAACCAGTATCGCAAGACAGGCTTTGATGACTGGATTATTGCCAACCTCGACTCTAAAGTTTACGTAGGCGTTAGTGCGGGTACGATTATCATGACCCCAACGCTCGAGGTGTGCACCATTGAACCGGGCGATCCTAATCTGCCTGGGCTTACCGACATTTCAGGCATGAATATCGTTGCATATGAGATTGAGCCTCATTGTGACGAGGAACGATTTACGATAATCGAGAATTATGCCAAAGACAAGGGTCATTCGGTATATGCCATTGATGACCAAACAGCGCTGAAAGTTGTAGGTACGACAGCGGAGGTTGTCTCCGAAGGCCAGTGGAAAGTTTATAACAAGTAGTCAGCTCTAAATTCGACAACTAAGCCCAGCTAATGTACTTATGCTTACAATAATGCTATATTGGCGCTATGAATGAAGAAACACCTCAACAAAATCCTGTCGAAGCTCCAGTCCAAGAATCCACTACAAATATAAGTCCAGACCCATCCTCTGAAAAGAAGTCTAAGAAGAAGCTAATACTTATCGTCCTTGCTGTGATTGTGTTGCTGGGTGGCGCTGCTTTTGCCTGGAATACAATGCGTAAACCAGCCGCAGAGCCAGAAGTTAAGACGACTACGGAAGAAACTACTGAGACCGAGGCAGAAACTAATATCGCAACTGATCCATATGCAGGATGGAAGACTTATACATCGCCACTGAGTGGTTATACGATTAAATATCCAACTGACTGGGTAATTACTGCTGCAGGAACTAAAGCCGAGGTATTTACTAACAACAATGGCGGCAAGAGCAATAACTTCACCCTGCACAGTGTTAAGCGAACAGGTTCGTACTCTGGAGAAGATGCTAACACTTACTTATGTGTAGATTTTGGCGAGTATACAAAGACCGGCTGGTCTCGGGCTGAGCAACCACGAAAAAATCCTGTAGTATTGGGATCATTTAAGCCTAATAGTTCTAGCAGTCTTGATATAATGTACGATAAAGCGGCTGAGCCAATGCTGGGCTACTTATACTTGCGTCAGGGTAGTAGTCCTTGGGTGAGCCTGAGCAGTCAATATGAGCTTAGAGTCGACTCATCCTTTAATTGTGTTCAAGGTGACTCGACAGCTATCCAAAATAGTAAAGAGGACATGCTCGAGCGGCCCGAAGTCGAAAAGGCTCAATTAATCATGAAAAGTCTCCAATTTAACTAAATAGTCGTAAAAGTCTAAGTTCACCAACCAAGCCCAGCCAATATGGTTATGCTTAAAAGACGCGAAAGCGTCTTTTTGTTATACTATGATCATGAACACCCCTCAACCTTCTGCAGGCGACTGGCTCGCAAACCACCCTAAGAAACGCATAGCCGCAAAAGTACTTATGCGAACTAGTGCCGGCGAAGTATTGCTGGTAAAACCTAGCTATAAGGATGTGTGGCAACTTCCTGGTGGCGCGGTAGAGGAGGGCGAGAGTCCTCAGTTAGCGGCCGTACGGGAGATCAAGGAAGAAACCGATCTTACGATATCCGAGAGTGATCTCACGATTGAAGGCACTATATACAGAAAAGAACTAGAAACGGTTATATTGCTCTACGTATATAAAGAGGCCTTGGCATCAGATGTTGATATAAAAGTAGATGGTAGCGAAGTGATTGATTACGGCTTCTTTGCTCAAGATGAGATTATGTCGAAAGTGTCATCAGATTATCATGAGGTACTTAAACAGATTTTATTCCAGTAATAGTCTAAGTTCACCAACCAAGCCCAGCCATGCATGCTCCATAACGTAAAAGACGTGCTTGGTTCAATTCAGTACCTTGCACGTCTTTATGATTGAATCTTATCATATCTACTTATAATATCTCAATTATTTTCTTCCCCCTGGTTATGATTAGCACCTTTTTAAAGCGATGAGGTTTTAACAAAAAAGAACGTATACGTGCATTAGCTTTGTTCTGATTCATCTTGATGCGTCGTAGATCCATTACTACATTACGCGATTGTCCACGAGCATTACGAAAGTTATTTTCAATTGTTTTCTTGCCATTTCCGATGGGACTCTTGATTTCCCATTTGGTGCCAGCAATATCAATATCTGGAGTTCTATTAGTTTGTGGGCGCAAAAAAATGATATCGACTTTATAGTGATTGGCTAGGATAAGAGCTGCCGATAGCTCGTGCTCTTTTGGTGCATCGTCGACACTCGTTTTTACTATAACTTGGTAGCCTTTCATATACCATGAATTATAACATCAAGTACGGTTTTTGTTCGGTATTTACAGCCTAAGTTCACCAATCAAGCCCAGCCAGCCAGCTTGCTTATGCTTGCATTTGCTGTTGAGCAGACTGATAATTATCAATAAGCTTCAAGAGAAGTGGCACCTACATTGCAAGGAGATTTCCATGGGAATCCGTATCTTCCTCGGGAGCTTTGTGCCCATGAGGCTTGGGGGCTCAAAGCTGTACCGTCGTCCGGACTACATCTCGCTGCTGACGTGGTGCAAGCTGTTCCTGAAGGGGTCGTATGTCTGCAACCTGTGCAAGCCTTACGCGGTTGTACGGCGCGGGGAGGTGCACGAGCATCTATGCCCGATCGAAGGAGACCAGTGCGGTTCGCGGCTCTGCAACACATCCAGGTGTTGCGTAGGGGTGTAGTGCTCCTATCTAGTCGACCCCATCATGACCGACGCCTGCGGGTGTCGGTCATGGGTCAACCTTAGCTTTCAAGTCGTTGAAGGTTTAGGTTGGAAGGAATAGTCTAGCGTCATCCAGGAACAGTGAGCTGGTTACTTTGACTTGATTGATGAAAGTAGCGAGTTGAGGGTTTTTTCAGCCAGGGCTTTGTCGGTCATAGGCAATACCGAGATTGTCAAACCCGAGATGTAGGTTCCGGCCGGTTCGGGATTGAGCGGGTAAAGAGCCACATATTCACTAGATCCCGCACCATAGGTAATGGTATATTTTGTTACCACAACACCGTTAATAGTCTCTTTTTGAGGCGCTCCTAGGCTATCCCCCTCGAGCAAACTCGCCTTAATAAGCTCCTCGCCACGGTTTGGATTTCCATTATTTGAATACGGCATCATTGAGATAGTAGGGCGCCCGTCGCTTCTGGCACTGAGCTCACACATATTCTCCTTGGGCATCTCCATGTTGTCTGCATAGGATTTGTCGAGTTCAAATGTAATACAATTGGTTGAAAACTGTTGTGGAGTATCTGTTAGCTCTGTTTTTTCCTCTCGCGTAGGAGCTGCAGGGCTATTGGTGCTCGATGCAGACTGGTCTTTAGGCTTTAAGACGTTATATATAATGAACCCAAGTACAGCCGCTATTACAACTGCCACTATCGCAATTACCACGATTGGTGGCTTTTTGGGTTCTGGAGCTAGGGGCGGAGGGGTTGCTGGCTGCGGCATAGGCTGTACGGGCGGCACAATTGGTTGCGGTGCAGGTGCAGGTGCCGGAGCGGGAGCTGGAATCGGAGCCGGAGCTACAGGCGCTGGTTGAGGGACCTCTTGTGGAGCTTGCTGAGGCGTCTGTTGGGGTTGTTGTGGCACATTTGTATTATCCATAAGCATAATATAGCACCACTATCGGACGATGGGAATGTTTGGTACCATTAACGGTATGCATTTACTCGCCAGCGCTCAACCTGCCGCCGTCCATAGTTATAACGTTCCCGGATTTATGTACGCCATTGTGGCCGCGGTGTTGGTCATTTATGCTTTGATTGAAGCCCATCATACCAAGCGCGATCATGAGGTTAAGTTTAATGAGGCCGTGCGCTGGTCGGTGATCTACATTGCCGCTGCACTACTCTTCGCCATCCCGGTGTATCTGTTTATTGGCGCGCAGGCCAGTGGCGAGTACTTGGCTGCCTGGGCTATAGAAAAGGCCTTGAGTCTCGATAATCTGTTTGTAATGGGTATGATTTTTGCCAGCTTTAAGGTGCCCATTAAGCTGGAGCGCCGTATGCTGAACTACGGTATTGCTGGCGCCATTATCTTTAGGCTGATCTTTATCTTGGCTGGTTTTGAGCTCCTTAAGCGTTTTGAGTGGATTAGTATTGTATTTGGTATTATCTTGATGCGCGCTGCCTGGAAGGCATTTCAGGAAGCTCGCGGTGGTCACCAAATAGAAGAAGAGGTTGAGATTACCGATAAGCGCCTCTGGAAGGCCATTACTAAGGTACTGCCCATCCATCACGAATTTGTTGGGCACCAGCTGACTACCAGGATCAAGGGCAAGCGTATGCTAACCATGATGGCCGCGGTAATTATTTTGATCGAACTTACCGATATTATCTTTGCCGTAGACAGTGTTCCTGCGGTGTTGGCGGT
>CAYXHD010000046.1:0-3903 GCA_964464915.1 uncultured Candidatus Saccharibacteria bacterium
AGTGCTATCGGCTTCTTCGCCCACTGGAGCCTCAAGGCTCACAATGTCCTGCTTGATCTTGATGATGTGGTTCACTTTTTCTACATCCATCTCCATCTCTGCAGCAATTTCTTCTGGCAATGGTTCACGCCCAAGCTCTTGTACCAGGCGGCGTTGGGTACGGATCAGCTTGTTAATGGTCTCAACCATGTGTACCGGAATACGAATAGTACGGGCTTGATCGGCAATAGCACGGGTAATGGCCTGACGGATCCACCAGGTGGCGTAGGTACTAAACTTAAAGCCCTTGGTGTAATCAAACTTCTCAACGGCGCGCAACAAACCAGCCGAACCTTCTTGGATGAGATCTAGCAGATCGAGTCCACGACCAATATACTTCTTGGCAATACTCACCACTAAACGGAGGTTGGCTTCCACCATCTTATCTTTGGCAGCTTTGTCACCATTCATGATGCGCTTGGCCAGCTCAACTTCTTCTTCACCGCTCAAAAGTGGCACACGGCCAATCTCGCGCAGATACAAACGCACCGAGTCGTCAGCAATGTCTTTTACGTAATCATCACTCTCAACGTTGGCGGCTTCGGCTTCAGCAGCTTCGGCAAAGTCGTCGTCGGTGGTCTCAAGAACTTCTACTTTGTTCTCAAGCAGTAACGCATGCATGTCCTCGATCTCATCAACGGCGTCTTCTACGTCACCAACGGCGGCAATAACTTCTTGCTGGGTTACAAAACCCTGTTCTTTACCCTTAGCAATCAGGGCTTCAATTTCTGGACTATAACTATTAACTACTCGTTCTTCTTCCTCATGCACAGGGGCAGAAGACTTAGTTTTTTTTACACCTCTTGGCACAGGCTATTCCTCACTTATTAATGACTGATATTTGGCCAGCAATGTTTTAACCAAAGCCTTATCACCAGCTGCTTCGGCAGCCTGTAATTCAGCCGTTAATTGATGCTTGGTTACTTTGGATCCTAATGTTTGCAGTCGTCTAGTCAGCATGAAGGCTTCAAAGCTGCGATCTGCAGGCGCGAACGAACCATAATGTTCTTCACCCCGTAATGTAAGTATCTTGACATAGTCCGACAGATCTGGCAAGTGCGCAGCGACATCTGAAGCCACCTGGTCGTGCCCTTCCCCTTGCAAATAGGCTACTACCTTCTGGGCATCTTCACTCTCAAAGTCAGCTGGGTCGAGATCTTCCATGCTCAAACGAGCTTCGGGGAAAGCCAAATTGAGACCCAGGATGGCGTCTTCCAACATTGGTCGACCAGCAATCTTGGGCGGTCGTTTGGTTTTTTGTACGGCAGTTTTGCCGGGAGACTTTAATGGATTAGTCATCGGCTTTTCGGCCAGAGCGGCCTGCATGGTCTCTACCTCGATCCCCGTGGCCTTGGCAATATCACTAATAAACACCGCCTGGGTGGTATTGTCATACAGCCGCAGAATTGCGGCCATCCGCTCAATAAACCGCACCTTTTCTATCCCAGTTGGGTCCTTCTTGATGTTAAACTGCTGCATGCTCTTGTCTAGCCAATATTGGCGCAGCTCTTTGGCGTTATCTAGGGCTTCTTTCCAAAGCTTGGGGTCTTTTTGGATGAGCTCATCAGCATCTTTAGCTTGATCATTGAGATCTACAATATATAAGTTGAGGCCTAGTTTTTGAGCAAGCGGAATAGCTCGTTCAGCGGCTGCCAAGCCAGCCCTATCGGCGTCAAATGCCAGGAGCACATTTTTAGAAAGATAGCTGAGGGCTTTGAGCTGCTCAAGCGTCAACGCCGTGCCACTAGCTGCTACCACCTCTTTAACACCTGCCTGATGACTAGCAATCACATCCATATTCCCCTCCACCAACACCACGCGGTCGTTCTTACGGATCGCCTCCTTGGCTAAATGGAGCCCAAACACTACCCGGCTCTTGTCGTACAACAGCGTCTGCGGCGTGTTTAGGTACTTGGGCAACTCATCACCCAATACACGTCCCGTAAAGCCCACGGGCTGGCCGGTGGCGTCACAGATGGTAAACATAACGCGCCCACGGAATTGGTCAAAAACTCCGCGGCCACCTGTACGCTGGCCCGCCAAACCGGCCTGGACGAGCTCGGCCTCGCTAAACCCCTTGGTCTTAAGGGCCTTCACCAATCCATCCCAACTTCCCGGGGCATAGCCAATTTGGAAGTCGGTGATGATCTGCTTACCGAGTCGCCTCGTTTGTACTACATAATCCAGGGCCGTTTTATTTCGTATTAAGTTAGCCTGAAAGTACTTAACGGCCCACTCGTGCGCCTCAAGCGCCCGTTTTCGAGCCATAGCCTGTCCGCCATCAGCTTTAACTTGCTTAAGTTCCACTCCCGCACGTTTAGCCAACAGCTCTAGTGCGCCTCTAAAATCCAGGCCCTCAATCTTCATAACAAACTTAAAGATGTCACCACCTTCACTACAACCAAAGCAGTGCCATATCCCCTTTTCGGGACTCACCATAAAGCTGGCCGTCTTTTCATGATGGAACGGACACGGCGCCTTTAAGTTGCGGCCGCTCTGCTTGAGCTGCACGTAACTGCCCACCACATCGGCCACCTCGAGGCGGTTTTTGATTTCCTCAACATCGTTCATGAGTCTATTATACGCCATGCCAGATAGCATGTGAACAGAACCCGAACATTCTATTGACATTTATATAATATTTACGTATAATACAGACAGTTTCGAGAATTCTCTCGTTACGCCCGTCAACCCAGGAGCAATCATGCTCGGACGACGTTCCCCACACCGACCGCTCATGGAGGAGCTGCGCAAGCGCGTCATCAAGGCGCTGAAGCTGCACCCCTACGAGCCCAACACCGGAGCCAGCAACCTTGAAGAGCCCTACCTGGTGGGCCAGGCCATCAAGGCCGTGCTCACCAGCAAGCCGGACCTCGCGGACCAGCTGCTGGCGATCGACGACATCTCGCTCGACGGAACCGGCAGCTCGGCCTACATGCTGGACTGCACGACCTCGTCGACGCCCGCCGGGCTGAAGCTGCAGCTGGCCATCCAGGCTGGCTGGTTCCTGCTCCACGACGACGACGAAGTGAAGGCCATCCACGAGAACCGTGCCGACCTCTACCGTCGGCTCTCGGCTCCGGCAGCTGCACCTCTGCCGGCCCCACCTCTGCCCATGCCGCCCGCCGGTCCGGGCAGCCGGGGGTCCGGCTCGTTCTGACCGGCAGGCCCGATCCCCCACCCTTCACAGGTGGCGTGGGCGGACCTGCCGGTCCAACCACGTTTATGACTTTTATATAACGCTATTGCGTTTAACTTATCTATTATTTTGTGATGAGCTCTAAAATACGTGATTCGTCTAAATCGCCGCGGCCAGTGCGCTTGCCCTGTTCTTTCATGTGAGCAATAAGGAACTCTGGATCGTGCCACTGCACATCACTATCTGACTCAAAATCATTCTCATCACGTTCGCGCACATCAATCTCTATCAGGCTGCACACAAAGTACAGCGTAGTCTTATCCCACACAAACTCTTTAGCATCATTGCGAATCTGATCAATCTTAGCCTCTAGGATATGGTCGACTTTAATAGCAGCCCCAAACTCCTCGGCGGCTCCGCGGATCAAAGCTTCTTCCATACTCTCGCCCGACTCTACGGTCTCGCGCATCAGAATGTATACATCATCATGGTGACCAAGTGGATCGGGTAGCGTATCAAAATAATGGCACAGGATTTTTCCGTCTTCACGACGAATAACCGCCCCTACCGAAAGGTGGAAGGGGTATTTTTTGGTGGCTGAGTATACGTTAGCCGGACTTACTATGGGGGTAGCGTCCAAATTCATTGCGGTAACTATACCAGATTAGCGCGGCAATTGATAGAGGTTTTTATGCTGCTCAATAAGCCCGTCTTTTATAAGTCCG
>CAYXHD010000046.1:3913-5236 GCA_964464915.1 uncultured Candidatus Saccharibacteria bacterium
CTCGTTCAAAATCTGAGCACTCAATGTGTTCAACAAGCTCTTCAATTCTTAACTTTTTCTTAATTAGTGCACGCAAAATTGCCCCGCGGATTTGGCGATCTGACCCTTCAAACTTACTCTGTACTACATGATGTTTGCTGCGACGATTTGGGTTGGGAACGGTCTTGGCCAGGTAGGTTCCATAGTCCATGAGGGCATAATACCACTCGCGAGGATGCTCTTTATCAAGCGCCTCTTCGACCAATGACAATAACTGTTTATCATCAATCCCCTCTTGGTCCTCAAAAAAGTGATGGATAAACACTCGGCGAATGTTGGTCTCAATAAATACCACCGGCGCATCAAAGGCAAAGGCCGCAATACTACCAGCCGTGCCTGGGCCAATCCCCGGCAGATTAATCAGCTCTGCCGGATCGCTCGGCAATTTACCATCAATAGCCTGCGCCAACTTTTGCAGACTAAGCGCCCGCCGGTTATAGCCCAACCCTTGCCAAGCCGCAATTACATCAGCTGGACTAGCGCTCGCCAACTCCTCAAAACTCCCAAATCGATCTATAAACTGCGGGAACTTCTCCAGCACACGGGCTACTTGGGTCTGCTGCAGCATCACCTCACTCACTACCACCCAATACGCATTAGGATCCTCCCGCCACGGCATCTCGCGCCGATGATCGTGATAATAGTCCCAAACCAGTTCCCGGAAGTCTTTAATCTTCATTAAACCATCATATCAAACCTGGACGACCAATGCTCTTTCTGGTACTATACTGCCACCAAGGTCGAACCAACCAAGGAGTTCCTCATGACCGAGATCGAACGCAAATGGCTATTGGATGTCGGCACTACCGACCCCGTAAACGTGCTCGTCCCCAATCCCAAGCCAACACAGATCGTACAGGTCTACCTGGACAGCAAGGGGCTGCAGGACGATCTGGTGCGCTACAAGACACGTGGCCAAGACAAGTTTGCACTACGCGTGCAAATTGGCGACGAGACACCCTGGATCTTCGAGCCCGACTTGTGGGCCGGCAAGGTTCTTTCTGGTGCGCCTGGTGCCATTCGGGTTCGTAGCCAGCTCGCCTACGCCCGATGCAGCCCTCAGCACGTCCTGACGATCAAGGGCAAGGGCACCATGCAGCGTGATGAGCTGCCCGATGAGATCCTCACCGAAGAGGTTGCGATGTACCTGGTTGGGCTCCCCAATCTCGGAAGCCCCGTACAGAAGTGGCGCTACGCATTCTGGGACAACCCACGAGGCGGAAGCCATCCGTACGAGCTCGACGTCTTCACCAAGTCACTCACCGGTCTGGTGATCTTGGAGCG
>CAYXHD010000047.1:0-5218 GCA_964464915.1 uncultured Candidatus Saccharibacteria bacterium
ATCCCTTGGCTCGCCAAAAAGGTATTGGCCATAGCGCCGCCCACAAACAGCGTGGTGGCCTTGGCGATAAGCTTTTCTAGCAAGTCGATCTTATCGGCAACTTTGGCGCCACCAGCTACTGCCAAGAACGGCTTAGCGGGACTCGTGAGCACCCCATGCAAGGCCGCAACCTCAGACTGTACCAACAACCCAGCAGCGCTTGGCAACAATTTTGGGACCCCAACAATAGAAGCATGCGCCCGGTGAATTACCGCAAAGGCATCATTTACATAGACCTCGGCCAAACCAGCCAGCTCCTTGGCCAGTGTTGCATCATTGGCTTCTTCGCGCTCATCAAAGCGCACATTCTCTAGCATAACGATCTGTGCATCAGAACTTTGAGCGGCAGCAATGGTTTGCGTAAAGCTAATCTTTTGACGCAACAAATCGGTTAGGCGCTGTGCCACTGGGCGCAGGCTTAGTTCTGGCACTACCTTGCCATTGGGTCGCCCCAAGTGACTGACGATGATAATCCGGCATTTGTTGTCCAGTAGATACTGAATGGTTGGTAGCGAGGCTCGGATCCTAAAGTCGTCATGAACCTTACCGTCTTTAAGTGGCACATTGTAATCGGTGCGCAATAAGACCGTTTTACCGGCGAGCGATAAAGCGTCTAGCCCTCTGAGCTCCATTAGCTGGCCTCGTAGACGCGGATGGTGTCGGTCATACTGCCATACTCATGATTGTAGCCATACACCAATACCGCTTTTTGACCTTTTGCCAGGCGCTTTTCTTGCTCTACCAGCTTAATCGCCTCGGTTGCTGCATACTTGGTATCTTTAATGTAATAGCTGCGGCAGCCATAGACAATCGCCAGTTTTTGGGCCACACGATGATCAGTGGTTGCCACAATAATTGGTACATTTGGGCGCATGTCGCTTAAGTTAAGTGCGGTTTCGCCAGTCTTAGTCTCGGCCACCAGCATGGTTGCTTTGAGGGTATGACTTAAAGAAACTGCCGCTGCCGATATTGGCGAGCGCTCTGCCACTCCTTCTTGCTCGGCGTACACTGCCTTAAGTGGCATGTTATCTTCTGTGTAGGTCAGGATGCGCTTCATGGTCTTTACGGCCTGCACGGGGTATTTGCCGTTATTGGTCTCATCGCTGAGCATTACACAGTCTACGCCGGTTATCGCAGCAGTTGCCACGTCACTTACCTCGGCGCGAGTTGGCTGTGGGGCATCAACCATGCTGGCCAACATCTGCGTGGCAATAATCACAAACTTACGGTGCTTGCGGGTGAGCCCGGTAATTTTACGCTGCATAATTGGCACTACTTCTGCCCCGGCTTCAATCGCCAAGTCGCCGCGGGCCACCATTACTCCATCGGCAGCCTGGATAATCTCGTCAATATACTTGAGCGCCATAGGTGTTTCAACCTTGGCAATAATCTGCATATCGGTACCAAGTTTTTTTAAATACTTACGCAGGCGGATAATATCGGCCGCTCGCTGCACAAAGCTTAAAGCCACGTAATCACAGTTTTGACTAGCGGCATACTTAACATCGGCCAAGTCTTTAGTGGTAATAATATCGCCACCCAGGTCGGTATCCGGCAAATTAATACCCTTTCGGCTGGTTAAACGGCCACCAACCAAAACCTGAGCCGTAATTACGCCAGCGCGCACCCCGGTAACTTTAGCCTGCAGCTTGCCGTCCCACAAGAAAATAATTTCACCAACTTTAATGTTCTTACTAAAGTCGTATTGGATAGGCAAGATGCCGGTAGCCTCGTAATCGGCTCGGTAGGCAAAGCGCACGTCATGGCCAAACTTGAGCTCGACACCATCCGGCGGCAAATCACCGAGCCGTATCTTAGGGCCCTGCAAGTCGGCAACAATTGCCACCGGCTTATTAAGTTTTTTACTGGCCGCACGCGCCCAAACAATGCGACGACCCTGCTCCTCGTGACTGCCGTGTGAAAAATTAAGACGTACACCGTTTGCGCCGCTACTAATAAGCTTCTCAACAATCATTGGGTCGTCGCTGGCTGGTCCTAGGCTGGCTAGGATTTTTGTCTGTTTAAATGGCCCTTTGTTCAAAGTTGCTCACCTCTAATTTAGTCTTTGTCTCCTTATATTGTAACAAAAACAACAATACCCTGCCAAGTGGCATATAGTGGTTAGCGGGGTCTTTTGTTTAATTATTTTGCGAGCGGCAATTGGATGGCAACTGTTGTACCGCTTCCCTCTTGTGAGTTAAGCGTAATCTGGCCGCCCATAATTTCTACGCACAGCCTACTGATGTATAAACTGAGGCCGTGCCCCTGGCGATTAAAAGCCATAACACCATCTACGCGCGAGAACGGCTGGAACAACTCAGCCAGCTTGTCGGCAGCAATACCCGGGCCGTTATCGGTAAAGGTGATATGCAACTTACCGCGCCGTACACTAGTACTAATATCTAGCAACCCGCCCTGTGGAGGCATAAACTTTGCAGCATTATCAATAACGGCCACAAATACTTCATGAAGCATCCCGGCATCACCATCCACCATGACCTGTTGTTGGGTGATAAGCTGCAATCGCGCACCGACTGCTTCAAAGTTTGGCTGGTACTGCGCGGCGGCCTCATCCAACAATTGGGTTGCATCCACCGTAACGGTGCTTGAAAGCGCCATATTAGCCTCAAGCTTACCGATAGTTTCGAGCTTATTGAGTAGATCACGTAACTCGGCAGTTTTTTTGAGTAGTGGCGCAGCGTTCTTATCGCTTGGATCCAAGCTCACGGTGGCTGCCTCAAACGCTGCCAACTTAGAACTTAACCTACTACTGGCGTTATACATAAACGCCGACCGCTTGCGCAACAGTACTGCCTGCTTTTCGGCGTTTTCGCGTGTTAGCTGCAACTCCTGGCGAGTACGGCGAAAGCGACGGACAACCACCCATAGCAATGATGCTACAATAGCCACTACTACGGCCTGTATAATCATGGTAACAACATTGGGCTCAAGTGCCCCGGCCACAATTACCAGCCAACTAAAGCCCAAGCTCACCATCACTGCCAACACCGTAGCGGCTCTGATATAGAGTTGACTTATGGGAGTATTAGCGGTTGAGTTCATGTTGCTCCTCCTGAGCCAGGGTTAATTCGGCCTCAGCATTGAGACTCGTTAAGGTTGCTTTGAGCTTTGTGGCCTCAGCTTCGGTGAGGGTACCAGCCTTTACCATAAGCGTAATCTCTCCTTCCATTACCGTCAAGGGGGTATGAAGGTAATGGGTAGTTAGTGCTACAAAGTTGTTTTGTTCTTCTACTAGGCGCTCTTGGTTGGCTACGGCTGCTTGCATCTTTTTGGTGACAACTGACTCGCTATGTACCTGGTAGTACTGGATGGACACCAAGATGAGCGCAAGAGCCAGTAGCAGCCAGGGGAAGCCAATGGCAACCGGTTCGGGTATGCGCTTAGCTAGCGCAAACAGACTATTGGTCTGGGCAACAGGATCAGATGGCGAGGCAATAGCACTAACGTTTGGTGGTGGTGTTGTTGCCACTGGCACATCCTGCTGAACCTCACTTATGTCTGGACCCTCTTCTACTGGCTCGTCAATGCCCGGCTCGTCAGGTGGTAGATCATCAATGGGCTGTTCTGGCAAGTAATCGTCAACTGGCTCATCATTAGTAACCGGACCATCGGGAACATCTGGCTCGTCTGGATCCTCGTAAGATAAACAGTCTTCACCCCCATCTGTTATGGTCCATCCATAATTTGTGATTAAATACTGTCTGGCGCTTACACTGCTACAATATACTGTGGTCGGTGCGTCAAACAATACGCCGGTTGTTTGCGGTTTTCCTGCCCAACCCATAAGCGTGGCATCATAGTTTTGCCTAGAAATACCTGAATTAGTAAGCATGCCTACTGCAGAAGGGTAGCCAGGACTAAGCCCTGACAAATCCCAAGATGCTAAAGATCTATTAAATGCCGAGGCGCCAAAAAACATACTCTGCATATTGTTAACGCCTGAAACATCCCAACTAGTAAGTGGCTGGTTAAATGATGTGGCAAACCTGAACATCTGTGACATGCTTACAACATTTGAGGTATCCCAGCCGTTAAGTGGCTGGTTAAATGATATGGCGCCGTGAAAAGTATCAAACATCTGTGTAACGCTACTTGTATCCCAGGCATTGAGAGGCTGATTAAAGGAGTTGGCACTCAAGAACATTCCTCGTATATTTGTAACGTTACTCATATTCCAGCTAGAGATGTCTGCGTTAAACGAATCTGCGTTATCGAACATATTGCTCATATCGGTCACACTACTGACATCCCAGGAACTAAGCGGCTTGTTGAACGAACTTGCGCCATTGAACATGCCGGCCATATAGGTGACGTTACTTACATTCCATCCATCGAGTGGCTGGTTAAAGGATGTGGCTTGGTAAAAAAGTGCGCCCATAATGATTACGTTGCTAACATCCCAATGATTGATATCTGAGTTTAATGAACTCGCTTCAGCAAAAGTACCATACATGTTTGTTACAATTGATAGATTTGGAGCATCAACAGCCGGGATCGTCAGGTTTGAGGCACCTCTAAAAGACTCCTCCATTGAACTCCATTGATTGGATCCCCACTGCTCAACGGTTAGGAGCTTCTGCGCGTCTCCGCCTGCGGTAAAGTGAGGGAATGCTCCAGTAATCTTAACTGTATACGTCCCGGGCGCTGGATACGTATGAGTTACATTGCCAGTATGGCCGGTAGTTATGTTGCCGTCTCCCCAGTCTACCGAGTAGTTATAGCCACTGCCTGTTCTCAATATGGTAATTTGATTACTCCCAGAGCTACCAGGATTGTCGGTCTTCCAGGTAGTAACAAACTCATCTGGCGCATAGGCTCGAGCTGTGCCCGAAAAAACCAGCACGCCGGCCATTTGAGCAATCAGGAGCAACAAAATCGTCGAGTACTGCGCAAAGCTCTTCGCAAAGGTATACCAGATTCTATTGGAGAGAATGGCGGGCTTTTGTCTAGACATCTATCTGCTCATCTTGAGCCAGGGTTAATTCGGCCTCAGCACTTAAGCCCGCCAATGTTGCCCTGAGCTTTGTGGCCTCAGACTCACTGAGAGTTCCTGCCTTGATCATCAAAGCTATCTCTCCTTCCATTACCGTCAAGGGGGTATGGAGGTAATGGGTAGTTAGTGCTACAAAGTTGTTTTGTTCTTCTACTAGGCGCTCTT
>CAYXHD010000048.1:0-4515 GCA_964464915.1 uncultured Candidatus Saccharibacteria bacterium
GTACCGCCCCGCAAACGGGGTTCAGGTGAGTTGGTTGGTGTTGTGGCGGACGATGAGGTCGGCTAGTCGTGTTCGGATGTCTTCTTCAAGTTGACCATCGAACCTGCCAGTGTTCCATAGGGCCATGATGATCTTTGCCTGAACCATGTCGTCTTCCTGCAGGGCCTGCACGGCGAGTATGCGGAGCAGCCCGCGCTCACTGGCCACTCTGTGGTAGATGGTGCCCCGGTCGGCGTTGATGTGGAAGTCAACAACCGAGGGGTTCAGCTCATACGTAGCGACGAGCTCCTCCCAGTTTGGCGGATACTCCAGGGTCGTCAGATAGAATCTGCCCTCACAGTCTTTGAGCAGCTGCTTCAGCTTGCTGTACGCCAAAGCATCATCTTCGGCATCGGCTGCCGCGAGAAGTTGGACATGCAGTTCCTGGGCTCGAGTGTTCAGAAGTGCTTTGGCACTGTCGTACTCAGGCAGGAACTGTTCTACAAAGTCGGTGCCATAGGCCATGCTCCAACGGTTTCGCTCCAGTGAGTTGTTGTAGTCCGCCAGCAAGCTGATACCCAAGTCCAGCTGCACATACGGATCCTCCTCTGCGAGGAATTTACGATGCCGAGCAAGCAGGTTCTCGGCTGCTGCTTGCTGCTTGGTGCGCTCTTCGGCGATGACGACTTCGCGCTGGGCGATGTAATCCTCGTGCGGCTCAAGTTGTTCCGGCGTGAAGTCGCGTCGCATGCGGTCCATAGCCTGGAGGTCGCCCGCCTTGGCATCCATGATGTAGCGATTGATCTTCCTTCTGATCTCGTCTTGCTGGCTGATCCTTTCAGACTCATTCCAGCACGATTTGATCATTCCTGCTAGAAGGATGATCCCAATGACGATAACGATGGGAATGAAAAGGTTCACGATTTGCTTCTTTCGATGTGCGAATGCGTGGACTTACTGTATAACAAAGCTACTTTTGCGTAAAGGTGTATTCCATATATTTATTCCAGATCGGAGCAGCACCGGTGATGCCGTCTACCCCGTTACCCATACGACTATTATCGTTATTGCCTACCCATACAATAGTGACGGTGTCGTTGCTGTAGCCGGCCGTCCAGTTATCGCGAAAGTCGTTAGTGGTACCGGTTTTAACTGAGGTGGGTTGCGAGGTTACCAGTGGCGAGCTAGCTCCAAAAATCTCGCTGCGGGTAGCGTTGTCATTGAGCATACTGGAGAGTGTGGCCACAGCTGCGGCGTCAGCAACACGCTCAATTGGTGGTGGACTTGGGATGGTGATGTCTTTGTTGTAACGGTCGCGCACCTCTAGGATGGCTCGTGGTTGCGATTTAAGTCCGCCGCGCGCAAAGGTGCCATATACTGCTGCCATGTCGACCATGGTTACTTCTCCCCCGCCCAGCACTAAGCTTACCCCGTACCGTTCGGGCTGCTGGAGGGTAGTGATACCAAGTTTATAGGCTTGGTCGAGCGCTGCTGGTAGGCCCACAAACTGCATCACTTTAATGGCTGGAATGTTCAGTGAGTTGGCCAAAGCTCGACGTAGGGTTACTTTACCGCGGAATTTAAGATCGTAGTTCTGTGGTACATAGGGTTTGCCGCCAGGTTGTGGTAGACTCATTGGAGCATCCTCTACTTCGGTCTTGTCGGTCCAGCCTTTTTGCAGGGCGGCTAGATAGACGATTGGTTTAAAGCTGGATCCCGGCTGACGCTGCGAGGTAGTAACATTAACGGTGCCAAATTGCGGATTGTAATAATCAATACTACCAACCATGGCTAGAATGTCACCGGTGGTTGGGTTGGTTGAGACCAGTGCCCCGTTGCTAACTTGCCTACTGGCTAGGGCGGCAACTTGCTGGCTGACAATGCGCTGCGCCTCGTCTTGCTTGGTGATGTCGAGCGTAGTTTTTACCGTAAGTCCGCCGTGGTCTACTAGGTCATCACCATACAGGGCTCGCAGCTGATTCAGAATATAAAAGACAAAGTGTGGTGCTTTAATGTCGCGACTACGGGGCTGGATGGTGGTGTCTTCGGCCTTGGCGGCTTTGAGCTGGTCATCGGTAATATAGTCGTTGTCGCGCATCTTATTAAGGATATAGTCGCGACGCTCAAACGAGGCTGTTCTGTTGGCTATTGGATCAAAACGGCTTGGACCCAGTGGCAGGCCGGCCAAAAGTGCTGCCTCGCCAATGGTTAGGTCGCTTGCGGGCTTGCCAAAGTATTGCCTAGAAGCCTGATCAATGCCGTAGGCGCTGCCACCATAGTAAATACCATTAAGATACATACCCATAATCTCTTGTTTGCTATAGCGGCGCTCTAGCTCGGTGGCCAGTACAATCTCTTGGCCTTTGCGCAATAGACTGCGGGTTGGCTCTAGTACGGTACTCTTAACGAGCTGCTGGGTAATGGTTGATCCACCCTCTTTGGTAGCACCAGCCGTGGCATTTTTATATAAAGCTCGGCTCATGCCACGCCAAGAAACGCCGGAGTGCTTAAAAAAGTCCGGATCTTCAGCTGCCAGGGTAGCGTAGATCATCTTTTCTGGTATTTTGTCATAGGTAATAATGGTGCGGTTAGAAGAATCGCTACTTTGGTAGAGCATCACATTGTTGCGATCGGTAATGGTAATGCCGGTTGTTTTGTTATTAAGGAGTACGGTGGGATTCTCAATGTCTTTGCCATGCAGGGCTAAGGTGGTGGCATAAAAAACTCCAGCCATTGCTAAAGCGGCCACACCGAGGGCAACCAGACTAAAAAAGGCAATCTTGGCAAAGTTACGTACGCGCAAGTGCCGCCCAATTTTATTAGCAAGCGTCAGTAGGTCTTCGCCAATTGCTCGCAGATAGGCACTAAATCTCTCCATGGCTTACTTCTTCTTCTTTGCGGATGGCTTCTTTTTTGCTGGCGCTTTCTTTTTGGCGGGTGCTTTACGAGCAACCTTCTTTTTGTCTGGTGTGGCGGCTAAGATTGCCTGGCACTCTTCTAGAGTCAGTTTAGCTGGTTCTTTATCTTTAGGAATCTTGGCGTTCTTAGTGCCGTCAGTAATATAGGGGCCATAGCGGCCATTAAGTACTTTAATCCCCTCTTTTTCAAAGGTCTGGATATTCTTGGCAGCATCGGCAGCGCGCTTCTCGGCAATGAGTTTGCGGGCGGTGGCTTCATCAATAGTATGAGGATCTTCGCCCTTAATGCTTACATAGGTTGTGCCAATTTGCACGTATGGTACAAAGCGGCCAATGTTGGCCTTAATCTCTTCGCCGGCATCAGTGGTGCCTACCACGCGCGGGAGCTGGAACATCTTAAGAGCCTGTTCTAATGTTACGTTGTCGATGGTGGTGCCGGCTGGCATAGGCGCAAACACCGGCTTAACTTCATCGCTGGCTTGACCAATTTGTAGCATTGGCCCAAAACGACCAAAGCGAGAAAATATTGGGCGGCCGCTTTTAGGGTCGGTGCCAATCTGGCGGGCCTGGGCAACTTCGCTACGGTCAACATCGGCCGCGGCAACCACGTCTTTGTGGAAGGGATCATAAAAGTCCTTGAGTACCTTGACCCAAGTCTTTTTGCCTTCGGCAATGGTATCAAAGTCGGCTTCTACTTTGGCCGTAAAGTCGTAATCAATGACCTCGGGGAAGTGTTTTACTAAAAAGTCGGTTACCACATCGGCAGCAGCCGTTGGTACCAGCTTGCCTTTATCGGCTCCAGTTATAGAGGTGATCACCTCTTCTGAAATAGCCCCGTCTTTAAGGGTAAGTACGGTGGTTTTGCGCTCCACCCCCTCTACTTCGCGTTTTTCAACGTATTCACGGGCCTGAATAGTGCTAATAGTTGGTGCGTAGGTACTTGGTCGGCCAATGCCCAGATCTTCTAATGCTTTGACGAGAGCTGCTTCGCTATATCGCCCCTTGCCGCGGCTAAAGGTCTGAGTGGCCAGGATTTGTTCTGAACCAAGCACGTCCCCCACCGTTGTAGACGGAACAATACTGTCTTGGTCGCTGCGACCCATAACTTTAAGGAAGCCGTCAAAAATCAGAACCTCGCCCTCGGCTTTAAAGAGCGTCTTGGGTTTATTGGCTTCAATGCTAACAATCGTTTTCTCGAGCTTAGCTGGGACCATTTGGGTCGACATAGTGCGCGACCAAATGAGTCGGTAGAGTTTGCGCTGCAGTTCATCGGCACCAGCTTCACTTTTGGTGACGTCAGTTGGCCTAATGGCTTCGTGAGCCTCTTGGGCGCCGGCTTTCTTGGTCTTAAAGGTGCGTGGCTGGTAGTAGTTGTCGCCAAATTGACTGGTTATGTAGCCCTTCATGGCATCCAAAGCGACAGGACTAAGATTTAATGAGTCAGTACGCATGTAGGTTATGTGTCCAGCTTCATACAGGCGCTGGGCCAGGCTCATAGTCGTTTTGGGGCTGAGACCCAGGCGACGGCTAGCCTCTTGCTGCAAACTACTGGTGGTAAATGGCAATCCAGGATTACGAGTAGCTGGTTTGGTGCTAATGTCAGCGACGCTAAAGGTCG
>CAYXHD010000048.1:4525-5198 GCA_964464915.1 uncultured Candidatus Saccharibacteria bacterium
CGCCGGCCAATCCTTCTAGGAGCTTTTGAGCTTCTTCTTTGCTTTTAATCTTATCGGCGCCTTCGGCTGGTAGTTTCTCGCCAGTTTGGGTGGTAAAATCAGCCGTTAGCTTATAGCTTTCTTCGGCCTCAAAGGCTTTGATCTCACGTTCGCGCTCTACAATTAACCGAACGGCAACACTTTGCACGCGGCCAGCGCTCAGGCCGGGTCGAACTTTACGCCACAGTACGGGGCTCAGCTCGTAGCCAACCAGACGATCAAGAATACGGCGGGCTTGCTGGGCATCAACCAGCTTTTCATCAATATCGCGAGGATTCTCAATTGCAGCTAAGATGGCGGGTTTAGTAATCTCATGAAATACAATACGTTTGGTGTCGCTGGCTTTGAGCCCCAGGGCTTCACGCAAGTGCCAGGCAATAGCTTCTCCTTCGCGGTCTTCATCGGACGCCAGCCAGACGGTGTCGGCGGCTTTGGCTTGGCGTTTAAGCTCGGCAACGATCTTCTTTTTGTCACTACTTACTTCATAATTGGGGGCAAAATCGTGTTCTATATCAACACTCATCCCCTTTTTGGGCAGATCGCGGATATGCCCCATACTACTGGTTACAATATAATCGTTGCCCAAATAACCCGAGATGGTTCGGGCTTTGGCGGGACTCTCAACTATTACTAA
>CAYXHD010000049.1:0-5185 GCA_964464915.1 uncultured Candidatus Saccharibacteria bacterium
CCTGCGGACATCAGCCGCAGCAAAGGTAGCCGACTCCAAAATAATTCGTTTTGTGGTAGCAGAAACCTCCGAGCCTGCGCCGCCCATAACACCAGCCAAGGCCACCGGGCCATTGGCATCAGCAATAACAAGATCCTCAATAGACAGCTGGCGCACCTTGCCATCCAGCGTCTGCAAAGATTCACCCTTAGCAGCATACCGAACTTCAAGCGGCAACGTTACCGTATCGGCATCAAAAGCATGAAGAGGCTGTCCGGTCGTAAGTAAAATATAATTTGTTATATCTACCACCGGGCTAATTGACCTAACACCGCTCACCGCCAAAACAGATAAAGCTTCTTTGGTTAACGCCATGTCTTTATTATGCAGTTCAATAAGCGTTGCGCTGTATGCCGGCACCACCTTGGGCAACTTCTTAACGAGCTTGGTGTTAGCCGGAACATCCACCTTCCCGGGTTTTGGCAAAACAAGCTCCACCCCTAGCTGAGCGGCGATTTCCCGGGCCACGCCCTCATAACTCTGCAAATCAGACCTATTTGCGGCCGACTTAATATCCACGATATCATCAACAGGAGCTATGTCGCACAATGATGCTCCAACCTGATAATCCTCAGGCAACACCACAATTCCGGCATGATCATCACTCCAGCCCAGTTCTGACTCGCTACACAACATACCCTGACTTAACTCACCGCGCAACCTAGCCTCTCGTATCTCCATGCCATCGGGCAGCACAGACCCAACCGTAGCAACCGCAACTTTTATGTCTTCCTGAACATTAGGGGCGCCACAAACAATGTGCAGGTTGGCTTCAGCACCAACATCTACCAAAACGAGTCGGAGCTTATCGGCATTAGGATGCTGTACAACTTTTTTAGTCAGCCCTACCATAATTTTTGTGTTCAGTGGCTCTGGTGAGTACACACCTTCTAGCTCAATGCCAGATTTTTCAATCGCAGCCGTGAGTTCGGCTGTTGAGTAGTCTTTAGTCAAATAAGTATTGAGGTGTCGTTTTGAAAGCTTCATTAAAATTGCTCCAAAAACTTCATATTTGGTCGCCAGAACTCGCGGACGTCCGGCATTTGATATTTAATCATCGCCAAACGCTCTGGCCCAAATCCAAACGCAAAGCCACTATAGACTTCTGGGTCCAGGCCAACATTACGCAAGACCTGCGGATGCACCATACCGGCGCCGCCCATTTCTAGCCAGCCAGTCTGACTGCATACATCACAGCCAGAACCTTTGCACATTATGCACGTCGCATCCATTTCTACCGAAGGTTCCGTATATGGGAAATAATTAGGACGCAAGCGAATTTGCGCGTCTTTACCTAACACGCCCTGGGCCATCGCTAAAAGCGTACCTTTAAGATCAGCTAGTGATATTCCTTTATCAACCACCAACCCTTCAATCTGATAAAAGATCCAGCTATGGCGGGCATCTTCATCTTCATTGCGATACACCTTGCCGGGGCAAATAATACGAATTGGCGGCTGATTATCTTCCATAAATCGTATTTGCATGCCAGATGTATGGGTCCGCGGCAAGTTCCCGCCCTCCAGGTAAAAGGTGTCCTGCATATCTCGGGCAGGGTGTCCGGCCGGAATATTAAGTGCCTCAAAATTATGCCACTCATCTTCAACTTCCGGGCCATCGGTAACGGTATAGCCCATTTGCACAAAGGTTCGCACAATATCATCGATAACCTGAAGGGCCGGGTGGGCATGGCCATACATAGGGGTGGTGGGCAGTGTTACATCAATTGCCTCACTAACTGCCGCCGCCTCAAGCAACTCCCCTTCTAACCTTTGCTTTTGTTCCGTTAAAGCAGCCTCAATAGCACGTTTTGCCTGATTTAATGCCTGTCCAGCTGCGCCGCGCTGCTCTGGTGGCAATTTCCCAATGCCCGCCAACTCAGCCAGCAACTGACTCTTGCGCCCCAGGTGCTTAACCCGCAACTCCTCAAGCGCCTCAAGACTTTTTGCAACCTGTATCTGTTGTACTGTCTTTTTATAATCTAAGCTCATGACCTAGTCCTTGCAAAAAACTCAATCAGCACCAGCAGCACTGCCACCAACCCAATATCACGCACATCCAATTGTTGTAAACTACTCAGCGCTAATAAGATAGTAAGACCTGCGCCAACCAGGGCCCCGTGTCGTATGCTACTAACCACCATCTTATGACGGTTCAGCTTGGTGCTTTCTCTACCAAAACGCGCAACAAGCTCATACTTAGCAAGTGCCAAGCAGCTAGAAAGAACCACCCAAAACCCAATAAACCATAGAGTTACACCGGTAGGCCCCAGGCCTGTAGGGTTAGTCATGAGCATACTCAAAAACAGAGCGGTCACCAGACCGACACAGATTAACGCCGCACTGGCTCTGCTAACTCCCTGCAATGTCATAACACCTCAACACTTTCTCTCTCTATTATGTCAAAATATTCTTCTTTTTTCCAGCAATAAAAAAAGACCATTGGCTATGGTCTCTTCGAGAAAGGTATAAAAAATGGACTAAGAAAAGAAGTTGCGGGCCGGCGAATCCACCCAAATTGTTTGTTACATTGGCGCTTGTCGGCCCGCAGGTACTACCCCTACAGCAGAAAGAAAGCCGTAAAGGTCGAAGGTGTCTACCCACCATGCCACGCTATTAATGATAAATCGCGAGTATGGCCTAGCTGGTAGAGATGTAGATCACAAGAGGAGGTGCATTTTTGTGACCACATCCCTACCAACCAGATTGGATGTACCGTAGGACGAGCCCGGCTTAGAATTAAGGGGGATAATTCTAAGCGGGACTTGCCCTACCGTACGGCAATGGGTGCTCTGACGAGAACTCGGACGGTGAAAGAACAACGGACTCGGACTGGACAAGGTGCGACGGACGTCGGACATTCGGACACGGACTTGGAAAGTCGGAGCTTGCGGGAGAGGGACTATTCTGTTGTTAAGCTGCTTGTTTCGACTACACAGAAAGCATAGCATACCGGTTATGGCTATGTCAATGAGTTTTGAGTATTTTTATGTTGTAATTTTTTCAACGTATACCTCATATAGCTACTAAAATTGTAGGTATTTTCCACAACAATAATGTCGTTATACCCCGTACCCCCTTCCCCCAAAGCACACCTGTTAACTAAAAGGTTTAGTAAATATGTATTTATTATTTTTGCAAAGCCAAAAACAGGATGCACCATTAACCAAATGGTTAACACCCTGTTTTATTTGAGGCGTATCGCCGGCTAAAGTAGCCCGACTCGCCCCTTCACTTCACTCAGTTTAGCTTCGGATACCTCACGTGCCTGCTCAGCACCAGCGTCCAGCACCTTCTTAAGATTTGTCTCATCACTTCGCAGCTCCTGGAAGCGCCCCTGAAGCTCCATTACCTTAACTACCACAACATCGGCCAGTGCAGACTTAAAGTCGCCATAACCCTTACCTGCAAACCGAGCTTCAACATCCTCAACACTCGTTTCAGTAACTGCAGCATATATCTGAATCAAGTTGCTAATTGCTGGTCGGTCGGCTGCAGCCTCGACAGTGCTACCTGAATCTGTAACTGCCTTCTTGATCTTAGAGCGGATCTCAGCCTCAGTATCCAGCAGATAGATGCAACCACCGTTATCAGCATCACTCTTGCTCATTTTGCGGGCTGGATCCTGAAGGTTCATAACTCGAGCCGACTCCTTAACGATCTGAGCGGCTGGTACCGTAAAGGTATCGCCATGGGCGTTGTTAAAACGATTGGCGATATCACGCGCCAGCTCAACATGCTGACGCTGATCATCCCCAACAGGCACCAGGTCAATGTCGTACAGCAGGATATCGGCTGTCATCAGCACTGGATACTGGAACAAACCATCTACCTGACCTTCGGCCCCAACTTTACCGCTCTTATCCTTAAACTGCGTCATGCGACTCAGCTCACCCATGGTAACGTAGTTGTTAAGGATAGTCTGCAGTTGCCCATGCGCTGGCACCTGGCTCTCACAGAACAACACAGACTTGCGGGGATTAATGCCGCACGCCATCAACCAAGCCGCCATATCCAGCGTCTGACTGGTTAACTCTTCTGGATCTGGTCGTCCGTTAAGCGCGTGCAGATCGGCAATAAAGTAGTGTGCCGTGCCCTGCTCCTGTAAAGGAGCCCAATGGCGCATCGCCCCCAGATAGTTGCCCAGATGCAGACTACCGGTTGGCTTTACACCAGAGATAATTCGTTTTGCATTCATAGTTCTATCTTACTCGTCCGTGCTCGGCTTATCAACCAATAGTGGCTCAATTGCTGGGGTCGTGCCAGCTATGCGCATCACATCTTTATCAATCTTACCCAGCTCTTTATGAGCGGTGTTGTAATGATTTACGGTTGTCGATAAGGAGTTCCCTACCTTACTAAAGTAGGTGTCGTAAGCGGCCAGGTGTTGCCCCAGTTGGCCAACGCGTTTTTGAATCTCTTTGGCCTGCTCTTCTATCTTGAGGCTACGCAAACCTTGTAATACGGTCTGGAGATAGGCCATAAACGAGGTAGGACTCACAATAATCACATGCTTATCACGGAAGGCATACTCAATAAGATCACGAGCACTGGTACCAGTAGTACCCACCTGATTAATTAATAGATCATAATAGATTGCTTCACTTGGGATAAACATAAAGGCAAAATCCATGGTGTTCTCGTCTGGACGGATATACTTAGCAGTTTCATCAATACGGTTCTTAAGATCTTGCTTAAAGAGCTTTACGAGGGCCTCATTATCCCCTTTTACCTTACTCTCACGCAAACGATTGTAGTTCTCAAGGCTGAATTTGCTGTCAATAGGCAATATTTTACCCTGTTGTAAAAAAATCACGGCATCAACTTTCTCACCATTCTTAAACTCATACTGCAGTTGATACTGATCAGGCGCCATAACGTTGTCTAAAACACTCTCGAGGTAATACTCACCTAACACACCGCGCTGTTTAGGGTTTTGTAGTACATTTTGCAACGTTTTGAGTTCATCGGCCACATCAACTACTCGCCTATTAGTCTCATCCAGCTTAGCCAGGCGATTTGTGACATCGGTAATAATCTTGCTGCTCTCGCTCATCTGCTTAAAGACACTGGCTTGAGTCTGCTGACCGCTACGATCAATAGCATCCTTCATGGCCTGCAAGTCGGCCTTAATAAGTCCCAAAGCC
>CAYXHD010000050.1:0-5166 GCA_964464915.1 uncultured Candidatus Saccharibacteria bacterium
AATTGAAACCAATGTGGCATCACTTGGTTGTTGCTTCTTTTTTACTTGGCTGGCCATGACTACTCCTTAACGTTGTTAGATGGTGAAATGAGGTAAGCGATCAGCAGTGAAAGCGGGAAGAAGAACAAGCTTAGGATGAAGAATCCAAAGAAGCTATGACCCTTACGAGCTGCCACGCGTGCTGGCCAAAAAGCAATTGCCAGCCAAATTAATGATGCTACCAGCCAATATGCTGCCGAGAAGAAGTTCATATATTACCCTTTAATTATAGGTAAATTATACACCCCTTACCCTAATCTGATAATGTTGCAACAAGCCAGCGATAGTAGCGCTTACCATGGGCGAGCGAGCCATAGCCTCGTAAGCGCCCACTGCGCACCAGTTTGCGTAGCTTAGCCATAGAAATTAGTTTGGCCCAGGCCACTTCCTGGGTATCTATTACTAACTGCTCGGGCGTAAGGTTTACATTGATCTGATAGCTGGCAATATGCGAACAACTTGTACGATGGCGCCAGGCGTAGGTGCCAACATTCCGCAGATCAGCCTTCTTGACCGTAAGGCCAAGCTCTTCTTGGATCTCTCGGATCATTGCGGCCTCAGGTTGCTCGCCGTAATCTACCACGCCTCCAACAGACACATCCAGCCCGTTAGGCGACGTTACTATATTGGCTGAGCGTTTCTGTATCAACGCCTGACCATGAGGAGTAGTAATAATGGCGTGGCAGCCTCGGTGCCAGAGTGTGGGGCGAGCATTGACCAGTTCTAGCGGCAGCCGATACCCTCGCAACTGATTATCTTGGTCTACAACATCTACCCAGCCGGTACGCATAATTGAAGCGTGCAGAGCGTCAACCCGGCGCTTAATCATATTCCAGGTGAGTCGCTGCCGATAGGCTCTGGTGGGGCGAGCCTGAGCAGGATCTTTGCTTATAAAATCAAACCATTCTTCACGGTCGCGCACGTGCCAGACAAGCGATTTGTCAGTGTTGACCGCAAAGTGACGTTGCGCCTTTTTAAGCACGGTGGTGTTCATAAACACAACAAGATCGGCACTATCCAGCAGCGCCTGGGTGGTTTGGGTGCGCACCGGGCTTAACGATGTATCAAGCCCAGCAAAATCAATGATCTTTTGCGCCCATGGTCCAATGAGGTCTACTGGATATTTGGCAGCAAACACACCACTGGACGATACCCGTACGGCATCGCCAAAAAGCTGCTTAGCATACATTTCGGCAATGCGACTTCTGTACACATTGCCGAAACATACAAAATGGATACTAGGCGTGTTTTGGGCCAACGTATTTGGCATCTCCAAAGGCCAACATCAGGTAACCAACAACGGGGAAAATCAGCAGGCCAAAGATGGCAAACAACGAACTTTTGCCAAAGTGCTTAGCCAGATCAAGGGCCAATACTACCAAGAGCACAAAGTTCACGATTGGCACACCCAGCAGCAAGAACCACCAGCCATTACGCCCTGCAATCCTAAACATGGTGTAGGTATTGTAAAAGGGGACAAGCGACTTCCAGCCGGCTTCTCCAGCCTTGGTAAATAGCTTCCACATTGCCACAATGGCAACAGCAACTGCTACAAAGTACAGCGCCAGCCAAAAGCCCAAAGCGGCACCACTCATACTGTTAGTGCTTACGGTAGTTACTTGATATGCATCCATGGGACCCTCACTTATTAATACTCTTATGGTACACCTTGCCTAGGTCACCTGACAAATTATGTGATGTCAGACAACTAGTACCCGAGCTTTTCCTTAATGATGACCACGCTCACGCGGCCTGGTACTTCATTATTAAGTATCAAGAGTTTTCTAAAATTGGTATGCACCCCATAGGCTGCTTGAGCTCGCACGTCCTCCAGTGGCACACTGTGTTCTTCAATGCGCTTAATGCCATCTGCTACATCGGTAACTAGCTTTTGCGCACCAACCACAAATATCACCTTATCGGCCCCATAGGCATCATTGGGCAACTGACTACCGGTATTAGAGGCAATCAGCAACTTGCCGTCACGAGTAATAGCGTGCACACTATTAACCATTACATCGGGCGCAGCTACCAAACGCTTCATATCCTTTTTCTTATCTTCTTGACCCCACAGCGCCATCATCTTGCCACGCAGCGATACAAAGTCCGGCCCATTGAGCTCCTCACCACTACCGGTATCATCCAAGGTCACCGATGTGCCAGTAAACACCTCTGATCCCTTTGGAGCCATGGCAACCACTGCTTCTTTAGCTTCTTCTTTGGTATCATAAACGCTAACATCAAAGCCATTGTTAGTTAAGGCCTCAACGGTGGTGGCAATATCGGCTTCGCTAGCCAGTTGATCATAAACAGTACTCATACATACTCCTTTTATATTAGTGACTTACATAAATAAGTATACATCATTCCGAGTAGAGACGGTACTATTTAGATTTTTTTCTTCGACGCTTTGCAGCCAGTAGAATAAATACGACGAACATAGCCACTAACGCCAGCCATAACCACCACGCTGTGCTATTCTTAGCAACTTTTACGGCGGCAATCGTTTCAACTGGCAACTCAATACGTACTTCAGCCTGCGCATTTTCTGATGCAATTGCACTGGTGTCGTCGAGTACTTCTACCTGGGCTTGGCTAGACATTTTCTTATATTCCACAACAGCGGTATGTTGACCACTCTCTACATCAGTAAACTCGGCAACTCCTGTGTTATCAGTATAGGCTACGCGCGGTACGGAGTATAACGTAACCTTAGCGCCAGCAATCGGCTGGCCGTCTTTATCAACCACCACCACACGAACAGTCCTACTTGGGGTAGGATTTGAGGCAACTGACGGGGCCGGAGTGGTTGAACTCGTTGCTTTCTTAGTTACCAAAGAGGTGCCTGGTGTAGTGCTGGTAGCCGGTGGAGTAGTAATGGCTGGCGTAGGTATTGTAGCAGCCAGAATAAACACTGTAAGCACCGGGCTAGCTTCCGAGGCGTTACCAGCATGATCAAGTACCACCAGGCGAGCATAATAGTTACGATCGGAGCTAAGGCCGGTCAGCGTCTTACTGGTTGCGCCGGTGAGTACCGTCGAGTAGCTGGCAAACGTTGGATCCGTGCTATATTCCAAGCGATAGGGTGCAAGAGCCAAATCTAAATCGGTTGCTGCTTCCCAGCCAATGGTAACGGAGCTACTCGTAGCATCACCAACCTGAACGGGCTTAATTGGCATTATTGGTGCGGTAGCATCTAGGCTAAAGGCAATGCCACTAATAGCTGACCAAGCGCTACTTGCACTGGCGCCGTCCTCGGCTCTAAAACGTACATAATAATCGCCGTCTGCGAGCGCGGTGTCGCTGGCGCCCGTCAAATAGGTCCCATCAGTCGTACCAAAATTAAAACTTGTTACTCCTTGTGCTCCAAACGCCGAGCGGTAATCGAGTACCAGATCGCTAAAGCCGCTATCAGTAGCAATCTGCATTCGGTAGCGCACCTGATCGCCCGAGTCATCATCACTCAAGCTCAAGCCGTATCCGCCAGCTGCCAATACTGCACTGCCGATACCAGCTCCATTGTTCCAGCCATCTGGTGCAATCGACGCTGGGGTATTAGGCGCCACGTTTGGCGAACCTGATGTCGTAAATGTTCTACTACTCGATAAATTATTACCAGAGGCGTTCACTCCGGCTACACGCCAGTAATAGGTGGTATTGTAGCTCAACGCACTACCAAGCGTATAACTCGTGCCGGTAATCCCGCTTTGGTTAACTACCGTAGTCGCAAAGTCGCTCCTAGTCGAAACTAATACCTGATATGACGTGGCCTGATTAGCGGCTAACCACTCAAACGTCGGTGTGGTTGTGGCGCCAGTAATGGCATTCTGTGGGTTTACCAGCGTCGGACTATCGGGCGCATCGCTGCTCTGCAGGTACACCGGGTCATAACTGGCGGCGTCGTCAACCGTATAGCCGCCACTACCATTTGAGCTATACAAAATCGACTGACCTTCGGTAATTGACTCGGTATTATTTGAGTACATCAAAAAGGTGCTGCCATTATTCTTAATACCAATCGTGGCACTATTGCCGTTGGAACGTGCACCACCTAGCAAATCACGATACTGAATACGAATATCATTAGATCCTTCATACACAATAGCCTGGAACGTCCCCATAGTAATAGTAGTATTAAAGAAGTACATGTTTGTCCACTGAGTAATAAACTTGCGGCTGCCAACCTCACCAACAGTTGCGGTATACACATTTGATGTACCGGTCTGCAAAATGAGGTCGTCCCAGAAAGCGTGAATCGAGCTAGTCAGACCTGTAGAGCTGTTACTATAAGCCGCCGAGTTAGTACCAAAACTAAGAATACCGTTGGTACTCACATACCCTTGGGTATAATCGGTGCCAAAATAATTAAAGGTAAACCCTAAATTAACCGGTCCATTAACGGCATCATCTACGTTACCAAACGTCCGGGGTGTGCCGGTGTAGATTAGTTCATTATCTACCGCTTGAGCAGGAGCTACCAAAACAACCAGTAACAAAGCGATTACCGGGACAATTAATAAAACTTTTTTAAACTGTTTCACCCGAGAAACGTTTTGTGCCACAACTGCCCTATTACTCTCCACTAAAGAACTTATGCTAATTGTACACAAAATTACAACGTTCAGCAACGAAAAGAGGACCCCGGGAATCTCCCAAGGTCCTTGTGGGCTTACGGATCCTTACGTCCGCATCACCCGCCGCTGTGAGGTGGCTACCAGTACCACCGGTTGAAGCCGCGTCTCCGCAGATGACGACGCGGACTGGGCGACTTCTTGAGCAGCTTGTCGAGCTCCTCAATGACGATCCTGCAGGCCTCCGGGCTGCGCTTGTCACCCCTGGCCAGCAAGATGTTCCGGTAGCGACGCGCCGTCTCGACATCGATGGCGCTACGCCCCTTGAGCCCGTTGATGACGCCGACGTAGCTCCTGATCTGACCATCTGATGGCTCAGAAGGCCGTCTGAGATCCTTCTCTGGCCCGTAGGGGCCGTCGGTATACCCATGGAAAGTCCTTCGACGGGACATTCAACCTCCAGACAAGATTGCATACGGTACGCAATCGATGTGCCGATTATATAAACTAACCTAAGATATGACAAGCAATAGCGTTTTAAATTACGAAAAGCCCC
>CAYXHD010000051.1:0-5160 GCA_964464915.1 uncultured Candidatus Saccharibacteria bacterium
TGGACGCTACGCGCGTCTCGAGCTACCTCGAGCACATGAAGCCGCAGCTCGTCACCCTGGCGTCCTGCAGCATCGCTCCAGGGCTCGAGGCCATGATGTCCACGAGCTACAAGCTCACACCCCTCGGGATCGAGCGCGCCCGGACGCTCTGATCACCACGCCCCGTTTGCAGACGGTTTTATCCACCCTGGATCCTCACCTGCAAGCGGGGATTCTCTTTTGCCTCGTAAAAAACTGGGTGTTAACCAAAAGGTTTGGTGAAAAGGCATATCTTGACTATGTAGAGCCAATAAACACACCTACACTTAACCAAAAGGTTAATAGGTGATTTTTAAAGGCTGTAGCACGCGCAGGCGCGGCCCCATCTATTGACTTATAGTAGGGAAGTAGGATAATAAACATAAGGGATTTCAGTATAAAATTGACAATCTTCTGATAAAAGTGTTGACACTGCACATCACATGTTTTATAATTTTAGGTAAGAAACCTTACTATTTACCGATTTAAGAGGACCTATGACCAACCAACCTAAATTTGATTACCGTGCTGCCAGCAAGGCCATCTTGGCTGACCTGAAGCGCGACCGTGACCGC
Organism: uncultured Candidatus Saccharibacteria bacterium; assembly: GCA_964464915.1. Lineage (GTDB taxonomy): Bacteria > Patescibacteriota > Saccharimonadia > UBA4664 > CAYXHD01 > CAYXHD01. The sequence goes on from CAYXHD010000051.1 coordinate 594, forward strand.
CAAGTTATTGCTAAGCGTTTTGGTTTTGATTTAGCCAAGCGCCAGACCCTAGAAAAAATTGGGCAAACCTTTGATATTACCCGAGAGCGCGTCCGCCAGATTGAAAAATCTACCCTCCAAAAGCTATCAGCCAGCAAGCACAGTGAGCTTAAAGCTGCCAACGCTGCCCTAGTAGAACTTATTGAAGCTCAAGGTGGCATCGCCCCGGCCGCCGACGTCGCCCATAGTCTTGGTGCCGATCAATTTGGCGACCAAGCCTACGTGATGTTTTTAGCCAGCTTAGCGCCCGATGTTTTGGTAGTTAACGAAGATGACAACACTCGTGCTGTATTAGCTCTTAGCGCCAAATATGACGCCAAAAAGATTCACGAATTGCTTAAAGCCATTACTCAGGCCGTACGCCAGATTGGTAAGCCAGTCCGCCTGCAAGACTTACTCAAAAAACTCACCGATACCAACCTTAGTGCTGAAGAGCTTGCTAGCCTTGCCAAGGTCAACAAGCAGCTTGCTAACCTAGAAAAACACTGGGGCCTACTGAGCTGGCCACAGGTTAACCCAAAGAGCATCCGCGACAAGGCCTATCTGGTTTTGGTTGCCCACGGTAAGCCACTACACTTTACCGAGATTGCCGATAAGATTAAGACCAGCAACTTCCGTCGTCGTGACGTAACTGTGCAGGCCGTTCATAACGAACTCATTAAAGACAAGCGCTTTATCTTGATTGGTCGCGGTATTTACGCCCTTTCTGAATGGGGCTACACCCCCGGAACCGTCGCTGACATCATTGCAGAAGTTCTTAAGCATGAAGCACCCCTCCACAAAGACGAGATCATTAAGCGCGTGCTGGTAAAACGCCAGGTACGAACCACTACTATTGTGCTCAACCTCCAAGAAAAAAATCAGTTTGTACGCGTTGCTAAGGCCACCTACACACTAAAAGAACCACAAGCTTAAGGAAGGGCGAGGGTGGAACTACTTACCGCGCTCTTTGGGTTACTAGGCCTCATCCTATTTAAGTTATATGGATGGGTAGTTATTGTAGCTATTTTGGGGTATCTTATCTGGCAGAACCGTCGCAAGACACAGTGGGTAGAAGATACCGAACATATTCTCCTGCTCATTGAGGTGCCTAAAGATAATGACAAAAAAGAGCTGTCGGCCGAGCAAATGTTTGCTAGCTTACACGGTATTTTGCGCCCTAAATCAGATCTTATTCGCGAAGGTGTGCTCCAAGAGCACATCAGTTTTGAGGTTGCCTCGGTTGGCAACCAGATCAAGTTTTATGTTTGGACCCCAAAACACCTCAAAGACTTTGTTGAGGGCCAGATTTATGCTCAATACCCAACGGTGCACATCCGCGAAGTAGAACACGATTATGCTCACGTAGAGCTTGGCAGTAGGGTAGTGTACGGTACTGAACTACATCTGACCAAGCCAGATGTTTTACCCATTAAGACCTTTCAGAGCTTTGAAGTAGACCCGCTTGCTGGTATTACAGCAGTCCTGGCTAAAATTGAGGAGCTGGGCGGTGAGATGTGGATCCAAGTACTCGCTCGCCCGATTGATGACTCCTGGCAAGAGAAGGGAATGGCCTACATTGAAGCTGTTAAGAATGGTAAAACTAAACCAGTCTCTGCCAATATCCTTGATGCTTTCTTAGAACTCCCGCTCTATGTACTCAAGGCCTTCTTTAATGCGCTCTTTGCCCCAGCCAAGGATGAGAAGAAAAAAGAAGAAAAGAAGGAAGAGAAAAAAGAAGATACCGGCCAAAGTACCATTATTAAAGCTATTGAAGAAAAAACCACTAAATTGGGATACGGCGTTAAGGTCCGTATTGCCTACCTGGGGCCAGATCAAGACCTGGCCAAACAGCGCCTCCAAGCTATTGTTGGTGGCTTTAAGCAGTTTAATACCACCAACCTGAATGGTTTTACTGCCAGCAAGTATCATGACAATGAAGACTTTTTGCACGACTACCAGGCTCGCGTCTTTATGGATGGGGGACACATCCTTAATATTGAAGAGCTGGCCAGCTTATATCACTTGCCGCACACTAGCGTAGAGACACCTAACATGGTGTGGACCACCAGCAAGACCAGCGAACCACCTTCAAACTTACCGACCGAGGTTACTACCGAACCAACCGAAGTGTCGTTATTTGGCCTTACCAATTTCCGCGGTGCCAACCAAAAGTTTGGCATTAAGCGTCGCGACAGGGGACGCCACATGTACATTATTGGTCAAACCGGGGCAGGGAAGTCTGGATTGCTCCAGCTACTAACGCTTAATGACATCTACCACGACCAAGGTATTGCCATTATTGACCCGCACGGTGATTACGCCACCGATATGATGAAGTTTGTGCCAGAACATCGCCTGAACGACGTAGTCTACATGAACCCCACCGATACCATGTTCCCAATGGCCTTTAACCCTATGGAGGTCTTTGACGAGAACCTCAAAAACCACATTTCTTCAGAAATCGTTGGTGTGCTGAAGCGCATGTTTGTGGACTCATGGGGACCTCGCCTGGAGTATATCCTCCGTTACACCATCTTGGCACTCCTGGACACACCAGACAGCACCATGCTTGGTATTACCCGCATGCTTACCGAGAAAGGCTACCGCAAAAAGGTTATTGCCAACATTAAAGACCCCGTTGTGCGAAATTTCTGGGTTTCAGAATTTGCGAGTTGGAATGAGAAGTTTGCCAGCGAGGCTGTTGCTCCGGTACTAAATAAAGTTGGTGCCTTTGTGGCTAACCCATTAGTCCGTAATATTATTGGCCAGCCCCGCAGCGCCTTTAACATCCGCCAGATCATGGACGAGGGTAAAATCCTGGTTGTAAACCTTAGCCGTGGGCAAGTAGGGGAAGACAACGCTGCTATTTTAGGGGCTCTATTGGTGACCAAGATCCAGCTAGCCGCCATGAGCCGTGCCGACATCCCTGAAGCCGATCGACGCCCCTTCTACTTATATGTGGATGAGTTCCAGAACTTTGCCACGGATTCGTTTGCCGTCATCCTCAGTGAAGCTCGTAAGTACGGCCTCAACCTGACCGTAGCCAACCAGTACATTAGCCAAATGCCAGAGACAGTTCGTGATGCGGTCTTTGGTAACGTTGGTACCATGGTAAGCTTCCGTGTGGGTCCTGGCGACGCCACCGTGGTCGGACCATACTTTGCGCCCGCATTTGAGCCGGCCGACATCACCACGCTTAATAACCAGCACATCTTTGTAAGCATGATTATAGATGGTCAAAAATCCATTCCATTCTCGGCCACCACCTTAATGCTACCCAAACCAGAGAATGATCAGACACCTAAGCTTATTGAGCTCTCGCGTGAGCGCTTTGCGAGCGGCAAGGCAGAAGTAGAAGAAGAGATCCGCCGCTGGGCCGGAGACGAGCTCTACGGCGACGCTAAAATAGCGGTTCCGGTAGGCAACAACCACCCTTCGCCTGAGGTAGCCAACCAAAAGATTCGTGACGAACAAAAACCGAACATCTTAACCGAACTTAAGAACCCTGAACATAAGCCCGCCAGGCCCGCACCGCGCCGCGATGATCGACCTGTTAAAGCCAAATCATTTGAAGGCGACAAACCAAAAAATGACGATCAAATATTAGATGTAAAAACCGACATTTTGACCCACAAAGTAGACCCAGGGCTCATCCAGGCTGGCCAAGAAGTGAGCTTCCGCAACAAACAATAGCTAGACCGAACATACCCGAACATAAGCCGAGTAGGCAGATAACGAAAAACACAGTAGTATACGTACACCAAAAGACAGAGCAACGTCGGGCGGGAGAGTGGAGTGAGGAGCAAATACAAAACTCATCCGCCTCAAACAGCGGGGAAGAGTGTAAGTGGAGCACTTCTCCGTGAATACCAGTCGTGTCGCACAATGTATATTTCGCGACACGAGCCATTCTGATCAATAGTTGATTGGTAATACCTTTAAATTATGGCTCTGTATAGGGATAAACTATATATAGCTGGTCTACATCGATGAGCACGGTAGTGCACCCTTTAACGTTAGTTATACATTGTATATACAATGTATAACTCAATCGCACAGTATGCAGGTAGCTCATGTAAACAAATACCGAACAAAAGGGTAGTTAAGCAGAGCGTATAAATGTTGTAAATTTATACAACAAATCTTGTGAAATTTCACTCCCTCACTCCTCTATTTCACAAAAGTTATCCACAGGCCGTGTCGCATTATGTTTGAGTGAGTGATCCTGCAAACTCCCACCCGAACAAAACCCCAACTCCCCTACTCTATTAATATGTTCGGGTTTTATTCTCTTCTTGCTATATCTGTTGTAAAGGAGTACAATGCTGCTATCGTTCGCCAGATCGGTTAACGCCGACCAACCCATGGAGTCCTCACGTGCTGAACCGTACCCTCGTCTGCGTCCCCACACCCAAGGGAATCAACGCCAAACCAAGCCTGTCTGTGAAGCTGGGTGGCATCAACACCGAGCGCAATGCCTGGCTGCTCAAGAAGATCGAGAAGATCAAGGGTGTTGTCCGAGTCCACGGCGTCTCCGACAACCCCG
>CAYXHD010000052.1:0-5148 GCA_964464915.1 uncultured Candidatus Saccharibacteria bacterium
GTTACTATTCTTGACGCGCCGTACAAACAAAAGTAGCGACCGTTTGCTTAGTCGCTCTTTGCTAAGAGACGTACACGCTTTCAAGACTTAGTTAAGTGTATCAGATACACCAGATAAGCGTCAAGACTTTTTGACTACAGGTTGTAGTATTTCTTTTTAATGTAGTCGGCATACTGCTGTTTTTGTAACTTGCGGTTGTAATACCAGAAGGCACCGCCCCCCACGAGCAGGGCTGGGATCAGGATAGAAAAGATCAGTGGCCAGTAATTAGCTGCTTTTTCGCCCGTAAAGGCAATCTGTGAAGGACCATCTATGCTAACCTTGTAAAGCTTTGATTTCTTATCGTAGGTGCTCTTAGCCAGACTCCATTGTTCGGCCTGCATGTCGTACACGTATATCTTGAATTTAGTATTGCCCTTGGTGGCTGCACTGGGTGGAGCAACCGTTACAACCACTGGCTCACTAAAGCTAGGTACTACATCGCCATTACTGTCTTTACAGCTTACCAGGTATGGGCCAGCCAACCGCTGCGCCTTGGTGCCAATTGCTGCTTTAAGCTCAGTAAGATTGTCACTATCCAGGTCGACCGTACAGCTAGCATCTTCGGGCACTGCACCAGCAGGCAAGCTTGCAATTACCACGTTATCCTCACTGGCTATTGCCGTGGCATCAGTTGCACTAGCGTTAGCGTCAAAATCACCCGTTTTAGCTTCTACGCTCGCAGCCTCACTGGTATTGCCCGAGCCATCGATAGCGCGCAATTTATAGCTGTACGTGGTGCTGAATACCACCGTACGATCATCATAATTGGTCTCTGTAATGGTATCGTCGAGCACGGTCCAGTTGGTGCCGTCAGTCGATCGCTCAAGCTTGTAGGTTGCCACGCCGTCGCCGTCAGAGGCCTTCTGCCAAGTCAAGCTTACAACCGTACTTTCCTCGTCTACTTCGGCCTTGAGTCCACCAGGTTTGCTTGGAGCAGTGGTGTCTGCTGGCGTAGCTGCTGGTGCTGGCGTGCTGGTAGTTGGTTTACTAGTGTTAGTTGGCTTAGGCTTTGCCGGTGCTGGTGTGGGCTTAGGCTGGGTTGGTGCGGGAGTTGGTGTGGGCTGCGCTACTGGAGCTGCACAAGCCGAGCTGGCTATTCTGCCAATCTCGCTTGCACCGCCGTTAATAATGCCTGCCGCAACTGCTGCACGACTACTACCACTATTAAGCTTACCTACCCAGTAGGCACGACCCGGCTTATCAGAAGCTCGCTGCAATGCTCCTGCATAAACCCTATCGACCATCTCGCCGGCATTGTAGCTTTTATTTGCAAATTCGCTCCCGGTGTATACCGTTTTGGCGGCGTTAGACAACGTAGTGCCACTACAGCCATTAGTCTGGAAGTACGTCTTATAGTAGCTCAGCCCGCTAGGATCCATCCCCCTACCAAACGCCTGAGAGTATAGGTTATTCATATAGCTGGAGGGGTATACCGCAGCAGCAAAGCTAGAAACCACCAATACCAGACCCGTTGCAACGGTGAGCGCCATCAAGGGCAGCACCATAGCAATGGAGGTCTTGGTATGTTTTGAAAGTTTTGGTTTAGTAATGCGTTTTGGCATAGAAAGTCCTAAATGTTACCGTTAGCGTACCATAATGGCGCTTATGCTTCAATGCTCAACTGATTGCAAAGTTTGCCTATCAGATATAAAATGTGTGCATCTGACTGAGCAACCCTGCTCGGCCTCATCGCACCAGGAGCATCCCATGTTTCAGCGTTTTACCGATCGCGCCCGACGCGTTGTCGTGCTAGCGGCAGAAGAGGCTCGCCAGCTTGACCACAGCCACATCGGTACCGGCCATATCCTGCTCGGGATGATCCGCGAGGGCGAAGGTGTCGCCAGCAAGGTCTTGGCAACTCACAACATCACCCTCGAAGGGGCACGAGAGAGCCTGTTGGAGATCGTAGTAAGTGGCACCCCCAGTCCATCAGGTTATGTTCCATTCGATGAGATGGCCAAAAAGGACCTTGAGCTCAGCAGACGCGAAGCTTTGCAACTCGGTCACAGTCACATTGGTACCGAACACCTTTTGCTGGCGATGCTGCAAGTCAAACGAGAGGAGACTCACGCCCAGAGTGTGCTCATTAGGCTAGGCCAAGACCTCAGCGAGCTCAGACAGGCAGTTTTTTCTGTCCTCGACACCAGCCCGACAGGGCCAGCATCAGACCTTACGGGAGCTACCGGGCAAAGCTGTCCACCATCTATTCCCCTTGATGAATCTGAGGTCCGGGACTTCATCGAGGCTTACGACCGGAATCAACAGCACGCTCCGTTCGCACCAGATCACTTCGTTTCGATCATGGCCGAGATCATCCGCGGTCGACTCGCCCGCTGACCCCCAGAACGCCCCAACCGGCCCTGGTGGTCGGCGGGCATTCTGCTTGTACATTTTATGAGATAACTACTTCTTGCGCTTTTTCTTCTTACTTTTTTCTAACCAACGAGCCTTACTATCTGCCGTGTCGTTTTTACTCACAGCTGGTAATTGCCTAAGACTACGTACCATGTAGAATATCATACCCGCCAGCAGGGCAAACAACACGTAAATTGGCCAGCGTGAGCCCAGCACCGCAACTGCCTCGTAAGCGGCCAGCAAGATAAAGAAGCCGCCTAGTATGGCTGCAATAGTCAGCCAGGCCAAAAGTTTACCGGTTTGACCTTCCGTCTTAGTCCAGCGCTTACGGTAAGCCACAATGATTGCAGAAACACCCACAAACAACAGGCCTAGCACCGCAACGTAGCCATAAAGCTCATTACCCTTAGGGATAGCGGCTAGGAAATCAATTTGCTTATCAAGCTTTTCAAGATTGGCCACTGCTGCCACCAGCCCACCAAGCACCATACCCCAAAAGACCTCTTTAGGCTTATGGCCAAGCACCTCGCGCACCTTGGTGACATTATTATTAAAGGTTATCTTATGCTCTTCTAAGCCGTCCACCAAGGCGTTAAGTACAATGGCCTGTTCGCCAGTACTGCGGCGTACGCCCAGGCTGTCGTAAATTACAATCGCCGCCAAGATAGCAGTAATGCCGGCAAGGGGGCTCTTACTCCCCTGCAATATCCAAGTCGTCACAAACAACGAGGTTACTACGGCAGAGTGAACACTGGGCATACCGCCAGAGGCGTACAAATAACGGAAGTTAAAATCGTCTTTAAAGGCAGCCAGACTAAACTTTATCCATTGCGCCAAGAACCAAGCTACCAGCGGTATTGCAATATAGGGATTAAAATCCATGGTATTACTCCTTAACTTCTACTTCTTCAAGCGCGGCTTCACTTACCAGTGCAATACTGGCAACCTTGTCACCCTCTTTCATGCGCATGATGCGGACGCCTTGCGTAGCGCGACCTATCAGCGAGATGTCTTTAACTGCCTGTCGGATTACTTGACCTTGAGCACTGACAATTACAAGATCGTCAGAAACATTGTTAATAGCTCGCACATCAATGACCTTGCCGGTCTTGTCGCTCACCACGCCAGCCTTAATACCAACACCACCACGAGCATGCGTCGAGAACTGTGCTATTTTAGTTCGTTTGCCGTAACCGTTCTCCATGACAACTAACAACTCAGTATCGGCCTTAGCCACATCTACACCAACTACAATATCGTTTGGTCGTAAGCGGATTCCGCGCACCCCTCGGGTGGCACGCCCCATTGGGCGAGCATCAGATTCTTTAAAGCGGATGGCCTGAGCCAGCGCCGTGCTAATTACAATCTCGTCAGTGCCAGTGGTGTACTTAACCCACCCAAGCTCATCGCCTGCATCAAGCTTAATGGTAATTAAACCTGAACTTCGGACATTAGCGTAGTCAGAGAGGGCTGTCTTTTTGACGGTACCATTACGCGTGGCCATGAATAGATAGCCAGTATTGAGTGTGGCTGGCAGACTAATCAGAGCTGTTACCCGCTCTTCGGGCTGGAGCTGGAGCAAGTTAACAACTGGCTGCCCCTTAGCGGTGCGCGAAGCCGACGGAACCTCATAGCTCTTAAGACGGAATACGCGACCTTTGTTGGTAAAGAATAGCAGGTAGTCATGATTAAAGGTCTGCACCAGGTGTTCAACCACATCTTCTTCTTTGGTGGTCATGCCCATAATGCCCTTGCCGCCACGGCCCTGGGCTTTATAGGTGTTGGCAGCAATGCGCTTAATATAGTTACCATTGGTCAGCGTTACGATGACCTGCTCATTAGGAACCAGCTCTTCATCACTAAACTTACCAAGCTCGTTAGCAACAACCTGAGTGCGACGCTCATCGCCGTATTTATCTTTAATCTCGGCTAGCTCGCCAGAAATTACTTTAAGAATCTCGGCTTCGCTGGACAAAATCTTTTCCAGCTCAGCAATCAGCTTCATCAGCTCAGCAAGCTCATTCTCAATCTTCTCGCGCTCTAAGCCGGTAAGAGTTCGTAGCTGCATAGCCAGAATAGCCTTGGCTTGCACAACACTCAGTCCAAACTGCTTAATAAGGGCAGTCTGAGCCACGTCGCTAGACTTACTGGCGCGGATGGTCTTAATAACTTCATCAATATGATCAAGTGCAATCTTGAGCCCTTCTAAAATGTGGGCACGATCCTTGGCCTTTTTAAGCTCAAACTCGGTGCGACGACGGACCACTACCTGACGATGCTTAAGGTATTCGCGCAGGATCATCTCTAGGTTCATGACGCGTGGTTGGATACCGTCTACCAGGGCAAGCATATTAAAGTGGAAGGTGGTCTGCATTGGGGTAAGCTTGTACAGCTGGTTGAGGATCTTATTTGGGTAACTATCCTTCTTAAGCTCAATGACAATACGCATACCATCACGGCTACTCTCATCACGCAAGTCAGCAATACCTACAATACGCTTTTCTTTGTGCAGATCAGCAATCTTCTCTACCAGCGTCGACTTATTAACCTGGTATGGAATCTCGGTAACTACAATCTGGAAGTTACCTTTCTTGTCCTCAACAATCTCAGCCTTGGCGCGGACTACTACGCCACCCTTACCGGTACCATAAGCTGTTCGGATCGACTCTTGGCCATAAATGGTGCCTCCGGTTGGGAAGTCTGGCCCCTTAACAAAGTTAGCCAAGTCCATACTGGTGGCTTCAGGATTTT
>CAYXHD010000053.1:0-252 GCA_964464915.1 uncultured Candidatus Saccharibacteria bacterium
CAAAACTTCAGTGATTACGACGCGGCATTTGATACCGTTGGCGGCGAAGACTTTGCTAAGGCGCTAACCATTCTCAAAAAAGGTGGCGTTGCCGTGAGCATGACGGCTCAGGCCGATGAAGCCAAGGTGGCCGAGCTTGAGGTTACCGCAATTACCCAAATGACCCGCACCAGTACTGCCAAACTTTCGGCACTCGCTAAGCTAGTGGAAGGTGGCGTAGTTAAGCCTAATGTTGGCAAAGTCTACACCATA
>CAYXHD010000053.1:303-647 GCA_964464915.1 uncultured Candidatus Saccharibacteria bacterium
CCAACTGCTTAATGAGCTCATCAGGAATCAAATTATCTTCAGTAAACTGAATAGTGCCTTTGGCCACCGTAAAGGCTGCCAGCTGATCTTTAAGCTCGGCAATTGGACTGGCGGTAGGGAAAATACTCATGTGATGCTTAAATGCTGCAAAATGGATGAGGTTCTTACCTTTATACTTGAACGTAGGGATACCGTATCCGATGGTTTCTGTGGCTTCAGGAACCACTTCAAGCACCAGCCGGCGGATATGCTCCAAGTGTGGTCGCTGGCTAGCAGAAGCATGCTCATCAAGGTACGTGTCAATCTGGCTCATGCTTGTTCTCCATAATATAAACTGGTATACG
>CAYXHD010000053.1:721-972 GCA_964464915.1 uncultured Candidatus Saccharibacteria bacterium
TAACACGTCTTTATCAATCTTTTGTAAGACTTTGACATAGAGGCAGCTTTTGCCGCGTCGATGAGGGCCGAGCTTACTAAATGCATTATCATCACCCATTAAGCCATAAAGCACTAGCTCTGATGCGCGAGCCGCAAAACCAATCCGGAACATGTCGCCTTCTCGCCCACTATCGTAGGTGTAGTGATACGAACCAAAGCCGACCATAGTTGGTCCCCACATTACCGGATCCTGGCCAGTAATGTGGCTCA
>CAYXHD010000053.1:982-5026 GCA_964464915.1 uncultured Candidatus Saccharibacteria bacterium
TTCCTGGGCATCAGTACGACGCTGCTCATCCGCAATGTTGGCAATGTATTGAGCGACTGATACCTGTGTTGGCTGGGTCTTGTTAGGCTTCATGACATCATCATATCAAAAAGACGTATTTGCGTCTTTTTGATATGAATTTGCTGGGGCCATCATGGGCCTTATTGCAACTAATATGTAGGACTAGGCGGAAGATCAGGTGTGTTATTTTTAACAATGGCCATGGTTGTATCATCGCCATACCGCGGCTTGTCGGCCACCCACCGATCTCTTGTCTTGGCTGCATCTATTTCTAGCGTACTTGGCGGAGTTTTTTGAAGGTAGGCATCGGAGACAACAACAAGGTGTTCATCGTCGGCTAATTCGATCTCTGTAAACTCAGCATGTTTGCCCTGATGTTCGTAGCGTACATAACCACCAAGTGTTTCTTTATCGATACCAACCTTTGAACCCAAGGCTTCCTCGGCGGCTGAACCATCTTTGCTTATTTTACCTGCCTTCAAAAACTGAAAAGCCTCGCCAAAACCTTCCTTGATGCGCCCGTTTGAATCTAGGATTGCAACGCTACTATCCCCAATAGTAGCCACTCGCCAGCGATTCGTGTCGGCAATACGCTGAACGGCAGCAATAGTTGACCCCCATTCCATATCAGCAGTCGCCCCGCTCTTAATTCTTGAGGACTGTGCCTCGACCGTTACACCCATATCGTCCTGTAATATACTCTTGGCTCGCTCTACGACGGCGCTAACTACATCTGGGCTTGCTAACGCCGATATATCGTCAAGTTCTGCTACGGCATGTGCCAGTGCAAATGCAAAGTTGTCTTTTACTTCGCCTGCAGCGCCGATCCCTCCCATGCCATCGCAAACAACAACGGACTGAGTATCAGGATTATATGCCAAGCCATCTTGATGGGTGCTTAATGATGAAAGACGCAGATCTATAGTGCCGTCTAGAGACATCCAGGCTTTTGCTACATTGGGTTCGGGGCGCATTTCGTAGAATGTTCTGGGCAGTTTCTCCTCGGTTCTGGTTTCAGCCGATTCTGGCTCGGCTCTCCGACCGAAACTTCCCACTTTGACCCTTGAAACAGGCAACAGGTCTGCTAGTTCGCCAGGGTCAACAGCACGCTTCATGGAAGACCTAACACGTGATTCGGGCTGTTCTGTAGACGGATTGTCCTTGTCCATATCTATGTCCTTTTATGCAATTTATCTCATTGTACCAAAAAACAGAGCTATTCACTCTGTTTTAAACATAGTCATATTGGAGGGCCATCGTAGAAGCTATTGGAACAAAAATCATAAGGGGTGGGGACGATCAGGTGTCAAATCTGATCGTCCCATTCTCTTCGCAGCGCTTCGCCGCAAAGAGCTGATCAATGCCTTGCTTCCTCGTCATCCAGTGCTGATTCCACCATGCTTGTATGCGCTTTCCTAGGGCGCGCATGGGTTCCTCATTGACTCACTTTCGACGTGCTAACACTCCGCCACTTGCCTAAGGTGACATAGATGCAATTCTTTGTCGTGGTTGAGGCGACAAACTGGAGTATGCACCCACTGGTCCTGGACTGTCACCAGTTTGGTATAACCAGCATTGCAAGGTGAAGCGGTGTCCAAACACCCGCTACTTACATCAACATGATCCAAGTTGCTTCACCTAATTTGCGAGCAGGAGGATGCTCGCGACAGTTGGCCTTGCTTGTTCTTGTTGGAGTTGAGTTACGACCACACCGTTAGGCTACGATGCGGTCTGGATTTGTCGCTTCATGCGAAACCTCCACTAGACAACAGACGTTAAGTATTATAGCAATAATTTTCTTAAATGTCAATATATTATAACTGGTTTATCAGTTGCATAAACGGTAAGATGCTTTCGTGTCCTTAAGCATAGCTATGCTTGAGAGCCATCGTAGGCTCTGTTGCAACTAAACTTATCTTACTCCAATCACTATAACAAAGAGCTCAATATAAAAAATGAGTAGCGAGGCCATTTGAATCCTATAAAAGTATCGCTGCTCAACGATGTGCGAAATAGGAATTGATAAGGCTAGGCATATGGCGAGTAGTTTTGAAACTAGACCCGCAACTGGCGACTGCGGAATCGTAAATGCCGCCAACGCTCCAATAATGATTACTGAGAAGGCCATGATATAAGCGAAGAAGGCATGATACTTCTCTATCGTTCCTCGAGCCGGGATGAAAGCCTGAACAATATCTGCCACAAACCCTATCTTGGCGGCAGTAATCAATAAAGTAGCCTGGGGTGTGCCCGCAAAGAACAATCTAGCAAACATATAGAAAGATGTTGCTGCAACAATATGGCCCGCAACGTAAAAGCGCTGGGTGCGAGGACTCGTAGCAGCATGATGACTAATAGTTGGCTTGCGGTCGTTGCGCTGACGATATAGAAGGTATCCGTGCATAATATTGGCGGCTAGGAATGAGACTGTGAGCAGGATTACTGGATTTAGCATAGTTGTATAATACCAAAAAACAGAGCCTGTGACTCTGTTTTAAGCATAACCATATTGGAGGGCCATTGTGGGGGCTATTGCTACTGAGCTCAGGCTGCCAGCGCAGGCGACAAACTACTCACATCTCTGTCAAGTATAGCTTTTCGATCGGCATCAACATCCAAGCCGTATGTGTCATAAAAGAATGCCTCAGCATAATCCTCGTTATGAGCCTTACCTCCATATCTTGTAACAGCACTGTCTAGCGACAAATCAGCAAATGCCACACCTTCTTGACCATGAGCGCGCGCCTCAAGCATATGTCCCATTTCGTGAACAATAGTAATCTCTCCATAACTTATGTCTCGGCCAACTTTTGATGTCCAGTCTCCAGGATTAAGCTCACCAATACCAACAAGCAGATCCTCCACTTCGCCAACGCTCATAGCAGCTTTAGAAGCGTCCATGATAACTGCATTCTCGTCAGCCAAGGCCTCACCGCCCCCGTCAATAATGCCATCGGCGAAATAGATCTTTAGTCCAGGGAACGCCGCTTCAAGTTGACCACCAAATCTTGCTTGTAGCCGATCGAGTGCTATCTGTGCTGCTGGAGCGAGTGCCTCCATCTGCTCCTTATTACCAAGTCCAATTACCTCAATACTCCCGACTGATGCTAGACTATGTTGTTCTGCGCCAAACTGCTGCAGCATAGCATCAACACGAGCAGGTGCTGCCTCTTGGTTCTGTGGTAACAAAGCCTCAAGCTCACCGTTAAATGCTTGCCGTTCTTGGCTGTCGGTAAATGCCTCTTGCTGTTGCGATAAGTCTTCCATGTCCCCATCATAACAAAAAGACGCTTTCGTGTCTTTTAAGCATAACTATATTGGAGGGCCATCCGGGACTCGAACCCGGGACACGCTGCTTAAGAGGCAGCTGCTCTAACCAACTGAGCTAATGGCCCGTGCAATACAGTGTATTTTACATTATATGGCGCTAAATTGAAAGGATGTTTTTATCTGTTGGTGCGTTAAGTGCTCGGGCTAAAAGACCTGTGAAACAACCTTGAAATGCTACCTGGGCATGTAGCAGGTAGCCTGCCGAGCCACCAAGCGAGAATAAGATCGAGATTCCTGCAATAAACTGCAAGGTAATCAGCAGACCATCAATCCAGGTCAGACTCTTAATAACAAACCAGAGCGACAAGACCATCTGGAACGATACCAGGGCGCTAGCGACCGCCATATGGGCAGCGCCCGTGTCTGATGCGGGCGTAATGAGCATGGCTATAAGCAAGATGGCAATGGTACGCAACATACCACGGAGCCAGCCTTTACCGGCGGCAAACCAATAGGTAGCGGCAAGAGTTATATACATCAGTGCATATAGCACAATAGTCGGACCATTACTAAAGTAGCCGATGCCGCGATTAACGCCTAGGGCATCAGGTCGCAACGCAAGACTAGCAAGCAGTATACCAAATGCAGCGAGTGATCCAAAGGTTACAATTTTGGTAGGTTTAGTCATAAGCAAATATATGGTGCGCCCGGAGGGACTCGAACCCCCGACCCTCTGATCCGAAGTCAGATGCT
>CAYXHD010000054.1:0-4950 GCA_964464915.1 uncultured Candidatus Saccharibacteria bacterium
TCAGCAATTGCCAATGGTGGCAAGCTGTACCAACCACAGCTAGTGGCCGGGGTTAAGGAGGGTGAGGTGGTTAAGCCGTTTGCCCCCAAAGTTGTGAACCCGCAGGTTATTAGCAAGCAGGCTGCTGCCAATACCGTCACCATGATGGAGGGTGTGGTCCAGGGCAAGTATGGTTCTGGCTATAAGGCGCGGATGCCAGGCTATACGGTGGCTGGTAAAACCGGTACGGCTCAGATCCCAAATGCCAATGGGCGCGGCTATCGCGAAGATAAAAACATTGGTACCTTTATTGGCTTTGCACCGAGCAAATCACCCAAGTTTATTATGATGGTCCGCATTAATGAGCCTAACGTCAGTGGATTTGCAGAAAGCACGACGGTGCCGGTGTTTGCCGACATTGCCAAGTGGCTGGTTACCTATATGCAGATACCGCCAAGCCAGTAAAATCAACAGAATCGTAGTACAATAGGAGTAAGCATGAACGAAATAAACATTATCAACCCAAACATCATTCCGTTATCGCGCATTGTTGGTCAGGCCGTATTGGCCTTTGTGATTGCTATGGCGCTCACTCCAATTTATACCAAGCTGGCTTTTAAGCATAAGTGGTGGAAGCAAGCTCGTGAGACCAGCGTGACCGGTGAGATTGCCCAGGTGTTTAGAAAGCTCCATTTAAAGAAGCACGAGTCGCACATTCCAACTATGGCTGGGGTAATTGGAATTATTGCTGTTACGGTTGTGACGCTCATGTTTAACCTAAGCCGATCACAAACCTATTTGCCGCTAGCTGCTTTATTGGCCGCAGGTGGCGTTGGCCTGCTCGATGATATTATTAACATCCGCGGCGATGGAACGGGCAAGACGGGCCTTCGCTCACGTATTAAGTTTGGTCTTATTACGGCCGTGGCACTCGCGGGCGGGCTCTACTTTTATTACAAACTGGGCTACAACTTAATACATATTCCAGCTGTCGGCGACTTCTCTATAGGGCTCTTCTATATTCCGCTGTTTGTGTTGGTGGTAGTGAGTACTGCTAACGCCGTCAACATTACTGACGGACTGGATGGCTTGTCTGGAGGCCTTCTGGCCACCGCCTTTGGTGCTTACGGTGTGATTGCGTACTTTCAGGCTAACTTTGGCATAGCGGCATTCTGTGCGGCTATGGTAGGCGCAATACTAGCCTACACGTGGTTTAATATCTTCCCGGCGCGCTTTATGATGGGGGATAGCGGGTCGTTTGCCTTTGGTACCGCCCTTGGGGTGGTGGCGATGCTTACCAATTCGGTATTTGTGCTCCCCATTATCGGCGCAGTGTTTGTAGTTGAAGCCGGATCTAGCTTACTGCAAATCTTTAGTAAAAAGGTCTTTAAGCGCAAGATCTTTAAAATTGCACCGCTGCATCACGATTTAGAGGCGCGCGGCTGGCCAGAAGTTAAGGTTACTATGCGTTTTTGGGTGATTGGCCAAATGGTTGGTGCGCTTGGTCTCATTATTGGGCTTCTTGGAAACAAACTATGAGTTGGTTGATTAAGCCAGGTCGGGGTCATAAACCAGATCTCGTTCTCATGGTGGCCGTAGGTATTCTGATGAGTATCGCACTTGTGATGATGTACTCCATTAGCCCGGTGTTGAGTTATAAACTGCTTGGATCAACCAGTCGCAACTTCTACTTTTATGGTCAGTTATTTAGCACCGCCGTAGCATTGGTGGTTGGTATTATTGCCAGTAAGATTTACTTTCCCAATTGGAAGCGCTGGTCGGTATTTATATTGATCGTCACGATTGTTGCCTTGGCGATTGTGATGTTGCCTGGTCTGGGCTTTACCAAAAATGGCGCTACGCGTTGGATTCGCCTCGGGCCGGCTTCATTCCAGCCAGCTGAGCTGCTTAAGCTCTCGGTAGTTATTTATTTAGCAGCCTGGTTTGAGGCGCGTCGTGACCGGATTGCCAATTGGCGTGAGGTGCTGGTGCCATTTTCACTCATGCTGGCCGCCGCCGGCTTTGTGATTGTGGTGGTCCAGCGCGATATGGGCACCATGATGGTAGTGGCAGTCTCCATGATTGGTCTGTACTTTATAGCCGGCTCACCACTCAAACAGTTTGGGGCCTTGATGGCAGCCAGTTTTGCCGTTGGGGTGGCAGCCATTGTGGCGTTCCCGCATCGCATGGAGCGCTTATTGGTGTTCTTGGATCCGGCCAAAGACCTTACCGATACGGGGTACCATATTAACCAGGCGCTTATTGCCATTGGTTCGGGCGGTGTACTGGGTAGAGGACTGGGACACAGCTACCAGATATATGGATACCTTCCCGAGGCTGCTAACGACTCCATCTTTGCCGTGATTGGCGAAGAATTTGGCTTACTTGGAGCCATTGTGATTATTGGCCTGTTCATGGTAGTTATTCAGCGTGGTCTGCTTATTGCCAAAGGAGCGCCTGACACCTTTAGTCGCTTGCTGGCCATCGGGATTACCTTGTGGCTAGGCTTTCAGGCCATTATTAACATTGCAGCCATGCTGAGTCTTATTCCGCTTACTGGTATTCCGCTACCATTTATCAGTTACGGCGGGTCGAGCTTAATGTTATCATTAATAGGCATAGGCATTTTGCTTAATATATCCAAATACACAGACTTAACGTACATTAATCGGGAGAAAACCCATGCGAATAGTAGTGAGCGGCGGCGGGTCCGGCGGCCACATCTTGCCAATTCTGGCGACGCTGGAAGAGTTGCATAAACTTCAGCCAGAACTAGACGTCTTATACATTGGCCAGGCCGGTAGCATGGAGAGTAGTGTTGCCGCGGCTCACGGTATTGCCTTTGAGGCTATCCGGGCCGGTAAGTTGCGTCGTTATAGCGATGTGTCTACCTTGCGCAGTATGACTGACGTTAAGACAATTTCCCTCAACGTACGTGACATAGGTCGCTTGGTGCGCGGGTATCGTAAAAGCTTGAGCATCTTGCGCCACGTTAAGCCCGATATCGTGTTCTGTAAAGGTGGTTATGTAAGTTTGCCAGTAGGTTTAGCAGCCGCTACACTCAAAATACCGTATGTGGTTCATGAATCTGACCTACGGGCCGGGCTTTCTAATCGCACCTTAGCAAAATGGGCTACTAAGGTTGCCGTTGGATTCCCAGTAAAGAATTATCATGATCTCCCCAAGGATCGCTTGGTGTATACGGGTAGTCCCGTGCGCGCCGAGTTGAGCGCAATTAACCCAGATAAGGCCAAGAAGCACTTTGGACTCACTACAGATAAACCAGTTATTCTAGTGACTGGCGGTGGACTTGGCTCCCAGTCCCTCAACGATGTAGTGACCACTGCGCTACCCAAGCTCCTGCAAGACTATCAAATCATGCACATCACCGGCGAGAAGGATATTGAGCATGTGCGCTTCCGTCTCCGTGCTTTTAGTAAAGAAGAGCTTGCTGGCTATCACGTATTCTCTTTCTTGCGCGAGGATATGCCCCAGGCCCTGGTGGCTGCCGATGTAGTGGTAACGCGCGCTGGTGCAACTACTTTGGCCGAGCTAGCCGTGCTTGGTAAACCAACGCTTGTGATTCCGCACCCCAGCCTCACCGATCAGGCTATTAATGCTAAAACGTTTGCCCGGGCCGGTGCCGTGCGCAATGTGCCACAGACCGGTCTCACGCCGGCTATATTGCTGCGAGAATTGCATCGCATAACTGATTCACCTAAAGAGCAGGCGCTGCTTAGTAAGTCGATCTCAGAGTTTGCCAAAGCCGATGCCGCCCACGAACTCGCCCAACTGCTTATAGAAACTGCCGGAGACCTGCATGGCGCTACGGAACAATAAGCCCCGTCAGGTACGTACCGGTTACGAGGTCTATACGGCTAAGAGCACCAACAGTCGCCGTACTCAAGGTCAGCCCACTGGGCCAAAGATCTCAATTAAGCGTCGGCTCCCACGCGTTAAGGCCGGCAAGAGTGGCCGACTAGTCTTGATCGTTATTGGCGCCATCGTACTCATATGGGCTCTTGGGACTACGCTTATCAGCTCCATTAAAGTAACTGGTACGAGTAACTTATCTAGTAAAGATGTAGAGCGTCTGGTTCGTTCAAACATTAGTCGTAACCCGTGGTACGCACATTACTTCACCATCGGGGGACTAAACTTAAACCGAACATTACCCGAACAAGAACCGCGCATAAAATCAGTTACCGTCAAAAAGACCTTCCCCTCAACTATTACGGTGACGATTGTAGAGCGCCAGCCTGGAGTGGTGTGGGTGAGTGCTGGGGAGAATTGGGAAGTGGACATAGAGGGGATCATTATTGGCGCAGCGGGGAGCAAAAAGCCGATGGCCACGGTGCTGGATACAGCCAACATACCCGTAAAGCCAGGTGATCGAGTTGCGCCAAGTCGCTTTGTGCAGTTTACCCAGGATATAGCTGACAGTTTGCCCGCCAAGACCGGTCTCGCCATAGAGAACTTTCAGGTGCCAGAGAGTACCAGTGAGGTCTACGTAAAGACTAGTAAGGGTTATAGCATAAAGTTTGATACTACTCGTTCAGCTGCCGATCAACTCAACGACTTGGTTCTGGTTATAAAAAATCTAAACGGTAAAGTTCCTGGCCAATACATAGACCTCCGCGTCGCCGGCCGCGCCTATTATCAATAAAAGTGAAGAAGCGACCCAAAGGCCGCCTCTTCAAGAGGACCTTCAGATCGCCTAGGTGGCGTTGAGTCGCTGCAGGCTATATCGCTTACGTGTCCTTCTGGTTCTGATCCAGTGGCGAATAGCGATGTAGCTGGCCGCGAGGAATGCCCAGGTTGAGGCTCCGTCGATGTAGAACTCGGCCATGATCATCGTGGTTGGTACAGCAACGAATACGGCACACCCGGCCGCCAGGTGGTCTTTCTCGCTGTTTGTCCATCCTGGTGGGTGGAGTACCGTCCAGTACATCATCCAGGAGGTGATGGCTA
>CAYXHD010000055.1:0-3015 GCA_964464915.1 uncultured Candidatus Saccharibacteria bacterium
TACAGTGTAGAACAGTCGGCTTTATTTGTGTTGCAAAGGTCGTGAACCATTACGCCACCATTGACTTTTATGACTATTTATGCTAGTATAAATACTAGGTTTGCACTCCACCCACTCAAGAGATACAGAGGTACCTACCATGATTGCTCGCCTGCTCGAAGA
Source organism: uncultured Candidatus Saccharibacteria bacterium (assembly GCA_964464915.1). Taxonomy (GTDB): domain Bacteria; phylum Patescibacteriota; class Saccharimonadia; order UBA4664; family CAYXHD01; genus CAYXHD01. The sequence goes on from CAYXHD010000055.1 coordinate 163, forward strand.
AATCCACGCATCCTTCATGCGTCCGCCTGTGGTCGTGACGGGTGAGGCTGCTTGCCTGACCGACGTCATCGCCAGCAAGGTCGAAGACCTGCGACTCCAGGACACCACGGGGCTCTCGTCCCTCTGCAACGTGATGCTGGAGTTGATGGAAGACGACACCATCACGTTGCCGAGCGACTCGCTGTCACTCGGCCGCAGCGGCGTCGGCGCCGAAGAGGCGCTCGTCATCCTGATCACCGACCTCCTCGTCGCCGCCTACAAGGCCAAGTTCGAGGATCCGATCATCCGCGCCATGTCCGACCGCAACTTCAAGCGGATCCTGGGTGGCTCCATCCCGAGTCGCCTCTAGCCCTGCCGGGCTCATGACGTACGTAATACGTTGGAGCTTGGCGGGGCTCCTTCATGCCTATTGTTTGAACGCTTCGTCGATGGCAGCTTTGAGGCTGTTGTAGTCGCTGCTGGCTATCTGCTTACCGTTAACAAAGAAGGTTGGGGTGCCGGTTACGCCAAGTGCGTTACCGTCTTCCATATCACGACTGATAAGCTTGGAAATCTCTGTAGAGGCGGCATCTTTCTTTAATTGATCAGTATTCATGCCCAGACCCTTAGCGTACTCTAGAAACTTGTCTGTAGGGTTAGCTAAATCACTCCATTCAGTTTGACGAGCATAGAGCTGGTCGTGCATTTGCCAAAACTTGTTCTGCTTGGCCGAAGCCTCGGCATACTTAGCGGCCGACATGGCGTTTTTATGTATCGTTTCTAAGGGGAAGTTACGGAACACAAAGGTCAGCTTGTCTGGGTACTCGGCAAGTAGCTTTTGCACCGTTGGGTCAACAGCTGCGCACGATGGGCACTGGTAATCACCAAACTCTACCATGGTTACGCTACCGGAACCTTTCTTTTGGCTATCTTCACGCACCAACTTACCGGCATCGGCCGTAGTTGAGGTACCACCCTGATTAAATACCATGAATAAGCCGATCATGCCGGCGACAATAGCGGTAATAATTCCTAATAAAATTTTAGTCTCTTTTTGCATTCAACCTCCTATATGCGTATAAACTTAGTAAAATCCCTGTAAAGGCTAGTAGCGACCCAAAGGGAATGGTCATGAATCCAAAGTAATTAATCTGCACCGTGGTACAGCTAATGCCGGCTTGGCATGGAGCAATTGATTCGGGAATAATCTTCCATTGCAGCAAGGTATGATACAGCGCCGTGAGCCAGCCAATACCGGCCAACGGCCATACATAGCGATCGACAAACTTGTCTTTATAGGCGATGCCAACGCCCAAGATAAAGGGGATGGCGTACATCATGGCGCGTTGATACCAACACAATACACATGGCGGTAGCTTAAATATCTCACTCAGCGCCAAGCTAATCAACGAGGCCAGCAGCGAAATGGTGAATGCAATGTATAGACTGTAATCTTTTAAAAACTTTTTCATACCTATAGTATACCTCTTATTCCCACTTAAATACGCGGATGGCGATCACAAAGCCAACTACCGCCCACACCAACAAGCCAAGAATGTCGCCGCGCACCATCCACAGTGTGGCGCCCTCATTGGCAATGCGGCGCAGCCCTTCTGCTAAATACGTTAGTGGCATATAGTCAGTAATAGTCTGTAGGTAACTTGGGAATGCTTCACGAGGGAAGAACGTGCCGCTCAAAAAAAGCATTGGGAAAGAAATCAAGTTAGCAACCGGCGCAGCCTGATTTTCGTCCTTAGCCCACCCAGCAATGGCAAACCCAAACGATAAGAACGTAACCGTGCCGATGAGCGCCATGGAGATCATATTAAATAGGCTACCTACGAGGTTCATGTTAAAGGCATAAATGCCGATACCCAACAGGATAAGGACCTGGAGCACGCCAATCAATACACGCGTAAAGCTTTGGGCCAACAAAAAGTTAAAGGGGTGCAGCGGCGTGGCCTGCATACGGCGCAATGCCCCGCTGGTCTTAAAGCTAATAAACCCAAAGGCCACACTAAAGATGCCCAGCTGCATAATAGTCATGGCAATAATGCCTGGCAACAAAAAGTCGATGTAGCCCAGGTTATTGGTCTTAACCCCCTCGCTCTTAAACACCAGTATTTGAGGCGCCTTAGTTGCCTGATTGTTAATCTGCGATATGACCTGGTTAATAATTAAGCCGGCAGTCTGCCCATTACCTGGCTTGCCCTGATTATAATAGGCCTGTACTGCGGCAGGCTTGAGTCCGTTGGTGTCTGTGGTACCAAACTCTTCCGGAATAACAACCTGAAGGTCTAGCTTACCCTTACCAAGCTTGTCGCGAGCCTCGTCTTTAGTCATGGTCTCTACCTTAAAGGTTTTGATCTCTCGTAAGCCTTTTTCAAAGTTTGTGGCCACAATCGTCTTAGAGTTATTGGTAACACCAACGGTGATGCTACCGCCGCCGTCACCCGAGTTTAGCACACCAAAGATTACCACCAGCAAAATAGGGATGGCCATAGTAAAGAACACCGCCGTAAGGTTGCGGAAGTACATCTTGGTGCTGGCGATGGTCAGGCTTTTTAGTGCCTGGAATTTGCGATCCATTAGTCCCTCAATTCCTTGCCAGTTAAATCAATAAACACATCCTCAAGCGTGGCCTTCTTAACTGTTCTTCGAGGCTTAAAGCCGCGGCCCAGGAGCTGATCAATCAGGTTCTTGGGGGTATCTAGTGCCACAATCTTGCCCTCATCCATAATGGCAATACGGTCACATAACACCTCGGCCTCTTCCATATAGTGGGTGGTTATAACTACCGTTGTGCCATTGGCTTGAATTTGCTTCACCAAATCCCAGAGGTTACGGCGAGCCTGTGGATCCAGGCCAGTGGTT
>CAYXHD010000055.1:3025-4901 GCA_964464915.1 uncultured Candidatus Saccharibacteria bacterium
AAAAGACCACTACCGGCTGGTTGACCAGCGTAGTCGCAATACTAAAGCGCTGGCGTTGCCCACCAGAAAGATCCTTGGCCTTACTCTTAGCCTTTTCTTCTAGGTTCACCTCGCGCAGTAGGTGCATAGGGTGAATGCTCTCGTGATATAAATCGCCAAAGAGCTTAAGCAGCTCTACCAAGTTCAGGTTGTCAAAGAATGATGAGCTCTGGAGCTGCACACCAATACGCTCCTTAACCTTGTAGGGTTCCTTGGCAACATCAATACCATCCACCATAACCTTGCCGCTATCTATTGGGCGCATACCCTCAATCATTTCCAGCGTAGTGGTTTTACCGGCACCATTGGGGCCCAGGATACCAAATACTTCGCCACGGGCAACATCAAAGCTCACGCCTTTTACGGCCTGAAAATCCCCATAGGCTTTTTTGATATTCTTAACTTTTAAAACTGATTTTGATTTAGCCATTAATGTAATTATACATTCCTCGATAGAAATGAGAAGAGTAACCTCTTGCCTGCACGGAAAATCATATGAAAAATGTTAAAGGGCCCCCGAAGGGACCCCTTAACGGGGAACTTCGAGGACCCTACGCAGGATCACGGACCAACAGTTTGCGATCCGGATCGTGCTTGATGATGTAGCCACTCAGCCATGAGGCTGGCGGGGGGATCACTCCGCGCAACAGGTAGTAGTCGACCAGGTGACGGTTGCCGATGTTCAGCTCGAGCCAAGTCGATGCCCTGTGTACCGCGGGTTGTGGCCGTACGTAGCCCATGGCCTCAAGGGTCCCGAGGAACATCTCGACCCGATGAAGCTTGGGCTTGATCTTGCGGCCCAAGCCGAACTTCACGCACAACTGTTCGGTAGTCAAGCTGGCACCTCCATCAGGGTCGAAATCCCGAATGGTGAAGCGACTCCACCATTCGGGCCAGATCTTGCGCTGGTTTGCGGTGTACGCCCACATGAGGCTGACTCCGATGACGACCAGCTGAATGGCCACGTAAAGTGCCTCTGAGCCCATCGAGGACCAAGTAAGCACCATGAGCAGCAGACCACCACCAGCCCACCCAAGGTAGGCCCGGGAGTTCAGGGCGTCGTCGTAGCAGACCTGCAGGCTCATCAGCCAGTAGGCGGCGATCAGGTAGCCGTTGATGCTTGGATCCAGCAACACCATCCCCAGGAGCAGCGCGACAACACCCAAGAACACGTTGTCCGATGAATCGATCATCTTGCGCCAGCGACGGCAGTAGGCCGCCCACCAGTAGCGTGGACCACGGAACAAATCGATCTGCATGGTCATGATGACCACCCCTTTGTTGATGTAGAAGAACGATGGGTTATTTATACCCGCTTATAAATCAGATAGCAAGCATAGGCTTTATGGCCTCGTGTAAACAAAAAGCCGCTTTTGCAGCGGCTCTTGTTTGGAAGCTGACTAAATTAGGCAGCTTTTTTGAGAATAGGCAGACCAGTGCGCTCGTTCTCTACGATTTGCATACCAGCTGGTACGGCATCAAGGCCGCCTTCTGGCTTAACTTCGCGGGCGAAGAAGTAAATACGTTGTACGCGACCACCCTTTAGGGTTACGTCTTTCATGTGCAAGAAGTATTCTTGTCCGCGTGAATTTGTGTGTGAAAATGCCATTGTTAATCCCTCACTTACTTATGTAACACTCATAAGAATAATCTTATGGTTAGACGTTGTCAACCTGTTGGGCCATTTTTCTCTCGATACACCTGATAGGAGCACCAAAAAACCGCCTTGCGGCGGTATTTTTTGGACTTAGTAAAAAACTAAATTAGAAGCGGTCAGTCTTAGGACGTGCTTCGTTAACGGTCAGTGGGCGACCACCTTCGTCTTTGCCATTCATGG
>CAYXHD010000056.1:0-4858 GCA_964464915.1 uncultured Candidatus Saccharibacteria bacterium
CTTCGCACCAATTACGTACGCCGCTCACTACGGCCAAGGGATATGTATCGATGGTTCTGGATGGCGACTTTGGAAAAGTCCCCAGCAAGATAAGCCCCCCGCTCGTCCAGGCGCTTGATAGTAGTAACAGAATGGCCGGGCTTATTAACGACCTGCTTAATGTGAGCCGTATGGACGCTGGTAAATTCTTTATTGATGCCGTTGATGTTGATTTAGCAGTTGAAGTCCAAGGGGAGGTTAACCAGCTAGCTAATTTGGCGCAGTCTAAGAGCGTAACCATTACGTACCATCCACCCAAAAAGAAGATCCCGCTTATTAAGCTCGACCTTGATAAAACCCGTCAGGTTATTATGAATATTGCCGATAACGCCATACACTACAGTGCTCCGCCAAGCGGCGGCGGTAAGGCCGATGTGTATCTTGAGCTTGAAGGCGATGAGGTTGTATTTAAAGTGATAGATAATGGTATTGGTGTCCCGGACGACATCAAACCCAAGCTATTTGCTAAATTCTTCCGCGCCGGCAATGCGCAAACTGCTCGTCCAGACGGAACTGGCCTTGGGCTCTATCTAGTTAAGCGTGTCGTAGAAGACCAGGGCGGCACAATTATATTTGAGAGCAAAGTGGGCGAGGGCTCAACATTTGGTTTTCGTATGCCCATTCATAACAAACTCAAGATTGATGAAGCAGCCGCCAAACGATTGCAATCTACTCGGCAAGCTTCTTAGTACTAGCGATTATCTCCGCTGCCCATAATTTTGCCCCGTTGCTGGCGAGATTCCAATTTTGCAATATTGGCGGCAGCAACTTGATTTAGATCAATACCAAGTTCGGTGGCAAGTTGGGCTACATACCATAAGACGTCTCCCAACTCTTTGGCTAGCTCGGCTTGTTGGGCTTCATTAATAACACCGTTTGCGTCACGTATAATCTTTTTTAGTTTGCCATTTACTTCACCAGCCTCATTGGTCAGCCCCAGGGCGGGGTAGACCCAGTTATGCCCGCCGACGGCAGGGTAGATAGCGGTCTTTGCCGCCTTGGTTTGGTAGTCACTCATATTCATATCTCTAGTAGACCAGTTTCACTTTTTGGTTCGTATACGATAGCCCAGACCATGAACAGTCTCTATAGTATGTGTGCCAAATGGCTTATCAATTTTGTCGCGCAAGTATTTAATGTGTACATCAATAAGGTTGGCCCAGGCATCTTCATTACTGTCCCAAGCTTTATCAAGTAGCGTAGCCCGGCTCATAACAATGTTGGGGTGGAGCATAAGCTGCTGCAGTAGCATAAATTCTTTGTTGCGCAGGTGAATTTCTTGACCTTGGCGTAGTAGCGTACGGCTATTGCAATCAAGGCTCATGTCGCCCAGCTCAATAGTGTGCACTACGGGAGTTCGGGTGGCGTGCCGTCTCGTCAGCGCCCTGATGCGCGCCCGCAAGACATCCACTCTAAACGGCTTGATTATGTAATCGTCAGCACCAGCGTCTAGCAGGGTAATGATGCTGGCTGGCTTATCTTCTCCGGTTACGACCAGAATCGGGGTGTCATCGTGCAGGTCACGAACCTTCTGACAAACTTCCAGACCAGGCATGTCGGGCAATTGCAGGTCGAGCATGATTAAATCAAAGGCTTCATCACGTAAGCTATGGAGCGCCTCTTGACCACTATAGGCAAGTTCAATCACATAATGTTTGCTTAATACGTTCTTGATGCCTCGGGCAAGCTGTATATCATCTTCTATAACAAGTATTCGCATAATGGTCCTTACGTATTACTATAGCTGCGCACAATAAAAGTTAAAAGATTATTAAATATCCGGGTGTCCCCGCGCTTTGTTGTGCCGTACCAAAGCGTTTTCTAGATAGGTAAGTATAGGGCGGGGGTGCAATTATCTGAATCCATATACCAACTGCTCCAGGGGGACATTAACAATCGTAGTCCATAGATATTAAATATTTCTTAAATTTTGAAAGTTTTTTATCCGTAAGCATGTTGCTTGGCTTGGCAAAGGCAAGATATCAACTATATTGTTGCAACAATATTAGTAACCAAGCCCTATACAGGCTATAATACTAAGCATGAGCAGTAAAAAACCGCACCCAGTAATTTTTTATAAAAGTGAGCGTGCCACAAAGTTTATGGAGATGCCCCACGAGGAGCGAATTGAGCTGATTAGATCGTGTACGGCTGCGGCCAGAAAAGACATTGTAGTACACATTCCCGATCCAGACCTGGTGCGAGTTCTGGAGGCGGTTGATCCTGACGAGGCCACTGACATCCTGCAGATGTTGAGTAAGCATCGCCGCGAAAAAGTCCTCGCTTTGTTGGGCGAGGGCGTAAAAGATTCGCTGGAGACGCTCCTAGAGTTTGACCCAGAAACTGCTGCCGGTTTGATGACCCTTGATTATATTCAGGTAGATTTTACCGACAATATTGCCAGTGTTGCCAAAAAGTTTAGGGAGCATGAAAAACGCACCGGCCGCCCTCCCGTAATCCTTGTTTTAAAAGACACTCATCTGGCTGGTTTTTTGCCAGGGCACGAGCTTGGGTTTGCTGCCCGCCATGAGCGCATTGGTAAGTATATTAAGCGCATGCCATCCATTAAGCATACGGCGACCCATGATGAAGTGGTGGAGTTATTCCGCTCACATCCTCACGCTAAAGTTGCGGTATATAACGAAGACAAGGCCGTTCTGGGCATCATTTATTCTGATGATGTCTTAAAGCTCATAGAAGATCAGCCAGCTTCATCACTGTATGACTTTGCCGGTGTTAGTGCAGAAGAAGGGGTGACCGATAGTGCCCGTAAAAAAGTTAAGTTCCGCTACAAGTGGCTGATTATTAACCTGGGAACGGCGTTTTTGGCCTCATTTGTGGTAAGCCAATTTGAGGCAACTATATCTAAGTATGTTCTGCTGGCTGTGTACATGCCAATCGTGGCCGGTATGGGCGGTAACTCTGCCACCCAGACCCTGGCCGTTATGGTGCGCGGTATTTCGCTTAAGCAAATAAGCCTAGGTAATGCCATGAGGACACTTAAGAGCGAAGTTGGCGCCAGCTTTGTAAACGGTATTATTAACGGCTTCTTGGTAGCTTTTGTGGTTATTGTAAAAGATAATGACTGGAAGATTGCACTCATTTTAGCCATGGCCATGGTTATTAACTTACTGGTGGCGGCTACTTTTGGAACCATGGTGCCGCTCATTATGTCTAAACTTAAAAAAGATCCAGCGTCCTCGGCTACCATTTTTATTACCACTGCTACTGACGTATTGGGCTTTTTAGCCTTCCTGGGTTTGGCAACGGTAATCCTGGGGTAGGCGATGAAGAAGCGTTACGGATTACTATTATTTATAGCTGCCATGGGGATGCTGTTGTTTGGGGCCATGCTCTTAGTGGACAATCGTCAAAGTGCCGTCGACCAAGCCGAGCAGATTATTGTTAAAGATCAGACCGAAGCTAATGTTGAGACTGATCTTATTAAGCTCAAGGTGTTTGCCGCGAGTCACATGAAGGTGAATGTAAAGTTTGTGTTAACCGGTAGTTACGAGCGCGCCATGGCTGCTGCCAAGGCGCAGTCCAGCGGATCGGCCGCTACTTACGCAGCCGCGCAGGCCTCTTGTGACAAGCGTGACGTTGACTCTATACGCCAGTCGCAGTGTGTGGCCGCCTATATTGCTGCCAACGGTACCACCGCGCCAGAAGTTAAGCTTCCGGACATCGCAAACTATACCTATAATTATGTGGGACCAGCCTGGAGTTTTGATGCGGCTGGTCTTGTGTTGCTATCTGGCTTTGTGTTAGCCATTTTTGCCATCTTTAGTGTTATTCACCGAGCTGTTACAAAGTAGCCCAGTAGTTTATAATAGCGCTTATGAATACTAAAACCCTACGCGATTTTATAACGCCAACCCCAACCCAGGCATTCTGGTGCTTCACCCTCTCCATCGCTAGTATCCTGCTAGTGTATCGCAATGTGTTGTTGCAGCGCCTGGTGGGTGGTCAGGCCGTGTCTTTGGGTCAGGTGGGGGACACCTTCAAATCACAACTAGCGACCCTTAATCAGGTCCAGGGAGTGCAAACAGCCGTGATTGTGGCATTTTGGGCAATTGTGGGTCTGTGTACCTTTGCAGTCTATGCAGCCATCCGTAACAGTGGCAGTACGGTCATGGATGAGGTTACGATTAATCGCGAGTATACCAACACCTCGGTTACCCCCAAACAGTATAGCTGGGTAGCAATTCGCATTGGCGCGGCAGTGGGCCTAATTATCGCACTGCAGGTGGTATGGCGCCTGGCGCTACCGTTTTGGTTTGCGCTTATTGAGCAGTTTATGATGGGGACGCTCAGCATCGGCAGCTTTATGAGCCTACTAGTAGGCATGGTCGGCTTAGCAGCTAGTTTTTACCTGCTCTGGTTGCTGCTCCATACCGCCATTATTGCCGACAGATTATAGCTTTCTTCATTGCTAATTTACCCGATACAGAGTATAGTAACAGTGTCCGAGTATTTAATTGGTCTGCGAAACAGACCCATCGTTCCTAGATCCGCGTCCCGGTAATAATTGTTTTACCAGAATGTTTGGCTAGACGATAAAGAAGGAGCCAACCATTATGGCAAAGAAATTATTTGTAGGAAACCTTTCTTACAACGTAAACGACGAACAACTAGCAGAAATGTTTGCTAGCTTTGGTGAAGTAGCTTCAGCTGCCGTCATCATTGATCGTCAAACTGGCCGCAGCAAGGGCTTTGGTTTTGTCGAATTTAACGACGATGCCGCTGCTGACGCTGCTGTTGAAGCCATGAATGGCAAAGACGAAGGTGGTCGCCCACTGACCGTTAACGAAGCACGTCC
>CAYXHD010000057.1:0-4789 GCA_964464915.1 uncultured Candidatus Saccharibacteria bacterium
ACCGAAGAGGGCGTGACCTTTGCCGAACCACGGACGGGATCTAAGATCGTACTAACACCAGAGAAGAGCATGCAGATCCAGTTTGATTTAGGCGCCGACATTATTATGGCTTTTGATGACGTTGTTAGTCTGGATGGTAGCGAGGAAGGGCGAGAGCGCGAGGCGATGGAGCGCAGTATGCGCTGGCTCGAGCGTTGTGTGGCCGAGCACAAACGCCTGAGCGAGGGCATGGAAAGGCCACCGTTGCTGTTTGGCATTGTGCAGGGTGGCCTGGATAAAGAGCTACGTAAAGAGAGCCTGGAATTCGTTCAATCGCAACCCGTTGCCGGTATCGCTATTGGCGGCCTGAGTGTTGGCGAACCGCGTGAGGAGATGTTTGAAATGTTGGAATATCTGGAGCCGATGTATGATAATAGCCGACCACGTTACCTTATGGGCGTTGGCCATCCCATTGATATGCGGTTTGCCATTGAGCACGGGATCGACATGTTTGATTGTGTCTTGCCAACGCGTAACGCCCGTCACGGTACGGCTTGGATAGCAGGGGACAAGCAAGTTAACCTTCGGGCTGAGGTATACAAAGAAGACAGCGGGGCTCTAGACCCTAGTTGTGACTGCTCAACTTGTACTGGTCCATATTCTCGATCTCTCATCCGCCACATGCTGCATGTCGGCGAGATGCTTGCCGGCCGCCTCATCTCAATCCACAACCTCCGTTATGTGCAGCGGATTTGTGAAGAATACAAGGCTTGACGGGTAAAAACGCCAGGGTTAACATAGATACACGTGAAGTAGCAGCGATTTGGTACTAAAAAAGACGCCTAGGCGTCTTTTTTAGTACCTGCAAGTAGCTTGCAATGCCTGGTGGGCGCAACGGGAATCGAACCCGTACGCTACGTGAATAGCCGTGATTTGGTAAATCACTTCGTCTACCATTCCGACACACGCCCTGCCGTGGGGCGTGCTCGGTGACAGCACCACATATTTATAATATACGAACAAAAACCGAACACAAGCATAAGCCCTATAAAACCAAAACGCCCCTCCCGAAGGAGGTGCGTAGTGGCAACTCTCTCGAGAGGGGATGTCGCTAGACGACCTTGATGTGTTGCATGTCACTTGCCCTCTTGATACCCCAGCCGCGCAGCGTGCATCGTTCGCGAACTCGTCGCAGCATCAAGCTGTTCTCGCCACGCAGGTCCTTGCTGATCGGGTTCACCAAGACCGAGTAGGCCATGAGGCGCCGGTTCATCCTGACGAGCCCCATGTCGGTGAGCTTGTCTCCGATGAAGGCAACCCTGTAGCCCAATCCCATGAAGAAGTTGAAGAACTCCATGCTGGGCTTCTTGATACCACCATGATTTGCGGGCCAGTAGACCTTGGCGTACTCACCGATCTGCCCCTCGATGATCTCCATGTTGGGGTTGCTCTTGCTGGCCAGCCAGATCTCGAAGCCCTTCTCATGCAGGTACTTGATGAGATCGATTGCCCACGGCGGCAGTGTGCCGTAGGTCGGGCACAGCGTGTTGTCGACGTCGAAGACCAGGACGCGGATACCGCCCCTCCAAAAGACGGTGTGCCAGTCGCGCCGCAGCATGAGCTCCAAACTCCCGATCACGTGCGTGGGGCGCTTGAGATCGCGCTTGTTCATGTAGGCGTTGATGCAAGCCACGAAAGCCCACAGCAGCCAGATCACGGCGATGGCGCTGATGAGGTACAGCAGGCCAACGAGGAGGGTCATGATGAGGTGCATACGTTCGTTCCTTGTTGTGCGGGATGGACGAATATGCACTATATTGTGTCAGGAGTGGCAACAGATTGCAAGCATAAGCTTGTAGTCATAAATGGTGGGACTGACTTGGCCGAAGTGGAACGCTATCAAGCAAGAACTTATCGCTTGGTATGAGGTATTGAAGGAAATCCCCCTTGAAGCTACTACCGTTGCATAATGGAACTAAGCTAACAGCTCCGCTTTTTGGTATAGTTAATCTATGGTTACTTCATACGGAATAATTCCGATTCAAAAATCAGAAGCTGGAGCCAAGTTATACCTCTTGCTTCAAAGCCACGATGGTTTTTGGAGTTTCCCTAAAGGTCATCCCGAAGGAAACGAAACGCCCAAAGCGGCAGCGATTCGTGAAGCCTACGAAGAAACAGGGATTGTATTAAGCGAGTCTGAACTTAGTGAACCTGTGCAGTACGAGTACGAACAGCCTATTAAAGGCATTATGCAGACCAAGCGAATTATTCTTTTTCCAGTGCTAGTAAAATCAAAAAACATTACCATGCAAGCACGAGAAATCGCACATTACGATTGGGTGCCTTTTGATAAAGCGGTTTTACTCATAGGCTTAGACTCTATCGCAGAACCACTAACTCAGGTTGAGGATAGTGAACTAAGCTAGTAGTTCGGTTATTTGGTATGATAGGTTTATGGAAGATTTATCGCAGCCACCTGAGTCAGCTACTAATAAGCAACAAGCGCTTACTGCCGAACTTGAAGCGCTGTTACCCCAGAACCAAGAAGCAGCGCCTGCCCGTGTTGATGTGATGTTGCAGCAGTTTGGTGCAGAACAGCATAGCCTGGCATCAGCTGGAGGCATTGAAGTAGTTGGACTTGGTAATAAGGAGCAAATGGAAGCACTCGCTCCAGCAGCACAGGTAGCACTTGATAGACTACAAGCAAGATTCGGCGATCAGTTAGATGCAGCTTTTCCTGGACTAAAGATCTATTTTGCTGATGGTGTGATTGACGGTGGTGGTGAGGCGCTGGCTGATGAGAACGCAGTCATTATGGATGCATCTAAAGCTGCTATGAGCGTTGGCGAGGCAGAAGACTTGCTCGTTGGCATGGGTGAGCTTAATGCTGGAGACTGGACCTCTAAAGTCGGTCGAGACATAAGCTATGGCGAGATTACTATTGTTCACGAAATGGGACATATGCTCGAAGCGCAAGCTCATCGAGAAGAGGGCGTGGCGTTTGCCGCCTTGCCTCTAGAAGGAGCTGCTACGAAGTACGGCAGTAAGGCTCATAATGAGGACTACGCTGAGGCATTCTTTTATGATACGTATGGGTTAGAGGTGAGCGCTGATCGTAAAGCTATTCTTGATAGAGACGTTAATAACCTAATACATGCTGCGTAACTTGTAGTATAGTCAGGCTTCCTATAAACTTGAACTATAAGAAATTGGAGGCGTAATGGCAGAAGTACAAGAATCAAAGGAACAGGCAGCCGAGGGAGCAGCATTTAAGGCAGGCGAAAATGAGTTTGCTCAATTAGCAGATGAAACATCTGAGGCTCCTGTTTCGGATGAACAAGCTCCAGACGCTGAGACACCTGAGGCTGTGTTTGGAAAGATGGATACACATCAGTTTATTATTACAGGTAAAGATAGAGAAGGTAATGTTACTAGAGAGCTAGTGAATGGTAGTGGCCTTACAAAAGAACAGGCTCAAAGGAATGTACTCAATCGATATGCCAAAGAACATGGTGATCGAACAGCTCAGGCTGACCCCTATGTTCGTGGCGTAGACAAATATGATAGTCATAAATGGGTACAATAGCGGAACGGACTTCTATAAAAGCTTGATATAAGAGGCGTGGAAGCGCCTTTTATTGATTTTGGTAATAGTTTTTAGAACCCTTATTCCAGATTCAAGCCGTATCTTAGTCATAAATGGTGGACCCTACAGGATTCGAACCTGTGACCTCCTCAACGTCAATGAGGCGCTCTAGCCAACTGAGCTAAGGGTCCGTAACGGATACAATCATACATTATTAGCTCCACTGCGTAAAGGCTCCGTCATGAGTCTTTACAACAGAGCCTTGGCGAGAGGCTTAGCGTTGGCTGGTAATGTCACAGATCTTGCGACGGCTGGCGGGCCATGGGTGACCACAGGCCTGAAGGGCTTGCTTGAGCAGATCGTCGGCTTTCTGTTCGGCTTCCGAGAGTCGATCGGCCGAGAGGTTAAGCACCAGGGTGTGCTTCAGCTCTGATCGATTGACGAAGTAGGGGCAGCAGGGGCTCAGTTGCTCGAGCAGGTGACATTGGAACGGGGCTTGATCGAGGTCTGGGGTGCTGGACTTTGACCAGTCGATTTCGACGATCCATACCATGAGATCCATTGGCTAAGTACTCCTTGTTGTGGGGTGCGTGATGTGCCTACGGGTAAGAAAAAACCGCCCGGAGGCGGTTAGCTTTGTATCAAACTCGTAATTGGCATTTTCATCATAAGCAGTTTAACAAATATGCTATGCTAAATGCAATAGGAGGATTCATGAAGCAAGAAGGCCAACCAGGGTTAGGAGGAGGCGATTTTACGGGCGCCATTTCTTATGCTCAAATGAAAGCCGATCATCGTCAACATTTGCTAAATATTGAGTTAGACCGTAATGAGCGTATACAGAACCGAGGAGTAGATGAGGTTAAGGTTGATCAGCATCTTGCTAGCCTTCGTAATTTGGGCAAAGGTAGAACTATTGAAGAGGTCGATAAGATCCTTGGCAACACTGATGTTGCTGGCACGCCAGAACTGTTAGCGGCTTATAAGCTATGGGAGTACGAGCGAGCTCAAGACGTGGCCCAGGCACTGCCCGATGGCGTGGCTGATCTTGATAAGAGACGAGAAGACCAAGCGGCATAAATGGTGGTCGCTACAGGATTCGAACCTGTGACCTCTGCAATGTGAATGCAGCGCTCTAACCAGCTGAGCTAAGCGACCGCGTTGTGTTACGCGTCAATTAAGTTTATTATAACATTAATAGAAATTTAGGAGGGGCCATGGAAG
>CAYXHD010000058.1:0-252 GCA_964464915.1 uncultured Candidatus Saccharibacteria bacterium
CAATTGGCACCATGGTATCAATAGCCATAATACCGGTCATCATTGGCTCGTCCACGCTCTTACGATCCAGCACGCCTGGAGCAGGACGCTCAACGAGGCCAGTGTGCTTAGCCTTAATAGCTGGACCACCGTCCAGTGGGTTACCGAGTGGATCAATAACGCGACCAATCAACTCAGGACCAACCGGGATCTCAACTACTTTACCGGTTAGCTTAACTTTGGCACCAGCCTTAACTTCTGAATCTTCACCCA
>CAYXHD010000058.1:262-4365 GCA_964464915.1 uncultured Candidatus Saccharibacteria bacterium
GCAAGTTCAACACAAAGGCGCGCACGTTTTGACCAGTGGCGCCCTCAATATCAATCAACTCATTAAAACCGCAGCCGGTCAGGCCATAAATCCAAGCCACGCCATCACCAACGCGAGTTACTACGCCGGTTTGCTCAACTTTTCCGCTTACATCTAAGTTTGCAATGGCCGCACGGAGCTCGGCCGAAATTGCCTCTATCGAAATCTTGTCACTCATGCGACCTCCAACTTATCTAACATTGTTATAACTGACGAATCTACGGTACCGGCTGGCGTCTCTGCCTTAAAGCCACCGATGAGCTCCTCATCTAAAATGATATCCAAATAGATATCATTTGCCTTGAGAGAAGCGACCAAAGCCTTCTTAATTGAGTTAACCTGCTCATCAGTAGGCGTATGTGCTACAGACAACGTACCAGTCAAAACATTCTTCTTAAGCAGAATCTCTGCGCTAATATCCTTGGCAAGCAACTCAACATCCACCTTGTTACTGGCCAGTACACCTGCCATAGCCGCCGACAAATCACCGACAGAGTAATCATCCATGAGCGATACATAGGCTTTTGCCAATGCGCGGCGGCTAATCATTATGCCAGCTCCTTAGTGGCTTGCTCTACGAGCTTAGCATCGGCTTTGTCGTCAAGCTTGCTGCGCAAGATTTTCTCGGTAGCAGTACGTACTAGGCCTGCCAATTGCTTATGCAAGCCCTTTTGAGCTTCGGCAATGTCGTCGGTCATCTTGGCTTTAGCATCGGCCACAATCTGATCGGCTTTAGCCTGGGCCTTTTGCTCGGCAACAGCCACCAGCTCGGCGCTCTCTTTTTTGCTCTCGGCCACAATCTTGGCAGCCTCTTTGCGGGCTTCGGTGAGCACCTTTTCTTTATGCTCTTCCAGCTCTTGCTTGACCCGCTCCATAGAAGCAGCCGTTTCTAGGCCCTCCTCAATCGTGATGCGTCGATCTTCTAGAGTCTTAACTATTGGCCCAAAGGCAAACTTTTTAAGCACCAAGAATACGATCACATAAGTTGCGATCTGGAGGATGAGGGCACCAGCGTTTAAGCCAAGTACCGCAACACCGCCTTCACTTGCGGCTTCCGACGCAAACAAAACTGGTAGGTCAATAGGAACTATCATTACGTACTAAAAATCGCCTTAAGAAATGGTAAAGGCGATAACCAGGACGTAAATAGCAATAGCTTCAACCAGGGCTGAGCTAATCAGCAGAATAGGCAGAATCTTGTTGGCTACTTCTGGGTTGCGACCAATGGCCTTCATTACGTTTGAACCGATCAAGCCAAGGCTTAGGGCTGGCATGATGGTACCAAATACAATAACAGCACCTTTAATCATGTTTGGATCCATTGTGGACATATGTGAACTCCTTATTT
The DNA here is from genome assembly GCA_964464915.1 of uncultured Candidatus Saccharibacteria bacterium. Lineage (GTDB taxonomy): Bacteria > Patescibacteriota > Saccharimonadia > UBA4664 > CAYXHD01 > CAYXHD01. Next base: position 1,650 of record CAYXHD010000058.1, read on the forward strand.
TGTTACTACTTAATGGACTATTATATCAGGACGTAGCCGACTCTGCCAAGGCAGGGGCTTTGCCATGATCACTGCTGTGTTCCTCGTCGTCCTCATGATGAGTTGCGACACTAAGAAACACAATAGTGAGCATGGTAAATACAAACGCTTGAATAAAGCCAACAAAGAACTCCATAAAGATAAAGGGCAGCGTGGCAAGGGGGGAGGCAAAACTACTAATTTTGGCAATAACCACCAGCAATACTTCACCAGCAAAAACATTACCAAATAAACGCAAACTCAGACTCAGCATACGGGTAAACTCGCCAATAACCTCTAAGAAGCCTACAAATAGATTGATAGGGTTCCAGGGCTGGTTACTAAAGTAATGCTTAAGATGCCCCTTAACGCCCAGCTCCCGAATGGCATAGACCTGGATCAGCACAATCGTCACAATGGCCAGCGCCAAGGTACCGTTAATGTCCGAGGTAAACGGACGGAACAGCGGAGCCGCCACATCACCGCTGCGCCCCAGAATGGTACCAACCCCGGGCATCAAGCCAGCCCAGTTGTTAATAAGAATAAAGAAGAACAAGGTCAATAACATTGGTGCATAGCGCACCGCTTTTGCTCGACTATGAAAGATTCCTTCAGCCGTACCAATTACAAACTCGCAGCCAGCTTCTACAATCTGAGAAAACAAATTACCAGGTTTTACGCTGGTAGCTTTGGCGGCCTTAACAAGAAAATAACACAGGGCACTGGCCACAATGGCGCCAAACAGGGTCGAGTTGGTAATAATAAAGGGGCCAATAACCAGGAGTGGCTCGGCCTTGAGGACAATATGAAAACCGCTTCCCTCGGAAGCAAAGCGAGCCATATCAAAAAGCGCTGTAACGTTCATACCCATACAGTGTAGCGGTTCACTCGAGTACGGTCAATGATTATTAACTTTTCCTTAAATATAGAGCCCTTACGCTTGTCGACTATTTTGATCCACTATAAAATTGACTCATGATTAACGACTCACTCATACAGCTTATCGTCGGTGGAGGACTACTTACTGCGGCTGCAGGCATCTTGTTTGCTGCTGGTAAGATTGTAAGCACGATTGAGCATCTTAGCAAAACGGTTGATAATATCGATCATCGCCTCCATACCCTAGAAGGCAACCTGAAAGACGTTCAGTCCAAAGTTACCGTACTCTGGGAGCAACGCCAAATTATATAGCTATACTACTTAAGGCTGTTTTCAAAGTTTGATAGTGGCGCATACCAGCCGTTATCAATAATGTAGGTCTGCAAGTCTTTATCCCAGCCAAACAGCAGCCCAATACCAACAACAACAAATATAATACCCATGACGCGACTAAAGGCACCCCCGGGTCGGACCACGCCGGCAACACGATAGATCACTTTCTGCCCAACAATGGTAAGCAACAGCAGAGCCAGCGCCAACCCGGCAGCGTAGGCCACCAAATACAATAACCCCTGTGCAAAGGACTGCGGTAACACCACGGCAACAATCAATGCGTAGGTCGGACTACAGCTACTAAATACTGGCCCAAGCGCCATACCAGTCAACACATCCTTGGTCACGCCTTTTTGGGTATAAGTAGAAGCAAGCAGCTTATTAGCACCACTACTTAGGCCTAGTTTGATGGAAATCGACTCCCAGAGGCTCGGGAATACTAACGTTATACCTAAACCAATTACCAGTAAGCCAGATATCACGCTCCACACTACCGTTGGCACACCCAGCAGGGAAGTACTGGCCTTGAGGAGCAAGGTGAACACTACAACGGATATCGCCAAGCTTCCAACAATTCGTAACGGTCGAGCTACTGATGCGGGTTTTTGATCACCAACCAATGACCCGCCTAGAATTATTGGCAATACCGGCAGGATGCACGGCGCCATTACGGTCAGCATTCCGGCTACAAATGATACAAAAAATAAGGTCATGGTACTAGGTTACTGGTTACGGCCGTCAAACTAGGATCGTCATAAGCCACAAACTTCTTAACAAGATTACCGTTGGCATCAATACTCACTAAGGTAGTCTGAATAGTAACACCATATTTCTTGCGGAGTTCCTGATTGGTATCATAGTCAACCTTAAAGATGGTTACGCCATCGGGCACGGTGCCATTCTTAATAGATGCGTCAAGTTCACGACACTGCGGACACCACGGCGCGTGAAAGAATAAAATCTTGGTACCGCTGGCAGCCTTAACCGCTGCTGTAGAATAGTCTCCATAGGTACCAGGCGTCTTAGTAGCTTCTGCTGAGCCCGTAGCAGGCTGATCTGTTGTTTTACTCTGCTGAGTAGCAGGGCTGGTCTTGGCCGGGGTGCTGCGATTAGCGTAGACAAAACCAATAATTGCCGCCAGGGCCACCGCGCCAATAATAATCATAATTGAACGTCGTTTCATACAACAATCATAGCATAATCATATTGGTAGACCATGCGATGTCAAATTGGAGCCGTATCTTGATAGAAGTAGGTGAGTGGTACGACTTTTTGACAAAGAAAGAGGCGACCCGCATCTCACTTTAAAGAATTGCGAATCGCCTTGATTGGGGTGTGAGCCTCGTGGCTCCAGAGACACCCCAGCCACCCACTACGCGTATGCCCAGAAACGAAGACCGCCATGCTTCTTGCGCATGCTCGGTCGGAGGTGGTTGAAGATCTGGAAGAAGCTGTAGAGGAAGATGATGGTTGCCGGCACCTTGAT
>CAYXHD010000058.1:4375-4746 GCA_964464915.1 uncultured Candidatus Saccharibacteria bacterium
AGCGGCATGGACTCTGTCATGGCCAGCTCGTTGCTGACCATCATCGCCACGGCGTACTCCACTGACCGTGGAGCCCAGTCGTAGGCCGCGTCGAACATTTCTCGAATGATCGTCATTGCATTCCTTCCCGCCGAAGCTGGGTGTGGTGTGTGGATGGTTGTCGAAGGGCATTTAGCGCTGTTGAGCTAAATGTTGATCTATATTAGCATAAGTGTTTATAATTGTCAATACTTAGGTGTTTTGGGTATATAACAGGCTACACAGTGTCATAATCAAAGCATAAGCATATTGGTAGACCATGCGATGTCGAATTGGAACCATTTCTTGATGGAAGTCGGCGAGTGGTATGACCTTTTGAGCAGACAAAATCA
>CAYXHD010000059.1:0-4686 GCA_964464915.1 uncultured Candidatus Saccharibacteria bacterium
CATCCTGACCACGAGGACATCCTCTTGGTGGTCGAGGCTGCTGGTGGCACCGCCGGCATCGTCGAGACCTTCGTAGGCGAGAAGATCATCGGCGTTGGTGATCAGATCCAGTTGCTCTGGAAGGACAACAACGGCGACTTCTGGCAGGCTGGAGGCATGTGCATCAAGATCATGCAAGGCGACCGGCGCGAGCTGCCAAACCCCCTCAAGGAGCAGCTCGGGATGGAGGTGGTGCGCCCAGTAACGGTCCGGCGCCGTTGAACCACCCTCGATATTGGCAGGCCTCTCGAGAGAAGTACGTTTTTGGCTTCCCTCGGGGGGCCTTAAGCAGTACAATGCAACTATGAAAATCATTGTGGATAATTTAGCCCTGCGATATCGCGACGAAGGGAGGGGGCCCGTCGTGGTGCTTTTGCATGGCTGGGGCCAAGAGCTCACCACCTTTGATGAGTTGGCCGCCACACTGACTAAGCATTTTCGTGTCATCCGCGTTGATTTGCCGGGCTTTGGGCAGAGTCAGCGACCAGCCACTGTCTGGGGGGTGCTCAACTATGTAAAAGTGGTGCGTAATCTGCTGAATAAGCTTAATATTGAGCAACCCTTTGCGCTGATTGGTCATAGCTTTGGTGGCCGAGTCGCCATTAAAGGGGCTGCTACGGGCATTTTAAGCCCTAAAAAACTAGTTTGCATTGATTCGGCCGGCATTAACTCCAGCAACAACATTCGTAACCTCAGCTTTAAACTGGTTGCCAAGGCTGGCAAATGGGCGCTCAAACTACCGTTCTTGGCTCCATTACGTAAGCCGTTGCGCCGCAAACTCTACTCTGCCGCCGGGGCAACTGATTATCTTGATGCTGGCCCCATGCGTCAAATCTTCTTGAAGACCATCAAGGAAGATCTGCGTGATGAGGCTAAAAAGATCCGTATCCCAACTCTGTTTGTGTGGGGTGCCGATGATGAAGTGACGCCGTTGTGGGAGGCGCGAGAAATGAGTAATCGTATTCAGGCCAGCGTGGTGCGTGTGGTAAAAGAAGCCGGGCACTTTAGTTATATAGATCAGCCGGAGAAAGTTGCCAAGATAACCACGGAGTTTCTTACATGAACTTCCTAAGTATGTATCGACCACTATACCTACGCACCTTAGTGTACATGCTCCAAGAAAACTTGTACGATGTCCGCCCCTATGTTGCTTGGTACATGCGCACGGGTGATTTTAGTAAGGTTATGAAGCGTAAAAAACTAGTTATGACTACCAAGGCAAAATTATTGCTAGCCTGGTTGTGGCTACTGATAGCCATTGGCTGGATAATTTCGGCCACCCTGATTTTGGCGCAGTCGTATGTTGCACTATTGGCCCTGGTAATCTTGGCACCATATGTGTTGGCGGTTGGCGTAGTGGTGCCTTTGGTTGCTGGCACCTATCTTGTGCAAAAGCCGCGCGAAAAGCGCATTATTGCCGCCGCAAAAAAGAAACTTGCCGATCATCAGGGGTTAAAGATAGCCATTGTCGGCAGTTTTGGCAAAACGACTATGAAAGAGATTTTGAGTACGGTGCTTGCCGAAGGTAAAAAAGTGGCTGCCACACCAGGCAATATGAACACGCCATTGGGCATTAGTCGTTTTATCCAAAGCCTAGACGGGAGCGAAGAAGTTCTTATCTTTGAGCTAGGTGAGTATTACCCAGGCGATATTCGCGACCTATGCGATCTAGTACAGCCAGATATGGGGGTAATTACCGGCATTAACGAGGCGCATCTTGAGCGCTTTAAGACGATAGATCGCACCATTGCCACCATCTATGAGCTAGCCGATTATCTGGGCGATAAGCCGTTGTGGGTAAATGGCGAGAGTAAGCTGGCTCATGATAATCTGCGCACAGGTAACTTTGCCTATAGTCGCAAGTCCGTTGATAAACTTAAGGTCCAGCACGCTAAGACTGGTTTAGAGGGTACTGACTTCCAGATTGTGGGCGGAGGCACTAAGCTGCGTCTCCATTCTGGCCTGCTGGGTATGCATAATGTTGGTCCGTTGTCGGCAGGTGTGGCGATAGCTGATTACCTAGAGCTCACCGCTAAGCAGATTGAGGCCGGTATTGCTAAGACCAAGCCATTTGATCATCGCATGCAACCAAGTCATTCTGCTGGCATCTGGACGATCGACGATAGCTATAATGGTAATCCTGATGGTGCTCGCGTAGCCATTGAATTTCTTGGCGGCATTAAGGATCACCGTAGAATCTATGTGACCCCTGGCTTAGTTGAGGTTGGCCCGGCAACCGAGGTGGTGCATACTCAGATTGGCTTACAACTAGTAGGCAAGGTTGATGTAGTGGTGCTGGTTAAAAACTCCGCCACGCCGTTTATCGCCAGAGGGCTAGAAGAGGGGGGCTTTACGGGCGAGGTTCTATGGTATGAAGACGGTCTGAGCTGCCTTGGCGCCTTGCCGCAGATCACTAAGCCTGGCGATGTGGTTCTGCTACAAAACGATTGGTCAGATAACTACGCTTAGTTCTACTTAGTTTGGTATAATAAAAGTATGAAACGAACCGTAGCCGTTATATTTGGTGGCCGTAGTGCTGAGCACGAAGTAAGTATTGTGACGGCTCACATTCCCATTATGCAGGCCTTGCAGGCGGCTGGTAATTATGACATTTTGCCTGTATACATTAGCGAAGAAGGGGATTGGTACAGTGATAAGGCGTTTATCAATTTAGCTTACTTTCAGCAGCCTGGTTGGCGAACGGCTATAAAGAAGCTTAAGAAGTTGGATGTGTCGGTAAGTGGCGGGTTGACTCTTGTCTGGCCAGGGCTGCGCGCTAAGCGTCAAAAGATCGATGTTGCGTTCCCCTCGATGCACGGAACTTATGGCGAAGATGGTAGCCTGATGGGTCTGTTGCGCTTGAGCGGTGTACCCTTTGTGGGCTGTGATATGGCGGCCAGTGCGGTGGCCATGGATAAGATTATTACCAAGCAAGTTGCTGAGTCGACCGGCATTCCCGGCGTTGCCTACACATGGTTTAGTAAGGCAGATTTTGCGGCCAACAGAAAAGCGTGCTTGGACCAGGCCAAGGATCTTACCTATCCATTGTTTGTAAAACCCCCTCATCTTGGTAGCAGTATTGCCATTACAAAAGTAGACAAGCCCAGCGATCTAGAGAATGCCGTTGAGGTAGCTTTACATTATGACGACAAATGCCTGATTGAAGAGGGTGTTCATAATCTGATTGAGGTAACCGTTCCTATTATGCTCAACGAGTCCGAACACTGGCTGGGTCTGGTGGAGCGCCCTAATGCCGAGTTCTTTGATTTTGAAACTAAGTACATTGGGAGTGGTGGCAAAAAGGGTGGTAAAACCGATGGTGTAAATAGTGGCTACAGTGAACTACCAGCAAAACTAGATCCAAAACTGTACAAAGCCTGTGAAGAAATTACCGTAAATACTGCCCGCGCCCTGGGCCTATATGGCATCAGTCGCGTTGACTTACTGATTGATAGTAAGACTAGCAACGTCTACATGAACGAGGTGAATACGCTCCCCGGATCACTCTACACTCACAACTGGCGTGCCGCTGGCTATACAGCGGTAGAGCTAGTGCAAAAGCTCATTGCTTTGGCCGATGAACGTGCAGCGGCTCAAAAAGACGTACACATGCTGTTTACCTCGGACATCCTCAAGGTTGTGGGCAGCGGTCAAAAAGCGGGTCAATAATGGCATACTCACTTCAAAAATCCAAAGGCTATTTCCGCGACGGCTTGGTTAACTTTGATGAGATGAACGTAAGCGTTGCGAGCGCCTCGGTGCTCTACGGCTTGGGTGTCTACACGGTCTTTTACTGTGGTTGGGACAGTCACAACGACCAACTGTGGGCTTTCCGCCTTGAAGACCACTACAGGCGCCTGTGCCAATCTGCTCAGATTATGAGCTTTCCAAGCTTCCAAGAACAATACAGTTTTTCGCAATTTAAGAACCTGCTACTTAATATGATTCGTGTAAATAAGGTTAAAGACAATGTCTTAGTGCGAGTAAGTCTATTTGTTGATGAACAGCTGAGTGGCACTAAAACTTTGGGGCTCCGTACCTCGCTGGCAGCGTTTATTTACCCCGCCAGCCCTATGTATCCGGCAAGTGGCATACATGTGGGGGTCAGTAGCTGGGCACGCACACCCGACAACGCCATCCCAGCGCGCGCCAAAGTACACGGTAATTATGTAAACGCTACGTTGGCAAAAAATGAGGCTCTAGCGGCTGGGTATGATGAAGCCATTTTGCTTGATAACCAGGGCCACGTTGCTGAGAGTACCGTAACAAACATCTGTATTGTGCGTGACAGGATCATTATTTCGCCAGCACCATCGACCGATTTGCTTGAGGGAATTACGGTACGCACTATTGAAGAGTTGGCCAAGCACCTGGACATTCCATTTATGTGGCGCGCTATTGATCGCACCGAGCTTAGTATAGCCGATGAAATTTTTGTTACGGGTAGCTCGGCGGGCGTTACGCCGGTTCTCTCGGTTAATAAACAGCCGGTTGGCAATGGCACTATTGGCCCAGTTGCTCTGCAGCTCAACAAGCTTTATACAGAAGTCCGTACTGGCCAATCAGCTACGTTCCGCGAGTGGTTAACGCCTGTTTATCAAAAAAAGTCCTAGATTTAAGAAAAGTTTAATAATTGCTGGCTATACT
>CAYXHD010000060.1:0-2253 GCA_964464915.1 uncultured Candidatus Saccharibacteria bacterium
ATGAGGCTTGTCGAAGCAGCCTGAACTGCCTGTCCCCGCCATCAATGCGAGCGCCATCGGCCCTCGGGTTGGTGGCGTTTCGCGTTTATAAAAGATCAGTGCTAGACGCAATAAAGAATTGATCTATTTTGTTATTAGAGTCGAGGTGGAAGCTTACAAAGTACTTATTACCAGATGCGCCAAAGATGACGTCGTCATTAAGATAGGTACTATACGCGCCAGATTTATACTTGGTTAGGGTTGCGGTTGCGATGTTAAAGTTCCAGGGTGAAGTACCGCTGTTAAGATATTCCAGCTGCTTAATTGCTTGGGCTTTAGTGAGCGTTCCGACGCCACTTGAAGCTGCCAGTGCATAACTAACTTTATCGGCCATGTAGCCGTCAAGCGCAGCAAAGTTGCCGCTTTGTACAGCGTCAATAACGTTTTGCTTAAGGAGTGGTGGAACGGTAGTCACAGTGGTACTGGTTGATTCAAGTTCTTTTTGGGCGTCTTCCAGCTCGGCTTCAGCTTTCTTTTGAGCGTCTTTGGCTTCTTGCAATTGTTTTGTTATCTCGGCCTTTTGTTCGTTAAGCTCGTTAATTTTGAGCTGTTGGTAATACCACATACCGGCCACAAAAACCGCCATCCAAAACAGAATCTGAATTGCCACCCAAATACGATGACCCCAAGTTGGCTTGTTGGCATTCTTGAGGATCGGATCGCGCTCTTCTTCCTCGATCTCTTGTTCTAGCTTGGTTTTCTTTGCTTCTTTCTTACTCATAGTCAAATTATAGCATAAGCAATTAGCTTACGTAGCGCGCTATGTTATGATTTATATCAGATAATGGAGATAAAAAATGAAAGCACCCGCCTTTACCCTGCAGGACCAATTTAATAAAACACATACACTCGCTGACTATGCTGGTAAATGGGTGGTTCTCTATTTTTATCCTAGAGACGACACACCAGGCTGCACCACTGAAGCCTGTAGCTTCCGCGATGAGTTTAAAGAGATTGAAAAAGCGGGAGCCGTGGTGCTGGGCGTAAGCAAGGACTCAGTTAAAAGCCATGCCAAGTTTGCCGATAAGTACAATCTTAACTTTCCCCTACTTGCCGATGTTGATATGGAAGTTATGAAAGCGTACGGAGCTTTTGGACTTAAAAAGTTTATGGGTCGTGAATACGAAGGCACAATCCGTAAAACCTTTTTGATTAGTCCCAAGGGCGAAATCGTCAAAGAGTATCCTAAAGTAACTCCTAAAGATCATGCGGTGGCCATTATCAAAGATCTTGAGGAGCTGCAAGCCTAGTGACCCTTAAAACAGTTGTTAGTTTAGCTGAGGCCGAGCATTTTTTGTTTGAGGCGCTACCCAAAAGTCCCAAGACACTCTTTAAGCACGGCAAGGGTATTGAGCGTAGTAGGATCTTTTTTGATCTCATTGATAATCCGCAAAACAAACTGAAGGCTATTCATATTGCGGCCACCAGCGGCAAAGGATCAACCAGCCATATCTTAGACGAGCTACTGCGTGCCCACGGTAAAACGGTTGGCCTCCACGTTTCACCACACGTCTACGACTATCGCGAGCGCATGATTGTAAATGGCGAATTAATTAGCGAGGAGGAGCTGGTTGATGCCCTCAATTCCCTCTTCCCGGCCATAGAGCAAATGGACAATAGCGAAGCTGGTCGCCCTACTTATTTTGAAGTCAGCAACGCTCTGGCCTTTAGCATTTTTGCCAAGCGGAATGTAGATTATGCCGTGATCGAGACTGGCCTAGGTGGCCTCAACGACTCAACCAACACTATCAACCGCCAGGATAAGCTGGCTGTCATTGGGCAAATTGGTGAAGACCACGTTGATATCTTGGCCGATCCCGGCCAACTCATTGATGCGGTGTCCGGTGGCTTTATCCCTAATACGTTCACAGAATCCCTATCTACAATCGAACGTATCGCCGTACAGAAAGCAGGAATTATGCCAATTGACGGCAAGGCCTTGGCGCTCAAGCAATCACCAAAAGTTAATGATATCTTTGAGCGACTCGCCGCCTTCCGTCACACCAATCTACAATGGGTTTCACGCCGGAACATTGAGACCACTCTCAGCCTCCCCGGAGACTTTCAGCGCGACAATGCCAGCCTAGCGCTTGATGCCCTCGACTTCTTGGCCAAACGTGATGGCTGGAGCATTGACCCTGATCTAGTCAAAGAGGCACTGGTGTCCGTTACGCTCCCGGGTCGCTTTGAGATCCGGCACACCAAGGGCAAGAC
>CAYXHD010000060.1:2326-4524 GCA_964464915.1 uncultured Candidatus Saccharibacteria bacterium
GTGCCTTGGCGCGCGCCTTCCAAGAACGCTACCCCAATAATAAAGCCACCGTTATTACTGCTATGGCCAAGACAAAAGATGCCCAGGGTACATTACGCGAACTTGACCCAATAGCCGGCACAATAATTTGTACAAACTTTTTTACTCAACGCCAAGACTTTAAAAGTGCATCACTTAAGCCGGATGATTTAGCAGAACTAGCCAGGCAGGCAACAAATGCTGAAGTACTGACCGCATCCAGCCACAGCGAGGCACTAGAACTGGCGCTTAATGCCGGGTCGGATAGTATACTTATTACCGGAAGCTTTTATTTCTTGGGCGAAATCAATACACTGTTAGTATGAAAGTAGCAATTATCTGCAAAATTAGCCTTGATGGCTACATCAATAAGCCTGATCGCGGCAAGCTGGACTGGGGGTCGCGTCAAGATATGGAGTTCTTCGCAGCCGAAACACGCAAGGCCGGGGTGGCAATCATGGGCCAAACCACCTTTGATACACTCCCTAATCCCCTGCCAGATCGACTCAATGTAGTAGTTACGCGTGAGCAAAAGAATGATGTCGATAATGTCCGATACACCAGCGACTCGCCAAAAAAGATTATCGACGATTTAAAAAACGAGGGTCACAACTATATTACTGTTACGGGCGGATCAATTATCAATGGCCTCTTTATGAATGCCGGGGTTGTAACCGATCTACTAATAACCATCACGCCGCACGTTTTTGGAGCTGGTGTTCCTCTATTTGCCAATCTTGAACATGATATGAACCTTCAGCTTGTAGACTCACGCCCGCTAGGTCCAGGCGAAATCCTGAACCATTACGAAGTTATTTAGCTAAGCTGTCCTTCCCTCTTCAAAATGAACCTGTTAACCATTTGGTTAAGTGTATTGCCATATTATCCTTTGATGTAGGCAAGAAACAGACATAGACTTAACCTTTTGGTTAATAGTACGTTGTTAAAAGTGCTGGGGCTTACTCGCTAGTTTGCGGCTACCACTGGAGGGCGCCACCCACCTTGTATTCGGTTACGCGGGTCTCAAAGAAGTTCTTCTCTTTGGCAAGATCAATGGTTTCACTCATCCATGGGAATGGATTGGTGCTATTGTAAACAGGCTTAAGACCAATACTTTCTAGGCGACGATCAGCAATGTGCTGGATGTACTGGCGGAAGCTCTCGGCGCTCATTCCAAAGATACCTTTAGGGAATGCTGTAGCAGCAAACTCACACTCCAGCTCGGTACCACGCTTAACCAAATCGATAATGTGATCTTGGAATTCTTGGGTCCAAACTTCTGGCTGCTCTTCTTTAATGGTGTTGATGAGGTTAATACCAAAGTTGAGGTGCTGGCTCTCGTCGCGCATGATGTATTCTATCTGCTCGGCAGTCCCCTGCATCTTGTTCTGGCGCTTAAAGCCAAAGACTACGGCAAATGAAGAGTAGAAGAAAATGCCTTCCATGATCAGCGAGAAGATTACCAAGTTCTCAACAAACTTTTGATCACTCTCCAGCGTACCAGTTTTAAAAGCTGGATCAAAAATACCTTCGTTAAAACTCAAGACAAAGTTATCCTTGTTGTAGATGCTCTCAACTTCGCGATACATGTTAAAGATCTTACCTTCGTCTAAGCCGAGACTTTCAACAATGTATTGGTAGGCATGGGTATGAATTGCCTCTTCGTAGCCTTGGCGCAGCAAGTACATACGGCATTCTGGGCTGGTAATGTGCTTGTAGGCAGCTAGCACGATGTTATTCGCGGCGATCGAGTCAGCCGTGGTAAAGAATCCAAGAACCGTCTGGAAAGCTTGTCGTTCGTCTTCACTAAGCACATCATTGCTGGCCCACTGCTCGTAATCTTTTTGCATGTTAATTTCTGTTGGTAGCCAGTGATTGGCGTTACCTGCCATGTAGGCGTCCCATGCAAAGGTGTGGCGCATAGGATAGAGCTGGATAACATCGGCATCGGCGCCATTAATGATACGACGCTGATTAATATCTACTTTTTTGTCGGTCTTCTGAATTGGCATGATCGTCTCCCTCTTTTTTATCTTTACTTAATTACTATTGGCAACTTGTTCGTTACTGGCAGCGGCAATGGCGGCTTCTGTCTCGGCAGCTTCGGTAGTGTCATTACCCTTAAGAGTTGTGGACTGTCCGCGAGTATGGGTAGCGCCGTACTCGGTAGTGCCAACGGT
>CAYXHD010000061.1:0-2402 GCA_964464915.1 uncultured Candidatus Saccharibacteria bacterium
CGCACGGCCGAGTCCGTAGTGTTAACGCTTTGGCCGCCATTACCACCCGAGCGGTAGACATCAATGCGCAGATCAGCTGGGTTAATTTCCAGGTCGGTTTCTTCGGCCTCAGGGAGTACGGCAACGGTTACGGTGCTGGTGTGGATGCGACCACCACTTTCAGTTGCAGGGATACGTTGTACGCGGTGTACACCACTTTCGTACTTAAGTTCGCCATAGGCGCCGTCGCCTTTAACACCAAACACAATCTCTTTGTAACCGCCTACATCACTAGGGCTTTCGCTAATAAGCTCGACTTTCCAGTTTTTGGTCTCGGCATAGCGGGTATAAGCTCGGAATAATTCGCCGCCAAATAAGCTGGCTTCATCGCCACCGGCTCCGGCGCGGATTTCAACAATAACGTTTTTACCGTCGGAAGGATCTTTGGGTACAAGGGCGAGTTTAAGGTCCTCCTCGGCTTTTTCTAGACTCTTCTCGGCTTCAGGTAGCTCCATTTCGGCCAGCTCCTTAAGCTCTGGGTCATTCAACGAAGCTTTAAGGTCGGCAATTTGTGTCTTAAGTGCTGCAACGGCGTCATATTTCTCTAGCAATTCACCAACTTCACTCTGGCGACGACCAATGGTATTCATTTTGGGTGTGCCAAATAAGCTCGGGTCCTGTAATGCTAGGGTGAGTTCGTCATATTCTTTACGGAGTGATTGTTCTGTCTCGGTCATGTTCATATCCTTATAAAACAAAAACGTGCTGATTACATTGTATCAAGCACGTCTTGTTATTGCGAAGTTATTGTTCGGCAGGGGCTTCGGTAGTGTCTTCTTCGGCCTCGTCTTTGCGGGCTTTCTTAGGCTTGGCAGCAGCCTTAAGCTCATCGGCAGCCTTGCGGCGAGCCATAAACTTGTCGACGCGACCAGCAGTATCCACCAGCTTTTGCTTGCCAGTGTAGAATGGGTGACATTGGCTGCAAATTTCTACTTCAATAGAACTTACGGTGCTGCGGCTGTCAAAAACAGTGCTGCAGCCTGTGCAAGTTACTTTAGTTTCCATGTAATCGGGGTGGATAGTTGCTTTCATAAGTACAAAGTATAGCAAGTTTTTAGGTATTGAGCAATACCAAGGGGCTAGAAGGGGTGGCGGCTCTAAATTTAAGGTAGTTATACAAAGTATATACAATGTATAACTACTGCTTATGAGGTATACTATATGCATGTTCAAGGTTGCATTACGCCATACTAAGCGAGTAGTAATTGCGGTAGTCGGCATCACCGTAATCTTGATTGGTATTGCCTTTTTTGTACTACCTGGTCCAGGTCTACTTATTATTATTGTCGGTCTTGCCATACTGGCTACCGAATTTGCCTGGGCACAGGGATTGCTCCACAAAGCTCGCGAGCGTTATGAGTTAACCAAAGACAAGATTAAAGCCAGGCTCGACGAGAATAAGAAGTCTTAAAAAGAAGAAACCCCACCAACCGACCCGAAGGCCCGTTGGGTTTACGGGTCTTCTTGGTCAGCTGACGGGGTTGGGGACGGGGTGAGTTGGGAAGGTGACCACAGCTTCGTAGCCGATGGGCATGAAGTCACGAGCGGCCTGCTTGATGTGTTCGCCGACGCTGTCATCTGCGGGTTGAGCGCCGATGACCTCGATGAGCAGGTCCCACGCTGAGGTGCTGCGCGGGTCCGCAGGCTGCCAGAGGACGCGAACTCGTGTCGGCTCCTCGGTCTGCGGAAAGAAGCGCATCAGCACCTCCCAGAACTTGCGGTTGAACTTGTGAGCTTGGCTCTCGTTGACATCGTTCGCTGGCTTGCTTCCAGCGGTGATTCGGACGATGAGCGGATGGGTTTCGGTCACGGCTCGCTGCTCCATGGTCGGGTTTTGGCGGGGTGCCAAAACACAATAGAGAAACTCTACTATAAATTGTTACCAAAGTCAAGAGTAACGTCTAGGCTCAAGAGCTTCGCAACACATCTAGCCAAAAATAAACGGTGAATGCCAAACTGTAAGTACCACTACTAAACAGGAGACATTCACCATGCCCTACGTTACCAGTCCCTACGCCCCAGCCGCAAGAGCTAGGGCAGCTAATCTTGTGCTGCTCTACGGCTACACCTGTGCTGAGGCGGCCAGAAAGACCGGCGTGCACCGCTCAACCATTGCCACCTGGGTAAAGCTCGGCAAGATGCGCAACAACTACCGACTTGGTATTCCGACCCAGTCGTCTCGTCCTAAACGTCCAGGACGGCGGCTTGACCCCAAGATTGTAGCCCGAATCGTAGAGCTGCGGCGGACTTCAGGTCGCTACGCAGCTGCCATTCACGCCCAGATACTCCAGGAGGGCATCTCGGTAAGTCTCTCCAGCGTGAAGCGCACTATTCGGCGAGAAGGTCTCGCAAGACCTCTGTCT
>CAYXHD010000061.1:2412-3331 GCA_964464915.1 uncultured Candidatus Saccharibacteria bacterium
CGACCCAGGACGGAACGCCCAGGGAGCCTCATCCAGATGGATACCGTGCACCTCATGCGGCCCAATGGCAGCAGATATTACCTCTACACCGTAATAGACGTTTGTTCCCGGTGGGCATATGCTGAGTACCGCCCCAATTTGTCTCAGCGAGCAAGCTTTGAGGTCTTGGCGGCCGCCCAAGCAGAAGCCGGCTTTGGATTTGCCATGGTCCAAACTGACCACGGCCCGGAGTTTGGCAGGTGGTTTCGAGGGATGGTGCAGTCTCGTGGCTGGGGCTTCCGCCACTCCCGGGTCCGCCGGCCTAACGACAATGCTCACATTGAGCGGTTTAACGGGATATTGCAGCAAGAGTGTATAAAGAAGTTTAGGGTCGAAGAAAAAGACACAACAAGCTACATTAAACAGTTTCTTTTGTATTACAATACAGGTAGATTACACGGTGGCATTAACTGGAACACTCCGGCTCAAATTGTTGCGAAGGTCTTGGACCTCTGACGGAGTAAAGGGGTTGTCATAAGATAAGTGTCTTGGTATAATGGCTTCACAAAGTATTTAACGTAACAGTTTGCGCGGTAATCCTCCCACCTATGGGAACGCGCTTACAAAGAAAGAAGGATTACATGGCTACATCAGTAGATCTCAAGCAGTTGCTTGAAGCCGGTGCTCACTTTGGACACCAAACCCGTCGCTGGAACCCTAAGATGAAGAAGTACATCTTTGGTGCCCGTGGTGGTATTCATATTATTGACTTGGTTCAAACTGGAGCTCTATTAGAAGACGCTCTTAAGTTTGTAACTAAGGTAAGCGAAAATGGTGGCGAAGTCTTATTTGTTGCTACCAAGCGCCAAGCTAAGAACGTAGTGAAGGATGCCGCCGTTGCTGCTGGTATGCCTTATGTTACCGAGCGTTGGTTGGGCGG
>CAYXHD010000061.1:3341-4501 GCA_964464915.1 uncultured Candidatus Saccharibacteria bacterium
GGGAACCATTAGTAAGCGCATCAGCCGACTGAAGATGCTCGAAGAGCAAAAAGCCAGTGGCGAAATGGAGACCAACTACAACAAAAAAGAAGTTGGTGTTCTTACTGAAGAAATTGCTAAGCTCAATCACGTATTTGGTGGTGTTAAAGATATGAAGGGTATGCCTGCTGCCGTATTTGTAGTAGACGCTCCGCATGAAAACACTGCAATTCTTGAAGCTCGCCGCCTCAACATACCAGTTGTAGCGTTTGCAGATACTAACGCCAACCCAGATTTGATTGACTACATCATCCCAGCTAACGACGACGCTATTAAGGCGGTAACCGTCATTACTAAGATGATCGCTGATGCTGCAGGCGCTGGTAAAACCAAGTATGCCGCTAAGCACAAAGAAGATGAGCAAGAAGTAACAGCGGAGGAGAAGTAAATGGCTGTATCAATCGACGACATCAAAAAGTTACGTGAACAAACTGGTGCCGGTATGATGGCTGCCAAGAAGGCTCTTGAAGAAGCTAATGGTGATTTTGCCAAGGCTCAAGAAAACCTCCGTTTAGCTGGTGCTGCTAGCGCCGCTAAAAAGAGTGATCGCGTTGCTGCCGAAGGCGTTATTGAGGGCTACGTCCACGACGGCCGCATTGGTGTACTCGTTGAGATTAACTGCGAAACTGATTTTGTGGCTCGTACTGAGGACTTTAAGCAGTTTGCTAAAGATGTTGCTATGCAAGTGGCCGCCACTTCGCCCGAATATATTCGTCCTGAAGACGTGCCTGCTGACGTGGTAGATAAAGAAAAAGAATTGGTTGGCAAAGAATTGGCTCAGGCCGGTAAGCCAGCCGAGATGATAGAAAAGATTACCGAAGGTAAGATTAGCAAATTCTACGAGCAGATTTGCCTGGTTAAGCAGCCCTTCATTAAGAATCCTGATATTACCATTGAGCAGCTCACTGCCGAGCTCGTTGGTAAGCTTGGTGAAAACATTGTAATCGGCAAGATCAGCCGAATGGCCTTAGGAGAAAAGTAACTATGAGCGTGCGCGAACTCATCAAAACCGTAGATGCTAAGTTTGATAAAGCTTTGGAACATCTAGATACAGAGTTGAGTGGTTTGCGCACCGGCCGAGCCAGTACTGGTTTGGTTGATGGTTTAAATGTTGATGTGTA
>CAYXHD010000062.1:0-661 GCA_964464915.1 uncultured Candidatus Saccharibacteria bacterium
TTGGAATTTCTCCGCTAACCACAGGTCATCCAAGACATTTGTAACTGTCCCTGGTGCGGTCCTCCACGCCGTTTTACCGACGCTTCAACCTGCCCATGGTTAGATCACCTAGTTTCGGGTCTAATCCTGCAGACTATTTCGGATTATTAATCCTCGCTTTCACTACGGCTCCGGCATATGCCTTAACCTAACGCCTGCAAAATTAACTCGCTGGATCGTTCTACAAAAAGCACGCTATCACAGAATAAATCTGCTCTAACTCATTGTAGGCACATGATTTCAGGTTCTATTTCACTCCCCTTGCGGGGTTCTTTTCGCCTTTCCCTCACGGTACTTGTTCACTATCGATCGCAGAGTATATTTAGCCTTGGAAGGTGGTCCTCCCAGATTCAGTCAGGGTTTCACGTGTCCCGACCTACTCGAGAAAACAAACATAAAGATAAGAAGTTTTTATGTACGGGACTTTCACCCTCTATGGTTGGCCATTCCGGACCATTCCACTAATCTTCCTATTTTCTAACTTTATCCAGATCATGACAGTGTCTGGTCGCATTATGAACCACTTAACCGAAGTTAAGTAATCTATAATGGTCGTTTGTAATCTCACAACCCCTTATTACCATTCGCCTGTCAGCTTATTTATATGTAAACATACAAAAGA
>CAYXHD010000062.1:671-1497 GCA_964464915.1 uncultured Candidatus Saccharibacteria bacterium
ATAATAAGGTTTTGGCTGTTCCGCGTTCGCTCGCCGCTACTTACGGAATCGTTTTTACTTTCTCTTCCTGTGGGTACTAAGATGTTTCAGTTCCCCACGTGCCCTCTATCTAGTCTATATATTCAACTAGAAGTAACATGACATTACTCATGCTGGGTTGCCCCATTCGGAAATCCCCGGGTCAAAGCTTGATTGACAGCTCACCGAGGCTTATCGCAGCCTTCTACGTCCTTCATCGGTACTCTTGCGTCAAGGCATCCATCATGCGCCCTTAAGTAACTTTTTACTTACGAGCGTCCAGTACGTCCACCAGCAAGCTGGCTTTTTTACTGAACTTATTTGACTAGCAATTTGTGTGCACAAATTGCTGTTTTTGTAATCTGATATTAATCTGATGGTTAGTCAGTATCAGACTACGGTAATTGCATTAATTACCCTATCTATTCATCTGTTAAATAACAAACTTCCATGCCGCTTGGTAACCAAGTGCGCATAAAAGCTCATATGAATCGAGACAACCGCGGGGGTCGAGTTCTTATTAAGAAATTCCGTGTTGTCTGGCCTATATATGAGCTTTTATTTTGAGCTAACCCTCAAATATTAGCACACCCACACACCTGGTGTAAACCCCTTTGGAGGAAAAACTTTTAGGCGCATTGGCTAAACGCCGTTATTACTAAACCAAAGAGCTCGATTCCGGTCAGAATCGAGCTCGATTTGGGCTTACCCTACCTGTTAAACAGCGGGTGGTGCAGCTGGTGGCTGCGGAGTCACATCGTCGGCTTCTTCAGGATGGATCAGATTTTGGGTCTGAGCCATGGTTCCG
>CAYXHD010000062.1:1507-4473 GCA_964464915.1 uncultured Candidatus Saccharibacteria bacterium
TACTCTACCGTCGCAGCGGCTAGCTCACTGGTAAGCTGCTTGTTGCGGACAAAGAAGTATACTGACATGCCGAGGAAGAAGATTACGAGGCCGTACTGGGCGGCACCTGTCTCAGGCAAGTTGGTAGCCACGTCTACGATTCGATCAATCAGCGGCTTATTAACCTTAATGTTCACATCGTTTCCATAGAAGTTGAACATATTGTAATCATAGCCGTTCACATCGTTGGTTGCGGGCGCATTGTTTGGAACAGGGTTCTTTACCTTTACCCTAAAGGTATTGGTGATGGCTCCATTAGCGGGGATCGTCTTGGGAGCCCATATGAGCTTACTGCCAGTCTGTACACCGCCCCCATTATCGGTCAGGTCGGCGTAGAGCAGTACATCGGTAAGATCTTCCATGACGGTGTAACTGGCTGCCGGCGTGCTAGCTTGATTGGTGGTGGTCAAGGTGTACTCAATCTCGTCACCGGCGTTAGCAGCAACCTTTTGAGGGTCATCGCTTCGGTTCACATACTTGGCAGTCTTACTCTGCTTAATGAGCGATACGGTGTTACAAACGCCGCTAGTGCTTTCTATGTCGGTAGTATTTGGCAAGTCTGTAGTAATGGTGGCGTTGTTGCAGATCTTAGTCCCTTCAGCTGCGGTATCGGCCACTGTTAGCTGCAAGTCAAAAGCTATCCAGCTATTAGCAGGCATGCTGGCAATCTCCCATGTAAAGCCGATTGCTTGGTCCCCGCTAGTTTGAGTAGTGGTTTTTACGGACTGATTAAAACTAGATCGGGTACCAGCTATCTTAAGGCTCTTAAATGAACCGGTTGGATCAGCCACGTCCTTTACGGTAAATGGTGTCGTCTGTGCCTTGCCAGATTTATTGCTCACCTTCACGCTGTAGCTAATCACTTGATTGCGGGCCACGTTACGATTGGCTGTTGGGCTAGTCTTCTCAATAATGATGTGTGGCTTGCTCAAATCCTCGACGGGAAGGCAAATGTCTGGAGTAACATCAATTGCGAGCGGATTGCCGCTATTAGTATAGTTGGCCATGGCAAAGTCACAAGCTTGTGGGAATATTTCTGCTTTAGTGGTAATCGTAAAGGTCAATTTGCTACCTGCCGGCATACTATTTAGCTTGTATCCAAATGCATCTTTGTTGCCGTTTACTAAGGTTGCCTGGTTACTAGCGTCAATAGCAATGGGGCTAGCTGCAATAGTGCTTCCATCTGAGAGTTTTGTAAGTTTGGCGCTCCCTAGCTTCACAAAGGATTGCGTAAGAGTACCATTACTATCGCGCTTAAGAATATCAACAGCAATCGCATTCTGTATTGCCTGAGCGCTGGCATTAGTCATTACTATTTCATAGTTAACTTGGTCACCGATCTTGAGCTTAGCCGGTGCCGCAGGAGCGTTTAGAGCCTTCTTCTCAACCGTAACTTGCGGATTAATACAGATCTTTTCAGTTGCACCCTCGAGAGTACCGCCGGCAGATGTAGCCCAGTAAGCAAAGTTACAAACCTGGGGCGTAATTGTATCAACTTTAATTGAGTAGTTTAGGTCACCGATAGAGCCTGCAGGGATTGATCCAAACTTCCAAGCAAAGCCTTTGTTGCCATCAGGAAATGATACTGGACCATTCTTGGCCTCGAGTGTTATGGAAACACCATTAAAGCCAGATGGCTGACCCTGAGCCACCCAAGAGGTGCCAGCTGGAAGCGCGTCGGCAATACGTAATGATGTCTTGGGACCGGTGCCGGTATTACCACCGCTTAATCGATAGGTAATCTTATCGCCCTTATTAATTTTAAGGGTTGCTGGGTCGATGCTCCCAACCTCTTTATCATTAATCCTAATTATCTTCTTGGTAAAGCCGATCTTTGGCGAAACTGGCGTACTTGGTAGTTTTTCGACGATGATGTTGCCGCACTTAAGATCTATGATCCATTTAATGCCATTTGAGGTACCCTCGAGAACCGGAACACGTGCGTCGGCTGCACTGCCATCAACCGATAGAATATCGACGAACGGCTTGTAGTAGAAGGTGTATGTTACTCCCTCGGCGCTTATTGGGTAAGGAGTGTAATTAGCGTTGTTACTACGGCCAAAGGATTTGTAATTTAAGTATGGTGCTAGAGCCTTAGTTGGTACGTTGCCTGGCGATGTGGCAGCCGAACCCAATAGCCAGCTAAATTTGGTGTTGGTACTGTTAACAGCATCGGCCGTAACGCCCAACTTGAGGTATAAGGCCTTAGCAGAGGCTTTTTGCCCAGCAGTAATCTTGTCACCCTCAGGGAGCCCGGCACAGTTGCCGTTGTACACACAATCAACGATCTGCTTTTTAGCATTTGCTTCGTTCCACTGATCTACACCACCCCATATTACATCGTTTGCGCTACCACCTGTGGCAGCATTGGACTTAATAACCTGCGGCAGAACGTTGGCGGCTACTACAACACCACTCACAAACAGGGTTGCGATGACGGTTATTGTTCGAGCTAGGCGGACTTTTTTGAGTCTTTTTGTGTAATGGGTCAATGTTGGCTGTTTTTTCTTCATAGCACCTTAAGAGTTAGTTTGTTGAATCGATGTAACAACGCACACTTATACGTATCTCTCTCATCTTAAACCACTCATGCTTACCAGCGCAAGCTTTTTATGCCTATTTAAAACCAAGCAACATATATATCACGGCTGATGCCCAGGTGGCATCGGTAATGGTGCCCATAGGTGTTTGGCTCCATTGGATGCGACTATGAAAGCGTAGAAGTCTCTTAGACGGTATGTAGTTAAAAAATATGTCGGGAAGGTATAAAAGGTCTGGTAAGCAGGCAAAGAACACCCCGACCGACACCAATAACCACTGGGCCGGAAAGAACGATATGAGAATAAGCCAGGTGATAAGCGCACCAAAGCAGTCTGCAATACCCACCACCTTACCCTTTGGGGTTTTAAAATCAAGTCCATCTATCC
>CAYXHD010000063.1:0-4464 GCA_964464915.1 uncultured Candidatus Saccharibacteria bacterium
TCGTGGAAGATAATCTGGGCGATGCGCTCGCCAACAGGCAGAACTACACTCTCTTGTTTGTTGAGGTTGTAGACCTCCATGGTCCAGCGGTTGATGTAACCAGGGTCCCCCCAGCCGGCGTCAAAACAGGCAGCCACGCCATTACGACCCCAAGAACTGCGACTCTTCATCTCTGTAGTGCCCGGAGGGTTGATTCCAATGAACTCATGGGTGTGTGCCAGGATTCTTTCACCAGGTCGCAAAACGATGATGGGCTGCATTGGGTCGATGCCCTTAAATAACTTGCGACCGTATTTATCGCACCACTCGGCGTGGGGCATAGCCTTGTAGGGCCCATTAAAATAACGTTGCACATCATCAGCATCAAACGGATTGTAGAAATCACGCGTATTGGCGCTCTCTGTGGTATAAAAATACTCGCCCAAGGTTACATCAACGCTAGAGCCACGAATGTTCTCGTCGATCATTGGATGAATTACGATGTGTCCCTGGCTTACAGCCCGGCGGATCTGAATATCACTATAAACCACGAACTTCCCCTCATTACTTATACTTATGATACCAGAGCCCGGGCAAGCGTGGCTATTGTTTCTTCAACAACAGATTATAGAGTTTATCGAACCGTTCATCCATCTGGTTGAACCGGTTCTCCATTCTTTCCTCCAATCTTACAAAGCGGTCATCTATCCTATCAAACCGTTTATCTATTGCTTTAAATTTTTCCTTATAATCAACTTCAAGGATATGCTCAATATTGTTAATTCTTTCATCAGTTCTACCCAGTCCGTACACTTTGTTATATGTCCAGACAACTGCCGCTGCGAGGGCAGAAAGCATTGTAGCTATTACGCCTACTGCTTGCCAGGTTATTGATTCAAATGTTGCCATCATAGTTCCTCCTGTTTACTGCACCTACAGATATAATAGCAGTCTAAGATTAAATAAATCTTAAATCCAGATACATTTTTGTAACTAAAAAGAGACCCGGGGGTCTCAATTTAGATTTAAGTAAACGCTTAAACGTTGTTTTAGCTGCGACCATCCTTGATGACGGAATTTACATCTAGCTTAACGCCAGGTCCCATGCTTGAAGCTACCGAGATAGCTTTTACATAGGTGCCTTTAGCGGCGCTTGGCTTAGCCTTCATGACGGCATTCACCACTTCTTTAGCGTTTTCCAGCAATTGCTCGTCGCTAAAGCTGACTTTACCAATAACTTGGTGGACAATGGCCTGCTTATCAATGCGGAACTCAACTTTACCGGCCTTAGCTTCGCTAACGGCGGTAGCAACATGTGCAGTAACGCTGCCGCTCTTAGGGTTAGGCATCAAGCCCTTAGGACCTAGTACCTTAGCAAGCTTACCCAGTGCCGGCATCATAGCTGGAGTGGCAATCAACTTATCAAAGTTAAGCTCACCCTTAGCCATCTTGGCAATCAGTTCTTCGCCACCAGCTAGATCAGCACCAGCCTTTTTGGCAGCGGCAACACCAGCATCATCAGCTACAACGGCAATACGGATGCTTTTACCGGTACCATGAGGCAGCACAACGCTGGCACGGACCATTTGATCGGCCTGGCGAGGATCAACGCCCAGATTAAAGTGCAGCTCGAGGCTAGCGTCAAACTTAACATTGCTGGTTTCTTTAGCAAGCTTAAGACCTTCTGCCAGGTCGTAACGGTTGTTGCGATCAACTTTTTGTAGTGAGGCAACATACCCCTTACCGTGGCGCTTCTTCATGTTGGGAGTGTGCACTACGGCAATTTTTTCTACTCGTACCGGTTCTTCGTCTTTAGCTTCGGCGGCTTTAGCCTTGCGAGCTTCTTCTTCCTCAGCCTCAGTTACAGCCTTTTTGCTGTGCTTACCAGCTTTGGTAAACTTTTCATCGGCATCGTTATCAGTATCAGTTACTTCTTCAGTAATCTCTTCGACTACTGGAGTTTCTTCAATTACTTCTTCTTCGGTTTTCTTCTTAGTGGCCATATGATCTCCTTAGTGGTGCAAGCGACTTATAGTCTCCCACGGTCAGTTTAATGTATTATTCTTTTTCCTCAATGGTAATGCCCATGCTACGAGCGGTACCGGCAACTACCTTCATGGCAGCTTCAATGTCGTTAGCGTTGAGGTCGGGCATCTTAGCTTCGGCAATTTCACGCAGTTTAGCTTGGCTTAATTCACCAACCTTATCTTTGTGAGGGGTGCCAGAACCTTTTTGCACACCAGCGGCATCACGGATCATGCCAGCTACTGGTGGGGTCTTGGTGGTGAAGGTCATGCTACGATCCTCGTAGATGGTAACCTGTACCGGAACAATCACATTACCCAGGTCACGAGTTTGGTCGTTAAATGGGTTAATGAAGTCTTGCATGTTTACACCGTGTGCACCCAAGCTTGAACCTACAGGAGGTGCAGGGGTAGCCTTACCGGCTGGAACACGGAATTTTACGCGGGCTTTAACTTTCTTTTCTACTGCCATATCTATCTCCTACTATCTATAATTTCGTTACTTGTAGGCTATCAAGTTCCACAGGGGTCTCGCGACCAAACATGTTAACCAGGACTTTAATCTTACCTTTGTTCTCGTCAATCTCATTGACCATGCCGTCAAAGCCCTTAAAGGGACCATCGGTAATGTTTACCGACTCACCAATCTGGAAGTCGATGGCGTACTTAGGTTCATCAACGCCCATGCGCTTTTGAATCTGCTTAACCTCAGCCTCGCTTACCGGGACAGGCGTAACACCCTCTCCCACAAAGCCGGTGACGTTTGGCGTATTACGCACCACGTACCAAGAATCCTCGGTTACATCCATTTGTACCAAGACATAACCTGGGAAGATGCGGCGCTCAACTACTTTACGCTTACCATTCTTGATCTCGATCTGATTTTCTTTGGGAACAATCACATCAAAGATTTTATCGGCCATATCCATGGTCTCGATACGTTGCTTGAGGTTCTCGGCTACACGATCTTCGTACCCACTATAGGTGTGAATCACGTACCATTTCTTGTTTTGGGCAGTTTCTGACATGTGCTAAACCTTTAAAATTAGTTTTTGTAACATTGTAGAGAACAGCGTATCGAGCACGGCAATGTATGCGGCAAATATCACAGAAAAAACCAGTACCGCAGCTGTCAGCTTAATAGCTTGTTTGCGGGTTGGCCAGGTTACTTTAGTAAGCTCTGTCCAGGAATCTCGGAAGTATTGTGCCAGTTTTTGCATGTACGATCCACGCCTCCAAAGGTAAATTAAAAAGCCTTATACATTTATATAGGCTTCAATGTGTCAAGTATATCGAACAACGCTGTAAATGTCAACGGATAAGAGCGCTTGCTACGGGAGAAGCATAGGCAATGAGGCTGGTCATGGCAGCTGTCAAAATAAGCAGTAAGCCTGCCAGGGCAATAAGCCGTCGGCCTACATGGGCTTTGTGCGGCTGGCGACCACTCAAGAGGTGCCCAAGCTCACTGTCATATTCTTGAGAGAGTACAAACTGATAGAGGCGTACAAAGTACAGGGTGGCAACTACCGTCACGACGGCCTGGGTCAAAACAGCCAATGCAACGGTCACGGCAATTGCTAGCGTACTACCAGTACCCAGAATCGCTACCAATAGCGTCAGTGGCACAGTAAGCAACAAAGATACCACCAGCATTAATAACAGACCACTGGTGGTGCGGCCAAACTGCCTGGTATAAAGCGCCCAACCGGTACTATATGCTCTGCGCACACTCACCTGGCCCATTACAGCAGCGTACATGGCCATTTGTCTGGCCACGATAAGTCCCAGCAGAATATACACGGCGATGATATTTACTACTGCAGCCAGTACAACTCCGGCGACACCCAGGCTTTTAGTCCCCAGGAACCCCAGATTAGCCCCGGCGGTAGCTAGTACTATGCTAAGCGCCAAGAAGTAGCTAATAACATCAAGGCTCACTAAGCCAAATATACTGCCAGCGGCAATGTGGCGAACATGTGATGGCGCAGAATTAAGACGGTCGTATTCCGTTGAGCCTCGGTAAATTATTTTGGCCAGGGAATATTGATACACTACATACCCCGCCAAGCTAATCAGTACGCCCCAAGCTAAGTGGCCAACCAATGTAGTCGCCCGGGCAGTATTTACTGAGCCAGCACTAATCGATTCAGTTATGGCATACAGGCCGGTTTTGGCAAAAATAGTAGCATAAATTACTTGGCAGACGGTTATTGCCAGGGTGGCAAATAATGCCGTTGTCAGTGCTTTGCCGCCAAAAACGCCCTTGAGCGCTTCGCGCAGCGCTAGTTTGTGACGGAATTTCTTGGCAGGTACGGGCACGCGCACCTCAGTAATAGGCGCTTCAGAGATAACAGGCTCGGCTACTGGGGCTACTGGCACTACAGGAGCTTTTGGCTTAGGAGAAACGTGCTTACCGATGGGCTTTTTTACCGCAGGTTTTGGAGATGTATTACGTAGGTCC
>CAYXHD010000064.1:0-323 GCA_964464915.1 uncultured Candidatus Saccharibacteria bacterium
CGCTATGGTTCTAGTCATTACTGCTGGTGTCGCCTACAATGCCGGTCAACGCACCTCGGCAAATATACCCAAGAGCAAGTCGATCAATTCATTGATTGATAACAACAAGCTTAAACAGGCGGCAAAAAATGCTGGTGATAAAAAAGCTACTGCAACCAACCTCCTTAAGACAACTTCTGGTTTTTACCGACTCAATGGAACCATACAAACAATTGGCGGTGGCAAATTGACGCTTAAATTAGCCAATGGAACAATTCTTACCCTGGCGACCAAAACAACTACACCCTACTATGAAGGCACCACTAAGAATCAAATCAGTTCCC
>CAYXHD010000064.1:333-4443 GCA_964464915.1 uncultured Candidatus Saccharibacteria bacterium
TGTGATGACCACGGGAACGATTAGCTCAGATGGCACATTTACCGTCACGGCGATCCAAAAAAGTAATTGATGAGTATTGAATTATTACATCATACTGCTTATACTTACAGATATGAGTACTAAAGCAAAAATAGCAATTATAGAAGATGATGCCGCTATTTCGGGCATGTATAGCGCAAAATTAACTGCCTCTGACTACGAGGTTAAGGTCGCCGAGAATGGTGAGCTTGGTCTTAAGCTCATTGGCGAATTCCGCCCGGATATTGTACTTCTAGATCTGATGATGCCGGTTATGAATGGCCTTGAAGTCCTACAAAAGCTCAAGGACGATCCAGAATTTACCCGTGCCAAAATAGTAATCCTCAGCAACATGGGGGACACTGAAACCACGGCCAAAATTGCTGGATTTAAAGTTGATGACCGCATTATTAAGGCTGAGCTGACGCCAGCTCAGGTAGAAGAGCGAATTAAAAACCTCTTGTAGACTAGTCGCTGATTGACTGCAGCAAGCTTACGTGACGAGTAGCAGTAATAATTAAGTGGTCCACCACATCTATGCCCAAGATTTCACCTGCTTTAACCAGTTGCTGGGTAATAGCTAGATCCGCATGGCTTGGGTTAACGCGACCCGACGGATGATTATGGGCCAAAATAACCGCGATCGCTCCATGCTCTAACGCGGGCTGAAAAACTTCGCGCGGATGAACAATATTGGCGGTTAGGCTGCCAATAGAAATAATTTCTTCATGAATTACCTGATAGCGACTGTTTAGATATAAGCCACGCAACTGTTCTTTGCGCAAGTTCCCCATGTCTTTAAGGTAGTCATAGGCTTGTTTACTTTGGCGAATATATACCGTGCCCTGCTGCTTGGCATAATAGCGGCGGCCGATCTCAAAACTAGCAATAATCTGACAGGCCTTTGTTAATGGGATCTCCAGCGCAGTAGCCAGCGTTTCGGGATTATACTCATTCATTAAGGCCTTTTCGCCATACTCTTTAGTCACGCGCTTAGCCATACTCAACACATCTTCTTTAGAGGTGCCAACGCCCAGCACCACGGCCATTAGTTCGGCTACACTTAAGTTCTTTACGCCAGCCTTAAGGAGCTTCTCGCGCGGCTTGTCTTCATCGGGAATATCACGAAATCGTAATACATACGGAGCCTCGGCCTCGTGCATAATGATGTCGTTATCTTTGATTTGGTAAGCTGTAGAAGATGTACTACTCATGGTTATAGTATACGATTCTATCTGGTATGGAGCAAGTCGAGTATTTGCCCTTCTTAGTAGTTTTCATATCCCTAAAAGCACGTATAAAGTCTTGAGTGTCGGCTCTTCCGGCTTCAGCGTGCACGCATGATTGCTCCACCATCTTTAGCCACGCCTGGAGCGGCGCTCTTTCTGTAATGTAACTACAAGCGTCTAAATAATCTTGCGCTCGGCAAAGATGATGACGAATTTTACGATTCACCACATTAATAGTGGTGGTCCAAAAATGCCGCTGTAGATCAATCAGCTCGGTACTGCTGCACTCACCTAGTAGCATAGCCACCACAGGCGTAACTCGCTCGTGCGCCCAATCGTCAACCCAATCATGAGCATCGTCAGAGAGTTGCCGGGCAATTATGTAATGATGCATAAACTTATGAAAGTTCCTGATCTCGCTAGTATGCAGTTTATAGCCGGCCGCCAACAACACAGCCGTGGGTGCCAAGACATGACCCCATGACCGTTGTGCCAACACAGAGTAGTCTCCATAGTCTGGCAGCTTCTGCAAATTGCGGGCGTTCATCGCCTCCCACGTATTAGCCGAGTCCATAGCAGTGAAGGTCTTCTCTATAAACCTACGGAATGATTTATTGTCGGGCAATGCAGCAGTAAACTGGGCGACAGATGTACGCAAACAGTAATTGGCTACACCAACCATCTTGGGATCACCTTCTCCGTCAACCATATCATCATAGATTCCATACGCCAGCCACCCGTGCAGGCTGGCACTATTGAGTGTTTTGCTCAAACGCAATGGCATTTTGTAAGCCAGCGCCTGGGCCATTATGTTGGCAATTTTGGTTACATCGCTGCGCTTAATGCCGGCTAGCGCATCTTGATACAAGCCATTGAGATCGGTTGGCGTACTACTAACTAACTTTGACTGGGCGTGCGTAAGCCAACGAGAAAGCGCCTCCAGCACAAAGGCGGTAGTGAGTTCTGGCGAGCCAGCATACCTCCACTGCTTATTCTGTGGCGGCTCGTAATACAACCCGACTGCAGGCCAGGCGCCCGCAACTTGCTGTTCTAGTAAGTTAATTACCACCTGGTCTCCACTGTCTACCGAGCATCCGCTATGGTAGGCGGCGGACAGAGCCATGGCTTTATGGAGCGGCCCTCGAGCCGTCCGTAGCGCCTGCATAATCAGCTCTTGTAATCGAGGTAACTGCTCTCCTTTGTACCAGCGCGCCAGAAAATAAAGTGTTGGCAATGTGCCGATATAATAGGGTGATTGTAGCTTGTTATTCAAAATGCACGCGTCAACATAGGCTTCAAGTTTTGGTGAGGCTATGCCTAGCGCGTAGAACATATACCCAATGTTGGCGTTAACAGCCACATCTACGTCATACCATTTTTGTTCTCCAAGGCCGGCCTCAACAAGCCACGTTCGGTAGGGGCCGCCGGGATCAACCTCGCAATGTATGAGCGAGGTAGCCAAGCCAGCAAGCATATTAGGCTTAAGCAGCCGCCGATCATAATTGGCGATGCTCGCCACCGCGCAGGCAGTGTCATCTAAATCATCTGGATAGGGACGAGAGGTACTTCCCCGCTCCCAATAACCCCAAGTGGTTTGATCGTTAGAATGCAGCAATAAGTAGCGCGCGATCCGTGCACGAATATCGTCTGCGGCTTGAACGTTAGTAAGACAACCGCCAATTAGTGCGCTAAAAAAGATTGTATCGTTGCGCTGAGCCGAAGAGAAGAAATACTGGCCCGAGCCTACCAAGCCGCTAAACGCACCGCTAGTGTCTTGGTTGGCGCCTAGAAACTGCAGGCCTCTTTTTATGCTTATTTGTACTTTTTGCTTCATAGTAAGGAATATCCATAGTAAATAGTGTGCCGTGTGTTGCTTTGCTAGTAACCGTAATTGACCCCTGATAATCGTTTTCTATTACGCGCTTAGCGGCAGCCAAACCAATGCCTAGGCCGCGACCCACGCGCTTTTTGGTGCTATAGAAATCTTTAAATATATGGCCAAGGTCGGCAGGGCGAATGCCCACGCCAAAGTCTTGAACGGTTATGCGCAAATGATTGTTAGTCTGCTCAAGTTTTATGACAACAACGTTTTTTGAGCCTGACTTGTCTTGAGAATAAGCCTGGATGCCGTTGATGATGAGGTTGGCAACCACCCGATGAAGCGCCACCGGATCACCAAAGATGCGGTCGTGATCACATGGCACAAACTGCAGTGCAACACCTGCGGTACTTGCCTGGTGCTGCAGGAGCTTTACCACCTCACCCAACTCCTGACTAGCGGCAAAGTCACGAGCCTGACTAGACCCCTGTAATTGTTTGCGGGTACTGGCAATGTAACTCTCTATGTGTCGCAGACTCACCATAGCCTCATGAACTAATTTGGTCTGATCGCTATTATCAGCTTGCTCCAAATTAAGCGAAGCTGCAGTTAGTGGACTAGAAAGATCATGAATTAAGCTTGCACTTACCCTGCCAAACTCAGCAAAGTGCTGCAACTCTAATGTTCTTTTAAGCTGTTCTTGCTCTAGCTCGCGAGTACGCTGCGCCACGGTGACCTCCAGCTGGTCGCGTTGCTTGGCCAGTGCCGCCTCGGACCTCCAGCTGCGCCGTAAGAGCGCATCAATCTCTTTATTGGAAAGCCAGGCTACCCCACCAATAATCATCAGTACCACGGCCTGCCCGATGGCATCAGAGAACTCTGGCGGCCTCGTAAGCCACTCAGTATTAGCCGCAAGCTGGCCGCTTGTCTGTATATATCCAATCACAATCGTTGTCATAGCTACTATAGCCGTAACGATTATTGAGGCTCGGGAGCTTATTATCACTCCCGCAACCACAATAACTAATACCTGCACCAGCTGCG
>CAYXHD010000065.1:0-4228 GCA_964464915.1 uncultured Candidatus Saccharibacteria bacterium
GTCGGCAAAAGGTTTTGCTTTATCACTCATCATTATCTCCTATTCTTCTAGTCGGGCGTTAGCCTGATCATTAGCAAATTGTATCATAAAGGGACTTTTGGGGCTTAGATCTTTGGCTGACTTAACCAATTTATCTCCCTGCCTTACCATACTGTAACCACGAGCAAGCACCGCCTTGGGGTCCACATTTTTTAGATTACGCACGAGACCCTCAAGCTTTTGCTCACGCAACTGCAAAGTGCGCTCAATAGCCCCAAGGTCCCGACGCAAATTAATGGCCGCACGAGCTAATCGTTCAATAGGCTGGCGGACAAAGCGCTCCATGCGCGTTACATTGCCCAACAGCAATTGCTCGCGACGTAACAGATTTTGCCGCAAGAGTTGCTCGGTGCGAGCCACGCGGCTATCTAGCTCCCCGGCTACTGCATTACGGTCTGGCACTACAATACGGGCTGCATCAGTCGGCGTCGCGGCGCGCACATCGGCCGCCATGTCGGCCAAACTAACATCCACTTCGTGCCCCACGCCCACAATCATAGGTATACGGCTAGCCGCCACAGCTCTGGCAACATCCTCAGTATTAAAGGCCTGCAGGTCCTCAAGACTACCACCACCACGAATCACCACAATAACATCAACCGGCTCAGCTGCCTCATTAAACTGCCGTATGGCGCCCACCACTTGATCGGGCGCCGCAACCCCCTGCACCTGTACATCAGCCAACTGGATGCTCAGTCCGCCCCAACGTTGGCCAAGAATCTTTATAAAGTCAGCATACGCAGCACTTTGACCAGAGGCCACCAGTCCGACTGTCTTGGGATAGTGCGGCAGTGGTCGCTTACGCTCTGGCGCAAACAAACCCTCGTCTCCAAGCTTCTTCTTTAAAAGCATGAATGCCCGTTTGAGCTCACCCTCGCCAGCTAGCTCCACCCGCTTAACCGTAAAGCTAAACTTACCCCACTTAGTAAGCTTGGGCGTACCCACAACGCGAACCTGCATGCCATCTTCTAGGGGTGTTTTAAGCTGATAGAGCGTCATAAAGCAGCCCAGCGTAGCCTCTTTATCTTTAACATCAAAAAATACCCATTTACCCTGATTTACCTTAAAACTTGATACCTCACCCTGCACCACGACCTCGGGGAAGGCAAAGCCCATGGTCTCATTGAGAGCATCAAGAAACTCACTGACGGTTAGCACTTGGTTCATGTACGCAGACTCTTGTTATAAAAATAGAAACCGACTGGTAAAAAGATAGCCAAGTTAAGCACACGATAAACAATTACAACGGCGGTCGCCAAGGCAAACGGCACGCCCAATGCAGCAAAAGTAGCAATCATAGTTGCTTCAAAAATCCCAACACCTCCAGTAAAAACGCCGAGTATACTCACGGCGTTAGCCAGCGCATAGCCAGCTATAACAATGCCTGGGTTTACAAACTGTCCAAATGACAAAAATACCACATAAATCGTTAGTAGCTCGGTAATATTATTACCAAATAAATATAAAAGCGGTCCTTGCCAGCGATGACGATCCCCTCGCAAGGCTGCGTAGCCCTCATGAAACTCGCCCACAAAACGATCAAGCTGCTCGTGTGTTACCACATCTCGCTTGCGGCGCAGCACTCGTCTAGCCAACTGATTAGCCACTCTACGTACCCACTGAGCTACCACCTTCAGCCAGGCCTCGTTACTTATGATTGCCAGTCCAGCCACACTGAGCGCAATAATGGTGGAAACAATCAGCAGTGTAAAACGCGATGTGATTGCCGCTACATTACCAGTTAACATTAAAATAATAAAGCCTACCAGCAGGATAACGGTGAATGAAATATAGGTAAATACAAAGCGCATAAAGTGAGTTAGGGTAATTTGGCTGGTTGGTACCTCGGGCATCTGAGCATTGAGGTATGTTAACGAGGAAACGCCCCCTGACGGAAAAGCTTGATTTACAAAATTAAGTGCCAGCGACATACTAAAGAACTTTTTTAGCGGCTGCTTTTTGATAAACAAGGCCGTAAATAGCTGATAGTAGCGAGCCATGCAGTAGTAGCCGGCCAGCTGTGCAGCCACAATAAATACCAAAATATACCCCTACTCGATTGTAGTTTGCAACCACAATCAACGCAAAGGCCAGCAAGCCTAATAGCATAAATACACGACGCTTGTTCATACTAACTAGTATACATCATGAGGTATCTTGCCTTGGGCAATCTGCTTATTCTCAAGCAGCAGCTTATTGAGCACAAGTGCTCATCCATCCCTTGTTTTTAATGATAGAATGAATACATGTCACATTTAGCAATTCTTGGTCGTCAGCCTGAAATCTCCTACGCGGAGCTTCTTAGTTTATACCCCGGCAACGTCACGCGCCTTAACGAGCACTGTGCGCAGATTGATGATGATGCTGTTAGCCTCGACCGGCTGGGTGGCAGTATTAAGCTTGGGACACACCTCGGAGTTCTTCCGGCCGTCCCCGCTCAAGACATCGCCAAGCACCTTTGTGCCAGCGACTTAGCCGAAGCCATTGCTACAAGCGGCGAAGGCAAGCTCAGTTTTGGCATTAGCCTGTATGGCTTTACACTGTCAAAAGGCCAACACGAATCGCTTGGCTTAGAG
Organism: uncultured Candidatus Saccharibacteria bacterium; assembly: GCA_964464915.1. GTDB lineage: Bacteria > Patescibacteriota > Saccharimonadia > UBA4664 > CAYXHD01 > CAYXHD01. Next base: position 2,616 of record CAYXHD010000065.1, read on the forward strand.
CTTAAAAAATGCTTTAAGCAGCTTGGTCGCAGCGCCCGCTATGTTGCCAGCAAGGGTCAACTTACTGCAGCACAAATAACCCATAATAAATTACTGGATAAGGGTGCTGATATCTGGATAGTAAAAACCACTAGCGGATACGTACTTGCTAGCACCGTCGCCGTACAGGATATTGCGGCTTATGGTGAGCGCGATCACGGTCGCCCGGCTCGCAGCGCCAAAGTTGGTATGTTGCCACCAAAGTTAGCGCAAATGATGATCAATTTGACTGCTCCAAAGCCCGGATCACGAGTGCTTGATCCCTTCTGCGGTACCGGCGTAATTTTACAAGAAGCTTCATTGTTAGGGTTTGAGGCATACGGAAGCGACATTGAAGATACCTTGGTTGAAATGAGCAAGACCAATGATGAGTGGCTCCAAAAAACACATAAATCAGCTGCGTGGACATTAGAAGTTGGTGACGCCACATCGCATCAATGGGCAGGCCGGATAGATGCTGTTGTGACCGAAGGCTATTTGGGACCCGCCTTAAGCAAAGAGCCATCGGTTAAAGAGCTTGAGCATATCAAAGCCGAGGCCACCAAGCTCACTATCGATTTCTTGACCAACTTAGCACCTCAAATTAAATCAGGAACACCAGTCTGTATTACCCTACCCTGCTGGAAAACTGGAAAGAAGTTTTCTCGGGTAGAGATACTTGACCAGATTGGCGCTTTAGGATATACTCTAAAGGAGTTTTTGCCTGTTACCTATGAGCATTTGCTCTATGTACGCGCCGATCAAATAGTCGGCCGGCAAATCACAGTTCTAACGAGGAAATAATCCATGTCACATACAAAAGCCGGTGGTTCTAGTAGAAACGGACGAGATTCCGCAGCCAAGCGCCTAGGCGTCAAACTATTTGGCGGCCAAAGCATTAATGCGGGCGGTATTATTGTACGTCAACGCGGCACCAAAATGGCTGCTGGCGAAGGTGTTGCCGTTGGTAAAGATCACACCATTTACGCAACTCGCGCAGGCAAGGTAGCCTTTAAACAGGCTAAGGTGCCCCACTTTACTGGTGCTCGTACAAAGCGCACTATTGTCTCCGTAGAAGCTTAAGATCTAGTTTATCTTAACAAATTGCCGCCTGAATGGCGGTTTTTTGTTAGATTTTTCTCGAATCGTAGGCCCAATGCAATAGTGCTTGGCGTTGTCGCGGTCGACAATTAACATCACCCACCATGCAGTTCTGCTTAATCTGAGCAATATGGCGTGTCATGGCCTTCCAGCGCTTAATCTGCACAGCGTCCATCTCGGGCACCCGACGGCCCATAGTATAACGACAGTACCACTGAAACCACCCCAAAGGGTCTTCCGGGAAGATCCAGCCTTTGCGCTGCCACTCCGCCAAGCTCTGGCTAGCGTGCACACCAAAGAAATTCTTTTTAGCTACATTTTCTGTCCACTCTGCTGGAAACTCTGAGTAATTATCAAAATAGGCGCCGTCAAAGACCCCCAATTCCAGCATCTGCTTAGGGGTAAGCTCTGGTTTAAACTCAGGATCGAATTGCACGAATCAGCCCTACAAATAACGGATGAGCACGATTTGGGCGGCTCTTAAACTCGGGGTG
>CAYXHD010000066.1:0-4123 GCA_964464915.1 uncultured Candidatus Saccharibacteria bacterium
ATTAAGATTATGAATGACGGAACACTCGAGGAGTTTAAAGATAAGGTGCGCCAGCTTGCAGTTCAGCAGGGGATTGCAAAGTGATACTTCTGGGGATTAATGGCGGCATGCGCCAAGGTAAGAGTACGGTTGGCGCAGAGTTGCGTCGGTTGGCTGGCGTAGATGCTAAAGCTGATTTAGAGTTTAGCTATCCCGTTGGCCAAGTTGCTAATCTCTGGGTTAAGCAATGGGCTCCTAGTGTTATTGATTCTGGATTGCCAGTCATAGAGATTGCCAATAAGCTGATGCCACTCGTGGTGGAGCCGGTCAAAGCTGTCACTAGTTTTGATGTTGATCCTAGCAAACTCCTGATTGAGAATACGCCCGAGTCGCTCGAAGAATCAAACCGCCTGCTCAGTTACTTGGAAAAGTATATTGAGGCTGGCAGTAACCGAGAAGATGAGTTTCCAGTCCCAATCACTCCCGATAACAAGGTGCTGCACCGCGCGCTTTACCAGTGGATTGGAGCGCGCATGATCGATGAAGTCGAACCTCGTGACGGGCAGGTTATTTGGCCGGCGGTAATTGAGCATCGTATCCAGACGCTTATTAAACGCGAATATCCACTTGTTACGGTTGGTGGCGCACGCTACCCGCACGATCAGGCAATGATACATGCTAATGGCGGCTTGATTATTCAGGTTAGCCGTCCAGGCATTGCTAACGACAGTGATATTACTGAGCGAGCAGGGGATGGGGTGGAACCCGACATTAAGGTTATTAACGACGGCACACTTGATGAGCTGAATACCGTCGTCGGCCAACTGTATAGCGATTTATTAGCCGGAAAGCCTCAATCAAAATACACTGCAGCCTAGTCGTTACTAGGCACCAAGTAGTATTGATTCATTCTTCATGCCCATAGTATACTGGTAGTACAAAGTATTACTAAGTAATCAAGGAGTACCTATGGCATCGCCTCAAGCAGTTAAATTAGATGACGAAACAAAAAAACGCCTCCAGGCTCTTGGCGAAATTAAGGATCGATCACCACACTGGATGATGAAGACCGCGATAGATGAATATCTGGCCCGAGAAGAGCGCTATGAACGCGAGAAGCAAGAGGACTTCCAGCGCTGGGATCGTTATGTACTGACGGGTGAAGCTATTCCTCACGAAAAAGTGGTCTCGTGGCTGAACGAGTGGGCAGAAGGGAAGACTCCTGCATGGCCCAAATAGTCTGGCGTGATAATGCCGGCAAAGATCTTGAGCGCGTGCAGTGGTTTATGTATGCGGTTAGCCTGCAAACGGCCATTCATATGGCTAAGGTCATTATTGCCAGCACTGAGACATTAGCGCGTATGCCAGAAATTGGTCGGCCAATGGGCGATGGTAGTGGTAGACGAGAGTATCATGTCCCGTTTGGGTCGGGGTTTTATGTGCTGCGCTACATGATTAATCAAGATGGTGATATTGTGGTTCTGCGTGTTTGGCACAGCCGAGAAGATCGCAATCCTGTATAATACAGCTATGAAGAAAGAGCGATTGGTACTGGTAGACGGAAATGCCCTGTTTCATCGTGCCTATCATGCCGTGCCGCATTTGACCAACAAGGACGGCCAGCCAACCAACGCGGTCTATGGCTTTGCCAATATTATGATAAAGATGATGAACGACCTTAAGCCCAAGTATGTGGTGATTTGTTGGGATAAGTCGAGCAAGACCTTCCGTAAAGATCTCTATCCGGAGTACAAAGCTACTCGCAAGAGTATGGACGATGAGTTGCGCGTGCAGATTCCGCTGGTTAAAGAGCTGGTAGAGGCGCTTAACCTGCCGTTTGTGGAGCTCGAGAATTATGAGGCCGACGATATTATTGGCACCTTTGTGGAACAAAGCAAAGATTACGAAACCATCGTGGTGACTGGTGATAAAGATGAGCTGCAGCTTATTGATGAACACACCAAGATTTATATGTTACGCAAGGGCTTTAGTGAGACGCAGATCTATGGTTTAGAAGAAATGATGGAGACCTATGGGTTGTCGCCCGAGGAGTTTATTCATCTTAAGGCCCTGCAGGGGGACAGTAGCGATAACATCCCTGGTGTTCCTGGTGTTGGGCCCAAGACGGCGGTTGATTTGATTCAAAAGTACGGAAGTCTGGATGGAGTTTACCAAAATCTGGGTGAGCTTAAGGGCAAGCTCAAAGAGCGTCTTGAAGATAATAAAGAATTGGCTTATTTAAGCTACAAATTATCCACTATTGTGCGTGATGCTCCCGTGAAGCTTGATCTTGAGCATGCTACGCTCAATCAGGTAGATCGCCAGGCATTGCACGAGCTGTTTATGCGGTTGAACTTTAAGAGCCTGCTGAGCAAGCTCCCGCCCGAGATGGCCGGTCCAGAGCCAAGCCAGAATACTGACCCCAGTTTATTTGGTGGCGATGGGCAGACTGATGGTGTACGTGAGCGAGCCCATCTTAAACATGTAAAGTATACGGCCGTCACGTCGCAAACTGAGCTGGATATTGTAATCAAGAAGTTGAGTGGCAAAGATGTGATTGCCGTCGATACTGAAACTACTGATGTTGATGTCATGACCGCTCAGTTGGTTGGTATTAGTTTGAGCGCCAAGGAGGGTGAAGCCTATTACATTCCGGTAGGCCACAAAGAGGGAGCACAACTGCCATTGAGTGATGTGCTTGAGGCAGTAAAACCATTGCTTGAGAGTGATAAGGTCGGCAAGGTCGGCCACAATATTAAGTACGACTATCAGATTCTCAAGCGAGCCGGCGTGCATCTGCAAAACATTGTGTTTGACACTATGGTGGCCAGCTTTTTACTTAACCCGGCTGGGCGCACCCAAGGCTTGGGGGACTTAGCATATAGCGAGTTGGGGATCGAAATGATTCCAATCGAAGAGCTTATTGGTACCAAGGGCAAGGATCAAAAGAGTTTTGATCAAACCGATATAGAGATCGCTAGCCAGTATGCTTGCGAAGATGCTGATGTTACCTGGCGCTTGTATGAAAAATTGTATCCCCAGCTAAAAAAAGAAGACTTTGCTGATATTGCAGAAAAAACTGAGTGGCCGCTCATTGAGGTTCTGGGCGACATGGAGCTGGCTGGTATTGAGCTGGATGTGCCATTCCTGGAGAAGTTTAACAAGACGCTCAGTAAGGACATATTGGCCTGCCAAGAAAAGATCTGGAAGTTGGCTGGCAACACCTTTAATATTAGTTCACCAAACCAGCTACAAGATGTGCTGTTTAATAAGCTTGGTCTGCCCACGCAAGGAGTTAAAAAGGGCAAGACGGGTTATTCTACGGCCGCCACTGAGCTCGAGCGCTTACGTGGCACGCACGAGATTATTGATTACATTAGCGAATATCGTGAACTAACCAAGCTTAAAAGTACCTACGTGGATGCCCTGCCTGGTCAGGTGAGTGCGGTGGATGGTCGTATTCATACTAGTTTTAATCAGACCATTGCCCAGACTGGCCGCTTAAGTAGCGTCAATCCTAATCTCCAGAACATTCCGGTTCGCACCAAGATTGGTCGCGAGATTCGTAAAGCCTTTGTAGCGCCTAAGGGGCGCGTATTGGTAAGTGCCGACTATAGTCAGATTGAATTGCGGGTAGCAGCGGCTTTGGCCAAGGATGAAGGCATGATCAAGACCTTTAAGGAGGGGATCGATCTGCACCAACAAACCGCTGCCGAGCTGTACGGGGTTGAGCTGGACAAAGTTACTAAAGATCAGCGTAGTGCGGCCAAGACCATTAACTTTGGCGTGTTATACGGCATGAGCGCTCATGGCCTAACGGTTGCCACGGGTATGACGCACGAGGAATCAGTGGCCTTTATTGCTCGTTACTTTGAAGTACGCCCCAAACTTAAACAATATATTGAAGACACCAAGGCCTTTGCTCGTAAGCATGAGTATACGGCCACATTACTTGGTCGTAAGCGCCCTTGCCCCGAGATCAATAGCAAGAACCATATCATCTCGGCTGCTGCTGAGCGCATGGCAGTGAATGTGCCAATTCAGGGTACCGCTGCCGATATTTATAAACTAGCTATGATCGCCGTAGCACCCAAACTTGATGACGATACGCAGCTGTTGCTCCAGATCCACGATGAACTGATTG
>CAYXHD010000067.1:0-3316 GCA_964464915.1 uncultured Candidatus Saccharibacteria bacterium
ATCGATGATAACGAGCAGTTGTTTTGGATGGCCGAGATTGCCTTGGATAACGAGGATTATCGCTACTATGGGCACATCTTGCGCTCCACCTTTGGTGCTCAGCCCCCCGAGGGACGCTTGCCACTGGCGCCGGATACTACTCCGCCTGATCTGTTTGATTTTGGCTACGCCCTCACGGTACATAAGGCTCAGGGTTCTCAGTCGCCCAAAGTGGTGTTGTTTGAGGAGCGTTTTAGTAAAATGGACGACGACGAGTATAAGCGCTGGCTCTACACGGCCGTTACGCGTGCTGAAACTGAGCTGATTATTATTGGCTCGGCCTCGTGATACAATAGACAAAATAATCAAAAAAGGGACCTACATGGACGAAACTACCATTGATGCAATTCACCGCCTGATGACAGAAATTAGCGAGACTAAGCAGAAGTCAAAGACGGTTAAAGAAAACCTTAAAGATGTGCTGGAACAAAATGATGAGTACCGCGCACTAGAGGATGATCTTAAAGAGCTCACTACTAAACGAGCGGCCGCAAAAAAAGTTCTGCAGGCCGATAAAGATTATCAATTGGTTTCAAGCGAGCTGGAAGAGCTCAAATTTAAGCTCAAGGACCTGCAAGAGATCCTGAGTCACCACTTAGTTACCTACTACAACGAGAGTAAGAAGCTCCAACTTAAAGACTCTGAGGGTGAAACTCGCCCCGTAATTCTCTCGGCCAAAATAGGCAAGCCAGAAGCCGATATGGCCGAATAATCCTTGACCCTGAACTGATCATTTTCTATAATGTAAATAGATTCGGCGCGTAGTAATCATGCTGCCCTGCGGGGTCTCATGAAAAAGGGCTCGGCCTGTAGCTACCATACTACCCTGCGGAGCTGCTTTTTATTTTCTGTCAAACACTGACATAAAATACTTATTATGACGCTTGTCCTCTTTGACCTGAACGTAAAATAGAAGACCATCTTTGCTTCGACCCGCAAAACGATAGAGTGCATTGTGGGCTGATCGTGGATCTCGTTTAATTTCTGGCTGATAGGTTGTGTTGCGCAACAGATCCAGGGCCGCATGATAGTAGACGAGTCGACGTTCTCTATCTGGACGGTATTTTTGGCTTAAGTGCTCCCAAAAGAGTTGTATGAATATTTTTTCACCTTTAAAATAGGTGCTTCTAACATAGGCATTACGCTTGGTGCGCTTTGCAACTTCATTGTGTAGTTTTCTTGCTTTACGCTCCAGCTCAAGATATGAGGAGCCTGTGAGTTTGGGGTACCTGGACTGGTATATCTGCATGTGCCCTACTGTGCATTATTGGTTTGTTTAACCTTGGTAGATTCATCGACGGTGCAGCCACCCCATAATCCCCGATTGTTGGACCGCGCCTCTTGTTCACTGGCGCGAAAATCATCCATTTTAGTAAACGGAAACACCACATAGGTAAACGCGTAGCCCTGTTTAATGAGCTCTTGATTGACGAGCGTATCGCCTAAATAGACATATCGTAAAAGCCGTTTGTACTTATCGCGATCGCTGTCATTAGGATCAGACTCGAGTCGAACTTGCTTATTAAGTAGCAGATTTTTGGTAAAGTTTGAAGCTTGTTTGCCAAAACATTGCACTGCTTTGCGCGGATCCTTGGTCTCTGGCGTATCTACCCCTATAAAGCGAATCGTCTCGGTCTTATCCCCCATTTTTACCTTAATGGTATCGCCATCGCTAACTTCCGTCACGGTGTAGTCGCTGGCGGCCACTTGTGGGGCGTTGGTCACCAGTTCCTGGACTGGTTCGCGATAAAAATACGTGATTATAGCCGCAATCAGAGTGGCGATGAGCGCGATATTCTTTTTGGTTAGTACGGTTTTTGTTCGCATATACTCATCATATGATATGATAGAACTAAGTTCAAGGGGGTCCTGTGATGGAAAAAGATATTAATTATAAATCGGTCGTAAATTTGTTTTTTGAGGTTGGTGCGCTGGCCCAAACACCGCGTAGTGGCTTCTTCTTTTTAGGTAGCGGTAGTCAAAGCGTGGCCGAACATACTAATCGCGTAGCCTATATTGGCATGGTGCTGGCTATGCTCGATCCGACCGTTGATAGCGGCAAGGTTGTCAAGATGTGTCTGCTGCACGATTTGGCCGAGGCTCGTACTAGCGATCTTAACTATGTGCACCAGAAGTATGTGACAGCAGATGAGGAGTCGGCCATTCATGAGCTTATGAAGACACTCGATTTTGGCGACCAGCTTCTCACTTTGCTTAATGAATATAAAGAGCGCACCAGCAAAGAGTCTATTATGGCTAAGGATGCCGACAATCTGGAGTGGATCTTGTCGCTTAAGGAGCAGTCTGACATTGGTAACGCCCGCGCCGAAACCTGGATGCCTAGCGCTATTGCTCGTCTTAAAACCGAAGTCGGTCGTAAGCTGGCCATGGAGATCCTCACTACCAAAGCCGATGAGTGGTGGTTTAATAAAGACGACGAGTTTTGGGTGAACCGCAAAGGCAGCAACATGGATAAGCGCTGGTAGTTTGCTACAATAGAATCATGACAACAATTTTTTCTTGGAACGTAAATGGAATTAGAGCAGTGCTGCGCAAAGAGCTGTGGCAGCCGTTTATTGATGAGCACCAGCCGGATATTTTGTGTATCCAAGAAACCAAGGCTCAGCCCGAGGATGTTACGCTGGAGATGCCCGGCTATCATCAGTACTGGAACTCGGCCGTGAAGAAGGGGTACTCTAGTACCGCGCTGTTTAGTAAGATTGAGCCACTTAACGTTATGAATGGTTTGCCGCAAGATATTATTGATCAGTACAACATGGCCGACGATTATGGTGACCCTAATACTGAGGGTCGAGTTATTACTGCCGAGTATGATAAGTTCTTTGTGGTAACGGTGTATACGCCTAATGCCAAGGATGATTTGAGTCGTATCCCCCTCCGTCATAAGCACTGGGACCCGGCTTTCCTGCAATATTGCAAGCAGCTAGAAGTGAAGAAGCCGGTAGTATTCTGTGGTGACCTTAATGTAGCTCATACAGAAGACGATTTGGCGCGGCCTAAGCCTAACGTTGGCAAAAAAGGCTTTACCACCGAGGAGCGCGAGGGCTTTGATAACTTTGTAAATGCCGGATTTGTAGATACCTTCCGCTTATTTACGCAAGGAAATGGATACTATACCTGGTGGAGTAACTTTGGGGGTGCCCGAGCCAATAATGTTGGCTGGCGTATTGATTACTTCTTAGTTAGTACCAAACTCAAGACTAGAGTTACATCTGCCGATATTCATCCTACCGTGATGGGCTCAGATCATTGTCCG
>CAYXHD010000067.1:3326-4103 GCA_964464915.1 uncultured Candidatus Saccharibacteria bacterium
TTAGTTAGTGGTGCGCTCAAACCAAAGGTTACGGCTGCCAGCATTTATCCGCAGGTTATGGGATCGGACCACTGCCCGGTAAGTATTAGCCTCGACGTATAGCCCGCTGCTGGAGCAGGTATACGTAGATCGCTGCTACACCCGCTATCATGCCAATAATAGTGGCGTACTTACCAATGTAGTTGAGCGTGAGTAGTTGATTGTATGGCAGGGTTATGCGTACGCTTTGGTTGTACATCATAATACCCACAATAATGACGATATCTATCATAATCCACAGTGATTGAGCCACTAGAATGGGCTTAAGTTTATAAAACAGCGCGTAAGTAATCCAGATTATGCTAAAGCACAGCCCGAGCACCCAAGATAAAATCGAGACACCCGCGGCACTCTGGCTAGAAAAGATGCTATAGATTTGTGGCAAGCCAGTCATGGGCCCCGCAAACGAGGCAATGTAGATGGTTCTATCTAGAATGTGCTTCTCTATAGTGTGGGTTAAATGAAAGCGCTTTTTTGTCATGATACATTACAGTATAATGAGCTTATGGTTAAATCGCAACGCAAACCCTACACCCGCCTTTTGGTGGCGCTGATCATTATCAACTTTATTGGTATTGGCATTGGGCTGATCATCTCAATTATCTTTTTGATTCCTAATCAGTTTAAGTCCCAGTATAACGAGCGCAACTCGGCGATTATTCGCCACTTGAGCTAACTGCTATAATAGATAGAGATAACTAAGGAGGTGCCTATGCTGCGCATTAATCAAGACGTTCC
>CAYXHD010000068.1:0-4096 GCA_964464915.1 uncultured Candidatus Saccharibacteria bacterium
GGTCATTCTGGTCAAGAGCTGAGCGACAGTATTATGGTGGTGAGCTTTAACAAGCAAACCAAACAAGTTGCTACTATTAGTATCCCGCGCGATACCGAGGCTTATATTCCGGGCTATGGCACGCGCAAAATCAATAATGCTAATGCCCTGGGCGGCAGTAAGCTTGCTACCAAGACAGTCAGTGGTATGCTGGGCATTCCCATTGATTATACGATCGTGACTAATTTTACCGGCTTGAAACAATTGGTTGATGCGGTTGGCGGGCTTGATGTTGAGGTCAAGGAGGCACTTATCGATGCTGAATATCCTTGCGCAGACAATCAATACCTATCGTGTGGCATCAACATACAGCCCGGCTTGCAGCGTATGGATGGCGCTAAAGTTCTGGAGTATACGCGCTGCCGCAAGGGGACGTGTGGTAATGACTTTGGGAGAGCCGAGCGCCAGCAAGAGGTGATTGCGTTCCTCATGGCCAAGCTGGTGCAGCCGCGCATTTGGGCAAATCCGGTTACCGCAACGGCCGTAAGCAATGCCTTGCGCAATGGTATAGCAACAGATATAAGCGGCCCCAACATGATTCGATTAGCCTGGATGTGGTCCAATAAGACCGGCGAGCCAATCCGCTGGGTGTTATCAACCGCACCGGGTGGCATGTTGGCGGGTGGTGGCGCTAACTCTAACTTGATCCCCATAGGCGGAGACTACTCGGCTATTCAAGAGCAAGCTCAGACAATCTTTACGAACCCCCCTAAACCCTGATAAGCTTAGAGGAATGAAGCATACTAAAACGACTTGGAATACAGTTTGGGGGGCACGTCGTTTATGGATGCTGCCACTCTTGCTGATTGTTATATTTTTGGTTCAGACCCAAGTCTTTAATATGTGGCTCAACATCCAGGCAGTTCCATCATGGCAGCGTTTGGTTTCATCGCTTACCATTGGCCTTGTAGCCTTTGGGCCGGCTATTGCTCTGCACCGTCGTGGTCGGTATATATGGCTTACCACGGCCGCCGTGGCAGTAGAATCCTTGTTTGTAGCGCAGTTTATTTATTACATGTCCTTTGATACCTTTATGCGGGCATCGGCCCTGCGTTACGCCAGCTATGTTGGCGCAGTGAGCGGCAGTATCAAGACCCAGCTTAATGTGCTGCTAATCTTTTTTGTTGTTATGCTGCCCATTATTGGCCTGTGGTACTGGTTTGTGGATCGTAAGCAATCTGAGCCGCGTTACCGCCGTCGCACCCGATTGATAATCCTTGCAGGGATCATGCTGCTAGCCTTTGCGTCATTTATGACCATGCTTTCTATTGAGCGCAAAAAGCATGGTGGCTTACGCGAGCTACTGAATGTGCCGTACGATAACAGCACTATGGTCACCAAGGTTGGTGTGCACATGTACTCGGCGTTGGATACTTATCGATACTTTGCTAGCCCGCGCGGTATTACTGAGGCGGAGAAGCAGTATGTGACAGACTGGAATAAGAACCGACCAGCGCCGCAAGCACCGGGCGCAAGCTTTGGCATAGCTAAGGGTAAAAATGTGCTCATGATCCAAGTTGAGTCACTTAACAGTTTTGCTATTGGTCGCAGTATTGAGGGGCAAGAGATTACCCCTAATATCAACAAGCTCAAGGCCGAGAGCATGTACTATACCAACTATCACGACCAAGTGGGGACTGGTCGCACGGCTGATGCCGAGTTTGAAACGCAAAATTCACTGCTGCCCACCATGGATCGTGTGGCCTTCTTTGAGTACGCCACACACGAATATGACGCTCTGCCAGAACTCCTAGGTGACAAAGGTTACTACAGTGGTGTCTTCCATGGTGACGTGCCAACCTTCTGGAATCGTAATGTTGCCTATCCATATTTGGGCTGGGACAAGTATTACTCGCTTGATTCCTTTAAGATTAATCGGGCTGTGGGCTGGGGTTTAAGTGATGAAGATCTGGTGCGTCAAAGTGTGCCGTATCTTACAAAAATAAAGCAACCATTTTACGCTAGCGTGGCAACCGTAACTTCACACGTGCCATTTTACCTGCCAGATGATCTTAAGCCACTCAAGATAACCGACAAGCAGGGGCTTAATCAGCAGCAGATAGACTACATCCAGACCGTAGCCTATACCGATAAGCAGATTGGACTACTCATAGATGAGCTTAAAAAGAACGGCCTGTACGACAACACCATCATTGCCTTGTTTGGTGATCACCGCGGATTTATTACTAATCAAAACGATAAAGCCATGGCTCGTTATTTGGGGCTGGATAGCTTTGACCAAGCCAGCTTCTTCCAGGACGGTGAGCAAATTTCGCTACTGTTGCATGTGCCTGGATCGGGCTTGGTTGGTGAAGATACCACACCGTCAAGCCACCTAGACTATGCACCAACAATCATGGGCCTGCTAGGGCTGCAGGCACCATCTACTATGCTGGGCCAAAACTTACTTGCTGAGCGTCGTCCTGTGGCCATGCAACGCAACAGCTCAGGATGCATTGAGGTGCTTGAAACTAATGACATTCTGTATACCAACCCAGGGGATAACAACTTTGCCAGTGGCGCATGCTACAACCCACGTGACCGAAAGTCTATCAAGCTGGAAACCTGCAAGGCTGCCTACCAAGAGTATTCAGCGCTCGCCAAAGTGTCGGACATCGTAGTCCGCGGCAATGCCCTGTACCTGCTTAAAAAGTAATTATTTCTTTTTTGGCTGAAGCGTGGTGAGTTTACGATTAATCTTCTTAAGCTCTTCAAGCATTGCGGCATCAGTCTTCATTTCCTCGGCTTCTTTTTTGGCTTCTTTGCGTTGAGCCGCAGCCATTAACTTATTGATGGGCGTAATCACAAAGAAGAAGATTACTGTTGCGATGATTACAAATGAAATCAATGGTGTAATAAATGAGCCGACGGGGAAGGTGGTCTTGCCAAAGCTAAAAGCTACCTTGCTGAAGTCTGTTTTTCCCAGGAAGATACTGAGGAGTGGGGTAATAAAGGCCGCTACAAATCCGGTCACTACAGCCGTGAATGCCGCACCAATGACCACACCTACTGCCAGGTCAACAACATTACCGCGTATTAAAAACTTCTTAAAATCTTTTAACATATTTGATCCTTATTATTGGTTGTATTGTATACCATGAGCGGTGTAGTATAAAAGCATAACTATAACGGGAGGCTGTGATGCCGATTGTCTCAATAAATTACCTGGCTGTGGTAGTGGCAACACTAGCCAGCATGCTGCTTGGTTTTGTATGGTATGCACCATTTGCTTTTGGCAAGGAATGGATGAAGTTGGTTGGGTTAACGCAAGAAGAAACGCAAGATAACCGCGGTGCTCCCATGCTCTTGATGCTGGTTGGTTCTTTAGTAGCCGCCTACGTAATGGCGCATTTTGTAGGCTTTACTGGCGCAAAAACCCTGGCCGACGGGGCGCGTACCGGTGCCTGGATTGGCATCGGCTTTGTGTTTACCGCTGCTATGGGCGAGAGCATTTTTTCTCATAAACCTGCCCGCTTGCTGGCAATCACTGGTGGATACCAAGTAGTAAATTTAATTATGATTGGCGCAATCCTAGCAGCCTGGCAATAAGTTTGCTACCATATACATACAGGACGTGCTTGAGGTGCGAGCTGCCAGTCGACTGTGGTTTTCTAGGGGGTAGGAAGGCACAGCGGCTGGTTGTTTGCGACTCAAGATCAATACATTAGCCACTTACATATATTGACACGTTTGGTACAATGGTAATAGGAGGAAAAGCAAATATGAGTAAACCAAACATCACTATTTATAGCACTACCTGGTGTGGATTTTGTAAGAAAGAAAAAGAGTATTTGACAGAAAAAGGCATTGCTTTTGATGACGTCATGGTTGATCAAGACCAGGCCAAGGCCAAAGAAATGATTGATCTTAGTGGTCAGATGGGTGTACCATTTACCGTCATTAAACAAGAAGGCAAAGAAGACGTGCATATTCTTGGTTTTGATAAGCCAAAGATTGACGCTGCATTGGGTTTGGCATAAGACATGGCTGCTGAGAGTCGCCAACTCATCATTATTGGTTCGGGTCCTTCAGGGCTGACGGCGGCTATTTATGCTGC
>CAYXHD010000069.1:0-4048 GCA_964464915.1 uncultured Candidatus Saccharibacteria bacterium
CCGAAAGCCAGGAGTTTTGCAGCTCGCTGGTCTGGACTGGGGATGTTGTGAGCCTCCAGCTCGTGGGTCCTCGCACGATCCTGGTCTACACCGAGTCGTCCAGCAAGACGCGCAATGCCTCAACCTGCGCTCTGCTGGCGGTACGAATGCTCGAGAAGGCTCAGTGCCTTACACCAAACCCCTAAAGGGCGCTCGCTCCTTTGGGGGCGTTTGCGTTTTAGAGGCTTTTTATATACTCTGCCAGCTGCTTAATTGGTTTTATCTGCAAATAGACCGTCTCATAATCTTGTTCACTGAGTTGTGCACGTGACACCGAATATCCTTCTGGAATAAATATTGGATCCCAGCCAAAGCCACTTTCACCCAATGGATGTTCTGGGATTGTACCGCGTATCTGCCCTTCAAAGACTTTTACCCCGTGCTCGTCGCAATAGGCATACGCAGTGCGACCAATGGCTGACCGATCATCCGTGATATCAGCCAAGCGACATATCTTTTCAAGCCCCAGCTCATCTATAAAGAACTTAATAAACGTTCCGGGCAAACGGCCCAACGAGGCTATTTCTAGGCTCACGTCCTCAACAAAAACCGGTCGCTTAAGTACCGCATAAGCTTGCTTGGCTTTATGCGTAACAACCTCTACCAGGTCGAGCGACTGGATCTCTTCTTGATCTAATTTGTGATGATCAATTTCAAGCCCGGCATACTTATGAAAATACTCGGCCTTACTCGCGTTCCCTGTAATAAACGTTGCTTTTACCACTTAAGCTCCAATAATCTTGTGAAATTCGGTCTCGTCAACAATTTTCACACCGAGCTGCTGGGCTTTTATAAGTTTACTGCCAGCCTCTTCGCCAGCCAGCACATAACTTGTCTTGGCCGAAACACTCGACGATGTCTTACCGCCCAGAGCTTCGATCATAGCACTGGCTTCATCGCGTCCTAACGTGGGCAATGTACCAGTAAGTACCCAAGTTGTGCCGGATAGCTTACCACCTTTTGGTGAAGTATCGTCTTTCACAACTACGCCGGCTTGCAGCAAATCCTCAATTAGCGTTATGTTGGCGTTGTTTGATAACCATGTATAAACGCTTTCGGCAACTACTTCTCCCACGCCATCGATGTTAGCGAGCTCGCTTTTTTGAGCTTTAAGGAATTGCTTTAACGTCACAAAATGCTTGGCCATATCGGCGGCGGTTTTGGCGCCCACATGACGGATACCTAGGGCGAAGATAAAGCGACCGAGCGTAATAGTTTTGTGCTCATTAATTGAGTCGATAAGATTTTGGGCACTGACCGGCGCAAAGCGATCAAGGTTAATGACATCATCGTACTTGAGGGTAAAGATGTCGACCGGCGACTCAATAATCCCCTCTTCCATGAGCTGAGCTAAGATTTTTTCGCCCAGACCATCAATATCAAAAGCAGCTTTACTTACTAGATGGATGAGCTGCTGCCAGCGCACCTCACCAGCAGAAAGATCCGCTAGCCGGGCTACGGCTTCGCCAGCTGGACGGATAACTTTTACTCCGTTGATTTCCGTAGGCATAACAAACGGCTTTTCTTTACCGGTGCGCAACGTAATGATCGGCTCTACTACCTCTGGGATAATATCGCCGGCTTTTTGGATAATTACGGTGTCGCCTATTAGCAAACCCTTGCGCGCGATTTCGTCTTCGTTATGCAGGGTGGCGCGTGCAACGGTCGAACCAGCCACCAAAACTGGCTTAAGTACGGCGTATGGTGTTACGGCTCCAGTACGACCAATGCTAACGCGAATATCTTCTAGGATAGTTGTAGCCGTTTCGGCCGGGTATTTAAAGGCTGCAGCACCGCGTGGAGCTTTACCAGCCACACCGAGTTTTGCAAAGTCGGCATTGCTATTAACGTTAATCACCAACCCATCGGTACCAATAGGGAGGTTAAGTCGCTTATCGCGCCATGTATCAATGTAGGCTTCAATCTCTTCAACAGACTCAAGCACCTCATCGCCATCAAACACCTTAAACCCGAGCTCGCGAGCCATGGCGTGCTCGTCGGCATGTGACGTGAGCTCAGGGAGATCCAGTTCTATGCTGTAGGCAATAAACTGCAGTCCACGACTAGCAGCGGCTGCCGGATCAAGCTGACGGATGGTGCCAGCACCTGCATTACGCGGATTAGCAAACAGCGGCAAACCTTGAGCTTCTCGTTCTTTATTCATCTTCTCAAAGTTGGCTTTAGGAAACACCACCTCGCCGCGGATTTCAAAATTATCATAAACAGAACTTGGTACGTTGGGTGATTTGCGGAGTCGTAGCGGCACCGTCGCAATCGCTTTAACGGTATGAGTTACGTCTTCACCCATCTGGCCGTCGCCTCGGGTAGTGGCGCGCACAAATACGCCGTTTTGGTACTCCAGGCGCATACTTAAGCCGTCCATCTTGAGTTCGGCGTAATATTGAATGTTGGTCTTGCCAAGCAGCTTATGAAGGCGCTTTTCCCAAGCCTTGAGTTCATCAATACTAAATACGTCCTGTAAACTGAGCATCGGGCTGGGATGCGGTACCGATTTAAACTTGCCGCTTACTGCCCCACCAACGCGCTGGGTCGGCGAGTCGGGCGTAATTAACTCTGGATAGGCCGCCTCTAACTCCTTAACCTCATTGTTAAGACTGTCGTACACCGCATCATCAACCGAAGGCTTATCGAGCACATAATACTCATACCGGTATTCTTCTAGCTGCTCGCGCAACTGCGCAAGGCGCGTTTTAGCTTGCTGTTGGCTTACCACCGAGGGCCTCCAGTAATTTATACCCATAGATGCTAGCAAATGGCACAAGCACTAATGCCGAGAAAATCTGAAGCAAGCTGGTAGCCACTTTTGATAGCAGACTAGCTGTTTCCGGTAGTGTGCTAATAGCTAGCGAAGGGATAATGAGAACCACCATCATGGCCAGTGTCCCGGCAGCCATCCGGCCAAACACCGGCCAAGCTTTACCAGCAACCAGTGATCGACTCTGGCGAACCGCCGCCAGCGGCGCCACACTGGCATCCTGTACCAAGTAGAGGGCAAATACCGAGCGCGTTAGCCAACGGAACGTGGGTACGCTAAATAGCAACCAGATACCACCCAGTAAGACCATCTCTACCAGCCCAAGCCCTACGGTTGCCCCTGTGCTACCACTTACGTAGATAAGCCCGCCTATCATAAAGGGAATCAGCTGCAAACCCAGCAATCCAACCACCCCCATAAAGGCCACAAAACGCGTAGTACCCGCATAGTATGCCTGGGCCGGGCTCACTTTTTTTACCCCAGACATTACATGGATTGTGGTGGATATCACCGCCACATTCATAATAAGGGTGGCAAACGATCCATAGGTACCGAGCGTCTGATCACTATTAGTTACAAGACTTATGACTACAACCGGAACCATAACCAGTAAGATTATTGGGAAAAGACTGCCCTTATATTTCCAAATATCAGCAAAGGTTGCTCGTATGAGCTTAGTAGTTTTAAGCATGGGTCTTCATGTGCTCCAATTTATCAATACGTTCTTGTAGTGGCGGATGGGTACTAAGTAATGACGATGCTACCCCTTTTTTGCCCAGTGGATTACTGATAAACAAGTGTGATGTAGCGGTACTGCCGCGCTTCATGGGCTTGCCATGAGCCTGGAGTTTACGCAAGGCACTGGCCAGCCCCTCTGGATAACGAGTCAATTCTGCGCCACTGGCATCGGCCAAATACTCGCGCTTACGACTCACCGCCAACTGTACGAGCATGGCCACCAACGGAGTGATAATGGCCACCGCTATGGCAATAAAGATCCCGACACTACTGTTATTATCTTCATCGCCACCGCCCCAGATGCTCATGCGCATCAACATATCGCTCAATATGGCAATAACACTCACCAGTGCAGCGGTGATGGCCATCACACGGATGTCGTAGTTCTTAACGTGACTCAATTCATGCGCAATTACCCCCTCAAGCTCAGTCTTGTCCATGATATCAAGCAGACCAGTGGTTACAGCAACATAAGAGTGCTTTGGATCACGACCA
>CAYXHD010000070.1:0-4038 GCA_964464915.1 uncultured Candidatus Saccharibacteria bacterium
ACTTTTTCAGTCATCAGCGCGACCCAAAAGCCGGGCGCTTTGCTGGATTTATTGGCATGGCGAGTTACTAGTTGGTAGTTTGGCGGTGGGCCTTGGCCATCTTCATAGCTTCTAGACAGTACCAGCGGTCGGCAGCCGTTAGCCCAAAGTCTGCGGTGTATAAATCATGGCGCGTAAACCAGCGGATGTCGTTATGTTCTCTGGGTGCCAGGGTGGGCTCGGTAGTCTTGGCAATTGCTACATAACGTAAATCTAAATGGTAATGGCCTTTTGGGGAGCTTAAGGCGTGCATATTTACAAAATCGGGCCGGTACAGCACTTTTTCATCAGGGCCTGCTTTGCCGGGCTTTTGAGACAATAACTCAACTTCTAGGCCACTTTCTTCCATGATCTCGCGCAGTAGAGCAGTATCGGTGTCTTCATCAAGCTCAACATGTCCGCCAATCTGCAGCCAGCAGTTATATTTTTTGTGGTGAATAAGCAGTACCTTATCTAGGTTAGGGTGCACAATATAGGCGCTGGTAGTAAAGTCTATTTTTTGGTGAATGTGTGCCATTGCTCGTCTTTGCCCTTCTTTTTGGTATACTACTAGTATAACAAGGAATGCTCATGATCTAATCGGAATCCCTACAAACTGCTATACTGTAAGTAACAAGTGAGGGGATTACCATGGATCTAGACATTCTAAAACAACAAGACAAACAAATTGCTGACTTAATTGAGGCAGAAGAAACTCGCCAGCGCATCGGTATTGAACTTATACCAAGTGAAAACTATGTGAGCCGCGCTGTGCTTGAGGCCAACGGCAGCATCTTTACCAACAAGTACAGCGAGGGCTACCCGGGCAAGCGCTACTATGGCGGCCAAGAAAACACCGATCAAATAGAAACCATTGCTATTGAGCGCGCTAAGGAACTCTTCCGAGCCGATCACGCTAATGTTCAGCCACTCAGCGGTGCACCAATGAACATTGCGGTCTTTAGCGCCTGGCTGGAGCCGGGCGATACCGTATTGGGTATGGAGCTGAGTCACGGCGGCCACTTAACTCACGGTGATCCACGAACCCTACCAGCCAAAGTTTACAACTTTATCCGCTATGGCATTAAAGATGTTGAAACCGGCGAAATCGATTACGACCACCTGCGCGAATTGGCGCTGGAGCATAAACCCAAAATTGTGTTGGCTGGATTTAGTAGTTATCCGCGCGAGCTGAACTACGATAAAATCGTAGCCATCGCTAATGAAATCGGTGCCGTAGCCATGATGGATATGGCGCACATCGGTGGGCTGGTGGCTGGCGGCGTACTGGCCAATCCACTCGATCACGGTTTTCACGTAGTAACTACCACTACGCACAAAAGTCTGCGTGGTCCGCGCGGCGGCCTCATCCTCAGTAAAGGTATTGTGAGCAACCCTCTCAAGCCAGTCGAGAAAACCATCGAGAATCTGCCAACGCTCATTGACCGCGCTGTCTTCCCGGGTATCCAGGGTGGTCCACACATGGCACAAATTGCCGCCAAGGCCATAGCCTTTAAAGAAGCCCTGCAGCCAGAGTTTAAAACGTACTCACAACAAGTGGTTAATAACTCCAAGCGCCTGGCCGACCAGCTCATGAGCAAAGGCTTTAAGCTTATTACCAACGGCACCGATAACCACATGATGGTCGCCAACGTCTGGGAAAGCTTTAAGATGAGCGGCAAGAAGGCTGAAGAAACACTCGACAAAATTCATTTAACGCTTAACAAGAACGTCATTCCCGATGATCCGCGTAAACCGTTTAGCCCATCGGGCATCCGCCTTGGCACGCCGGCTATTACCACCCGCGGCATGGTAGAAAAAGATATGGATGTGATCGCTGAGTGGATCCATCAGGCTATTACACATGCTGACGACGAAGCCTACCTTGAAAAACTTGGCAAAGAAGTTAAAGAGTACTGTCTCAAGTTCCCCTTACCGAGCGACCGCACAGTAACGTAAGATGAATTTGTTCAGTGTAGCAAAGCCAAAGATATTGAGCGAACTAACTCCTTCATTGAGCTTTGATGAGAAGCCTGAATATGATGAGGCTTTATTTAGGGTTGTTGAGGCTGAAAGCGCAGATCTTGCAAAGATAAGTATTCAAGACAGTGTGCTTGAAAAGTGCAATCTCTCGGCAGCAAAAGTGACCGAGTCATTATGGCGACGAGTCGTAATTTCAGACTGCAGGATGAGCGGCGTAATTTGGTACGATGCCATCGTCAGGGATGTTGAGCTTACCAACTGCAAATTAGACTTGGCCAACTTCCGTGCTACAAAGTTTAAGAATGTGATATTTAAAGACTGCGTTCTGAACGGAGCGGATTTACAAGGATGCGAGCTCACCAACGTCATGTTTGATAGCTGTGATATTAATGACATGGACGTGAATGCCTGCACAATGAAGAATGTTGATTTGCGCAGCTCAACATTTACGGTCGTCAAAGGAACTAATGCCCTTAAAGGCACTACTATGAGTCGCCAGCAACTCATTATGCTGGCCCCGATATTCGCTAATGAGATTGGGATTAAGATCGAGGATTAGCATAACCTGTTCCTATCTGTTATAATTCTTAGCTATGGTTAAGCAAAAATCAGCCACTACTAAAAATACCCTAAGACTTTATTGGCAGCACGCTCGTAGTTACAAACTGCTCCTAGCTGGAACTCTTTTGTTGATGCCAATTACGGTTCTTGCAGAATCTATTCTGGTGCCATTCTATACGGCTCAGGCGCTTGATAAGCTAGCGGCCGGAGGTGCGGTACTATCTGACTTTTACGGAATATTTGCTGCAGTAACGGCGTGCGCAATTGTGAGCGGCATTGGCTGGCGCGTCCTGGTTTACTGGCTCTGGAAGTTTGAAGACCTTACCATGCGCGACTTAAATGAAACAGTCTTTGACTACCTCATGCATCA
Organism: uncultured Candidatus Saccharibacteria bacterium; assembly: GCA_964464915.1. Lineage (GTDB taxonomy): Bacteria > Patescibacteriota > Saccharimonadia > UBA4664 > CAYXHD01 > CAYXHD01. The sequence goes on from CAYXHD010000070.1 coordinate 2,933, forward strand.
AAGTCAGAGATTCTTTACCAATCGCTTTGCAGGCTCGCTTGTAAGTCAGGCAGGGAAGTTTGCTGGTTCGTTTGAGAGATTATTTGATACGGTACTGTGGAGTTTTTACATCCTCTTTCTTAACTATTTGTTTACCGTCATTATCTTGTGGCAAAAAGTTCCAACTTTTACCTTGATATTCATGGCTTCGAGCATCTTGTTTATTGCATTGATAACCAAACTCAAGCGCAAAGAGGGCCCCTATAATGAGGCAGTTACTGCAGCAGAAACTGAACGTACGGGACAGCTAGCCGATAGTATAACCAACATCACCGCTGTAAAAAGCTATTCTAATGAGAAACAGGAGAGGAAGCTGTTTACACTTCGCAATAATGCTGTGGTGAATAAAAGCTTAGCCTTACGATCAATCTTTATTAAGCACGAGTTTGCCGGCTCGGCAATATCTAAGACGGTAGGAGTTTTGTCATTAGTTGGTGCTGTTTTAGCGGTAGTGCAGTTTAAGCAGCCAATAGGTGTGGTGTTCTTAATTATGAGTTACGTGAGTAACATTCTTGGGCGACTATGGGATATTCAATTCTCGTTTAGAAGCATTAACCGCAGCCTGGGTGACGCTGCCCCAATGACCCAGATGCTCATGGAGGTTCCGCCTGAAGTTATTGATGACAAACAGGCTCCTGAGCTAAATGTCCAGAAGGGCGCCGTGCATTTTGATGCGGTTGATTTTGGCTATTCGGAGCAGCAGGCGAGCAACTTGTTTAGTAAGTTTACGCTTGATGTTAAACCAGGCGAGAAGATCGGTTTGGTTGGCCCAAGCGGCGGCGGTAAGACCACCGTGACCATGCTTTTGTTGCGCTTCATGGACATTCAGGGTGGTCGTATTCTTATTGACGATCAAGATATTAGTCTTGTTCAACAACAAAGTTTACGCCGTGTCATCGCCTATGTTCCCCAAGAGCCGATGATGTTTCATCGTAGTATTGCCGATAACATCCGCTATGGTCGACTTGGTGCCACCGACGAGGACGTTATAGAAGCCGCCAAAAAGGCAAATGCCCATGAATTCATTGAACAGTTGCCCCAGGGGTATAAGACGTTGGTGGGTGAGC
>CAYXHD010000071.1:0-4013 GCA_964464915.1 uncultured Candidatus Saccharibacteria bacterium
TTGGCGCCAAAACCAGCGATATTCTGTGGCAGTTTATGGTTGAGGCTGTAATGCTCACCATTACAGGCGGAATTCTAGGTATTGGTCTGGGTTGGTTAGTTGGCCAGGGTGCTAAGAACGTCTTGGACATTACCCCAATCATCACGCTCAATTCTATTCTATTAGCCGTGGGCGTCTCGACTATTGTGGGTCTCGTCTTTGGTATCTACCCCGCCGCCCGAGCTGCCCGCCTCAGCCCTATCGACGCCCTACGTTACGAGTAACTACTTAGCCGTATCAATCACATACAGCTCATCAAAGCCTTCTTCTAGGCTAGGTGGATAGGCTGTTAAGAGCTCAAAACGGTGACGCACCCCTTCTTCCGGAATAGGTTTAGGTCGTTGGGCATTACGCTCCAAAGCAACCTCCAGTGGAGCCATAAACACAACGCCAATAATGCGCTCGGCACCCCAACTACGGTATAATTCGATATCCTGTCTACGGAACATTGGGTTAGTACCTGATCCGTCAATAATAACACTACCACCGCGCAGAACGGCTCGGATCTGAGCATATAGTCGCTGCCACACTAACATATTTTGGGTATTATCACGATGATCGCCCAACAAACGTTCGCGGATATCGTCCGGGCTCAGGCGAATAGTGCCCGTATCCAAGGCAAACTCGGTAAGATGGGTGGTTTTGCCCGCCCCTGGAATACCAATACCAATCAGTACCCCCTTACGTCCGAGCTTAATTGGCTCCATGAGCCTCGGTGACCAACTCGGCCTTTAATTTCTCTACCTTAGCTACCGGTAAAGGGTCTTCTCCATTCAGAACTGCTAGATAGCCACTCACCATACCACCAAACAACACACACCACACCAGCTGCTTGATCTGCGTATCACCCTGAGCCTGCACAATAGTTGGGGATGGCATGCTGCCACTCAATAATCGATTACTGATTGAGAATCGTCTGGTAATCGCTTCATCATCCAATGAACTTTGGAGCTCCACCACAGCAAGTGGTGCGTTTTGTGGATGATCCCAACCCTGGAACTCATTATGGTTAAACTCGGGTAAGGCATAACTAAACGCCAGATTCTTGGCGTTCTCATTTAGGGCGATCTTAACGTTGCGAGCAATAAACTCCAGAGTTGGTCCGGCGTAAAATACACCAATCTTCCCAAACAGCTTGCCGGCTAATTGCTTAGCAGGATTCTCAGCCGTCGGCACATCACGGACCCAGGGCGCGATTTGATTATTGGCCCACTCGCCAGCGATCTCAAGTTCTTTTGTTGCTCCGTTCAGCAAACCAATTGATTCGAGTAGCGTTGCTAAAGCCTTTACCTGGTATAGCAGCGAGTGTCGAGGCTGAAGTCCCCCTGGAATCTGATAATACGTAATGTCATGTTCGGTTGCCTTCTTAAGAAGCGCCCCGCCACTAGTCATAATAACTATCTGGGCCGATCGCTTGATTGCATCCTCTAAGCAACTGAGTGTTTCTTCAGTATTACCCGAGTAGCTCGAGATGATTACCAGTGTTTTTTCATCCACATAGCCTGGCAGCGCATATTCACGACAGACGTTCAGTGGCACAGGAAGTTCACTCCCCTTCCAATTAAGCAAGAATTCTGCCGCCAGCACCGATCCGCCCATGCCAGCTACCACAATATTTTGAACATCTTTTAAAGACGAAGCATCAACATCAAACGTCTCGGCAAGCTGATGTGCCTGACCAGCCAATATCGCTAGCCCGTTATTTGTATCGATTTGTGCAATAAAATCCAGATTATCTAACATTTCCGCCCCATTTGACTCAAGTATAGCATAACAAGAAACAGCCCCGTAGGGCTGCATTGATAATCGAAGAAGCTTGATAAAACATGATTGAGGCCGAGCCCCGGCCGTCCCTACTCACATGTGGAGGGACGGTCCGGGGGTCAAACCTGTACCAAAGCTAGGGGCCTACGATGAAGGTAGGGCGAGCCCTGCTCGTTCCCCGAGTTGCGGGCAAGGGGATGATTCTTCTCGGGAATTGTTGCGCCCGAGGTCACCGTGAGGGGTCATGGTAGACCCTTATTCGATCATTTTTGATCATGGAGACGGTCAGGGACCGTCGCGTGAACGGATCACGAAACTCCTTGGGGAGCTAGCGGGTCACCCCGCCAGAAGCACGATGCTTGTTGAGCGGTGCCGGCGAACTTGCGGTTCGACCTTCTTGCCGGCGTGGACGCGCGATGTCCTAGAAGGCCTTGGTGCCCTCGCCCGGCGGGGCGAGGACGTTGTCGAAGCGGCTCATGGCCTACCTCCGGTAGCTGATGGGACGCCCCGGCGACCCAGTCGACACGGCTGCAAGCAACGGTGACGGGTTGGTCAGACGGGGAACTCAGCCCTTATAGTTAAGAACTAAGTCCCACGTCTGAATCATGTCTTATCAAGGTATAAGTCCCTACATCTCTGTAAAAACTATGTTGCTAATGATAGTCCTCTAAAATTGTACCGTCAAGCTTTTTTTGATCATAAAAGTAGGGCTGCGGGTCCCGGGTTCGCGCAAGCGCGTTCCCGGGACCCTTCCGTACCACTCTGCTGGCGGAGCAGAGGCCCTAGGTGGGCGGGTACGGCACTGGTTGAACGCGGGTGGGGTGTGCGCAACCAGAGGAGATCTCGGGGGTTGTCCTGGTGGCTCGTTGTTGCTGAGCATTCCTCCAGAGACAGTGCCCCGTGTTGTTTCGTCCGACGATGACCGAGCGTTCAGTCAAGCATCGCACTCTGCCTTGAGGGTACATTATCAAGGCTCTTCTGAAAGCCCCCTGGCGGGGGCAGTGCTACCACTTCACGTGGGCAGCTCACGCGGCACTGGGCCTGATGAGGTCATGGCAGACCTCTATTAAGTTGTCTTCTGCTTCTGCGGGTGTGTGAAGAGCGGGTAACCCTTACCGCGATCTTCGTCTTCCCGTACGATTCGGACCCACAAGGGTCCTCACGACTGAAAGCACGTTCACCTCCTATCCCAGGTACACCTTGCGGTGCCTGATGGATCTTCAACACTATACACCTATATTGATTTAATGTCAATAGTCTTTGACACGTTTGGCAAAAAGTATTGACAATCTATGCCACTTGTGCTAATATAGCGTACATCTTGAGCAACCCCGCTTGAGACTGAACCAGGAGACTACCTTGGCACAGATGGCGCTCCCGCGTCCCCCGAAGCCGGCTCACCGCCCCTTCGATCCGTTCCGCAACATGTGGAGGTATGGGTTCGATCCCGTCGCCACCCAGCGACTGGTGCTGACCCAGCCCCGGCCCAAGACGCCGGAGTCCACACCTGAGACCAAGCCCGCCATGCGTCAGCTCGGACCCATCCTCTGCGGTGGCTCCGGTCGCAACGGCGGCCGCCGGGGTGGCCACAACTACTGATCGCTCCCCCTGGTTCACCCTGGTCCCCACGCCTTCGGGCGTGCGGGACCAGGGTAATCGCCTGATATAGCAGTGAATGCCTGAGCTTGCTCGGACATTCGCACCTGTATCTAATATAAGCAAAACCCCTCTATTTTGGAGGGGTTTTTGCATTCCCGAGAAACGTTTTAGCTTTAGTAATCCATCCCCATGCCGCCACCCATTGGCATGGCTGGCTTATCTTCTGGGATATCAACGATTAAACTACCCATGGTCATAGCCGTACCAGCAATCGAGACAGCGTTGGTAATCGCCTCTTTAGTTACCTTGGCAGGATCAATAATGCCAGCGGCCTTCATGTCTACCAGCTTATCGGCATCATTAACGTTAAAGCCCATACCCTTTTTGGAGCTAGCAAGTACCTCGGCCAGCTTAGCCTCACTGTTAAGGCCGGCGTTGTGCATGAGTTGGCGGAATGGGTGCAGCAATGCCTCTTTAAGGATCTTGGCGCCTACCGATGAGTCATCGACCGACTTACTGAGGTCTACCAGGGTTACCCCGCCACCAGCTACAATCCCTTCTGCCACTGCCGCCTTGGTAGCAGCCACCGCATCATCTACGCGATACTTCTT
>CAYXHD010000072.1:0-3931 GCA_964464915.1 uncultured Candidatus Saccharibacteria bacterium
GTTGTCTTTGTTGTAGATGCTCTCAACCTCGCGGTACATGTTAAAGATCTTGCCTTCATCGAGACCAAGACTTTCAACAATGTATTGGTAGGCATGGGTATGAATTGCCTCTTCGTAGCCCTGGCGGAGCAAGTACATGCGACATTCTGGACTGGTGATGTGCTTGTATGCAGCTAGCACAATGTTATTAGCGGCAATTGAGTCGGCCGTAGTAAAGAATCCGAGGACGGTCTGGAAGGCTTGGCGCTCGTCTTCACTCAATACATCATTACTGGCCCACTGCTCGTAATCTTTTTGCATGTTAATTTCTGTTGGTAGCCAGTGGTTGGCGTTACCAGCCATGTAGGCGTCCCATGCAAAGGTGTGGCGCATAGGATAGAGCTGGATAACATCGGCGTCGGCACCATTAATGATACGGCGCTGATTAATGTCGACTTTAGTATTGGTCTTTTGAATTGGCATGATCGTCTCCCTCTTTTTTGATGTTACTCTTTGCTACTTGCTACTTGCTCACTACTGGCGGTGGCAATGGCGGCTTCGGTCTCATCGGCCTCAGTATTGTTACCCGTTAAGGTAGTTGATTGGCCACGAGTGTGGGTAGCGCCGTACTCGGTAGTGCCGACAGTAGACTTTTCTACCTGACTAGCGCCCAGGGTTCGGAGGTAATAGGTAGTCTTAAGACCCATGTCCCATACCATGCGGTAAATCTTATCAATATCTGCGCCGTTAGTACCGGCATAGTAGATGTTGAGTGACTGACTCTGATCAATCCATTTACCACGGTAGGCGGCGGCACGGATTAACCACTCAGGGCCAATGTCAAAGACTTCTTTGTACTTGTTACGTAAGGTAAGTGGAATTTCTTCGATCTGGCTAATGTTACCGTCGTAGTACTTAAGTTTCTTAAGCATGATTGCGTTCCACAAACCAAGCTTCTTAAGGTCATTGATCAAGTAGGTATTTATGACAAGGAAGTCACCACCCTGATTACTCTTGACATAGATATTCTTGTAGATTGGCTCAATGGTTGGGGTACAGCCCGAGATGTTGGCAATGGTGGCAGTTGGGGCAACGGCTAAGGTATTAGAGTTGCGCATACCATTTTCTTTAATAGCGCGGCGGACAACTTCCCAGTCCATGGTGCTGGTTCGATCAACATCGATGGTAATACCGCGCTCTTCTTCAAGCAACGCTAGCGTATCAATAGGCAACAAGCCACGATCCCACTTGGAGCCTTTGTAGGTCTCGTAGGTTCCACGCTCTTTAGCAAGGTTTGAACTGGCAAGAATGGCGTAGTAGCTCACCATTTCCATGCTGGTATCAGCAAACTTAACTGATTCTTTAGAGGCAAAGTCGATGTTTTGGTGATAGAGGGCATCTTGGAAGCCCATGATACCGAGCCCAACAGGGCGATGTCGGTAGTTTGAGTTCTTGGCTTCTTTGGTTGGGTAGAAGTTAGGGTCAATAACGTTATCAAGCATGCGCATAGCGAGCGTTGCAGTCTCTTTAATGCGCTCCTCACTGAGCTTACCGTCGACCATGTGACGGGCGAGGTTAATTGAACCTAGGTTACAAACCGCAGTCTCATCAGCGCTGGTATTAAGCGTAATCTCAGTACAAAGGTTCGAGCTGTGTACCACGCCACAGTGATCTTGTGGTGAACGGACATTGCTTGGATCTTTAAAGGTAATCCAGGGGTGACCGGTCTCGTAGAGCATGCTAAGTAACTTGCGCCACAGGTCTTGGGCAGGAATAGTACGGTACATGCGTAGCTCGCCAGCCTTGCCCATGCGCTCGTACTCGGTATACTTAGCCTCAAACTCGCGACCGTAAATGTGATGTAGTTCAGGAACTTCATCGGGCGAGAACAAACTCCACTCACCATTCTCGCGCAGGCGCTTCATGAACAAATCAGGGATCCAGGCGGCGGTGTCCATGTCGTGCGTGCGGCGACGTTCGTCACCAGTGTTTTTGCGGAGCTCGGCAAATGATTCAATGTCAGCATGCCAGACCTCGAGGTAGGCACAGGTAGCACCGCGGCGCTTACCACTACGGTTAATGGCAGCAGTGGTGTCGTTAGCAACCTTAAGGAACGGAATAACACCCTGACTCTCGACGCCGATGCCCTTAATGAGCGAACCGGTGGCGCGCAAGTTTGTCCAGTCGTTGCCCAAACCACCACTCCATTTAGAGAGCTGGGCGTTGTCGCCAATGCTTTTAAAGATGTGGTCGAGTGAATCTTCAACGGTGGTAAGGTAGCAAGAGCTCATCTGAGGTCGCACGGTACCAGCATGGAACAAGGTTGGTGTAGAAGGCACAAAACGGAGCTTGCTCATGATGCGGTAGAACTTGATGGCCCACTCGTCACGATCCTTTTCATTAATGGCCAAGCCCATAGCAACACGCATCCAAAAAGCCTGGGGAGTCTCTAGGATCTTAAGCGTTTCTGGGTGGCGTAGTAGGTAGCGATCGTACAGGGTTTGGACGCCAAGGTACATGAAGCGATCATCGTTTTTGATTTTGATCTGACTGGCTAATTTTTCTAAGTCAAAGTCTAGGAGTTTACGGTCAAGTTTATTGGCTTCAACGGCAATCTTGGTATTTGTTACAAAAGCACGGCGCACTGCACCTTCTGGGTCGTGACCAACTTTGTCGCCATAGGCTTCACGATAACTTTGTTGGGCAAGCAAGCGAGCGGCAACGCGAGAGTAAGCTGGATCACGCTCAACCAGCGCACGGGTAGCCATAACCAGCACTTTGCTTATCTCGGCCGTACTAATGCCATCGTAGGCATCAGTCTGTGCTTGCTCAGCAATGGCATTTACGTCAACATCATCTTCATAGCCCTGCGTAGCATAGCCCAAAACAGCTTTAATCTTGCTCAAGCTAAAGCGTTGGCGCTCGCCATTGCGCTTAACCACAAACATGGCTGGACCATCATACTCTTCTTGTTTTTCTAGCTCTTCTTTACGATCCTGAGCATGCTCGTAGCGGTAAATAATATAGTCTTTGGCGACATCAAAATAACCGCCCGACATCAAAACACTCTCTACGGTATTTTGAACATCTTCAACGGTTAGAACTTTATCACCAAATTGTTCGCTCAGGTATGAGCCTACTTGCTCACTTAATCGATCAAGAACTTCTGGCTCTATGCCGCCACGTACGGCTAAGAATGCTTTGGCAATGGCTACCTTGATCTTCGATTTGTCGAAGTCAACAATAACGCCATTACGCTTTTTGATTTTTTGAGACATATAACTCCATCCCCCAGTTATTTAACCTACATTGTCTACTCGGACCACACTTTTCCACGTTTTTGTATTAACCCTAGACGTTAAGTCACCTGCGCACTCTCACCTTGCGCACGGGTAGAAACGTTACTTACTATACTACTCATCGCTAAATGTGGTCACAAGTCTTGCAGAGTAGACGCCAAAATGTTTTAACGATACTATCAATCTATTTTTGGCTTTATAGAGACACAATTAGCATAAGCTCAATAAAAAATCGTTGGTAATAAAACAACACAAAATCTGTTAGCGCTTAACCAGGACCATAAAGGCCTCGGCGGGGATATCGACTTTACCAATGCGCTTCATCTTCTTTTTACCCTTTTTCTGCTTATCAAGCAGCTTGTTTTTACGGGTCACGTCACCACCGTACAACTTGGCGGTCACATTTTTGCCCATGGCCTTAATATCTTCGCGGGCGATAATCTTGCCACCAATGGCAGCCTGGAGGCTAACTTCAAACATCTGCTTAGGTATAACTTCTTTGAGCTTTTCAACAATGGTCTTGCCCAATCGGTAAGCGTCGTCGCGATGTACGATGAGGCTTAGGCTGTCTACCATCTCGCCGCCGACCAGGATATCTAGGCGAACCAGATTCTCAACACGATAATCAGTGATTTCATAATTAAACGAGCCAT
>CAYXHD010000073.1:0-3902 GCA_964464915.1 uncultured Candidatus Saccharibacteria bacterium
TAGCGCCCGCAGTGCTCCTAATTTAACAGATTAAGCCAATTCTAGAATAGACTGAGTGTTGATTATATTGGGAGCCTGACACTCTTAACTCTAAGAAATACAAAATTTCTTTTGTGTTAGATTAACAGGCTGTGGCAACAATACAATACGGCTACACCTCTATTGGCTCGTCTTCCTCTGAACTAGTACTTTGTGGTTCATCTGTTTTGGTTTTGGCCGCCGCTTTTGCCGGTTTCTTTTTCGTGGTCTCGTCTTGGAACTTGTAAGCGTACAATTTCCGTGAAGACGTAATAGCCTTCTTGGCAATCGCCTCGCTGCCATCATCGTCAAGCAGTAGTGTCTCCCCAGATAGTGGCTCTTGTGACTTTATGGCACTAAGCCGTGCATAAAAATTAAAGCTTGGTAGATTAGCTATTTCGCCTGGTTCAATATATGGTCTGAAAAGCGGCAGTACCAATTGTTCATCTACGGGGCTGCCAGTCCTAAAAGTAATCACTGTACCAACGTTAGCAAGGATTATGTTTACCAAGCGTTGTTCATCTTGCTGGGTCGTAGACTGTTCGGCCATGGTTAGAAACAATTTGTATTTTCTGGCTTCAGATAACATTTGCACGAACGGCATGGTGGCAAAGTTCTGAAACTCATCAACATAGAGATAGAACGGTGTACGCTCTCGCTGATCTATTCTCGCTCTTCTCAGCGCCGCGGTCTGTAATTTAGCCAGTACCGCCGTGCCAAACAAGGCTGAAGTATCTTCGCCTAAGTTACCTTTGGAAAAATTACAGATGAGAATCTTGCCAGAGCTGAGCAGGTCATCGAAATCAAGTGTGGAGGTTGGCCGTCCCATCACGCGCTTGGTAGCAGGAGAGAACTCAAAGCGGCCGATCTTGCTGGTAACGCCGTGGCTCATCTTGACCCGCTGCATGGCTCCGGCTTTGCCGAGTTCATTCTGCCAGAAGTTCTTCAGTGTTCCGGCTGGCAGGTTGTTAGTGATTTGTTTGCGGTACGTATCGTTGGTTAGCAGTTCGAAGATGGTGAAAATAGTCGGGTCTTCAGTTGTTAGTGCTGTCTGGATAGCATTACGTAGGACATACTCAATGCGGTGACCACCACTATCATCATCTGAGAATATTTTACGTAGTACCGATATAACCGATTCAGTAACTCGATCTTTTTCACGCTCTAATGCACTACCTTTGAGTCCTTTTGGTATTTCAAGTAAGTTCATGGCCAGCGGATGGTCGATATCGTCGGGGTTGAAGTAGATGACATCTTTTATACGGTTTTTCGGTATGTAGCGCAGTAAGTTCTGCGCCATATCGCCGTGCGGGTCGATCACGGCCACGCCTTTACCGCTCCTAATGTCCTGGACGATACCATATTGCAGCATAGTGGTTTTACCATTGCCCGTACCGCCAATCATGAAGATATGGCGCTCTCGTTCAGCTTCAGTCAGGCCAAAGGGCGTAACCTGTCCTTGGTGCTTGTTCTGTCCGAGGATAATGCTTAGTTTGTTAGTCTTATCTTTCAGCGAGGTTGGCGCTGGCAGGGTTTTGCTGAGCGATTTTGAAACATTATCTGTTCTAGCGGCTGTGGTGTGCGGGAAATGAAACAGTGCGCCGAGTTCACTGGTGCTTAGTATGCTGGAGTTGGAGTGAATCAGTGATGGCAGGCGGTTTCTGAAGATAAAGTGTCGGAATGGATAGCCGAACCTAAACAAGTAGTTACGGGATTGTTTTAGCATCTGCCAGTTTGGTGTGGCGTAGGTTGCAAGCGAGCCGGCAAAGGTTCGAGTGCGCTCTTTGAGGTGCTGTTTGCTGCCGACCAGCACAAGTAGTCTGAGATCAGCGTAAAACAAGTCCTGACTCAGTTTAATATGCATTTCATCGAGTAGCTCTTGTTCGGCTGGCGGCACATATGACGCTTGAGGCGAGTTATATCTGGATTTCGGGGAATCATACAAATCATGGGTAAAGAAAGCGTAGAGTAAACCCCAGGTAAAGACAATCGGAAACTTAACAATAACCCAGACAATCCGTAGGATATTTTTGCCTGAAAAAGATTTCTCAAGACTCGAACCAGACCAGTAGCCTCGCCGTATCTTGTGGTCGATCTTAGCTGCCTCGGCAATAGCGGCTGGCGTGACTACCATCTGGAAGCTCATTAGTTCGTCATCGTCGAGCTTCGTCATAGCATTAGTGAGGTAGGCAACCGGATCATGCTCGCTAATGGTACTGCTGGTATCAATCGGGTGGGCAAAGTGGTTAGCCTGCTTGAATACCTGAATTGAGCTATGTGCTGCTTCGTGAAGGTAGTCTTGTGCTTCCGTAACTTTCGCGTCAGTGATGTAAGCTTGGATATTATGGCGGATGATGTCGGCGCTGTCTTTATCAGTACGGATCAGGTAGCGGATGCCTTTGTCTTTGGAGGAGACAATCTCGAGTGAGAAACTCGGTGCATATCTGAGCAGCACGTCGGTTAGTGAGCGGTGTTTAAGCAAGCCATGAAAGACTGAGAAGAGTTGGGCGGTGGCAATCGGTACTTTATCTTGAAAAGCCGGTGGCGTTATCTCAAGCAGCACGCTCTCTTGTTTCAGCTTTCGGCGGTAGTTAATGAGTCGGAGAATGGTGAAGATAAGGAAGAAGAGCAGGACGACGCAGACTACCGTAACCCCGAGTGTCGGCAGGGCTGTTTGGATAAACTCCACTATCTCCATTGTTTGCCCACCAGATTCATTTGTCATGGCGGCTCCTATACGAAATGATCTGACTGACTTCATACTAACAGAGGTGGACTTGGCTGGCAATATCTGTTACAGTCTGGTATAGAATTAGGATAGTACATATGAATGAAGCTAAACTCAGGAAAACTATTGGAGCGAACCTGCAAAAGGCTCGCAGAGCCAAGCACTACACCCAGAAAGATGTTGCCGAAAAGGTTGGTCTGACCACCAACTACTACGCTACATTAGAGCAAGGAGTGGCTATCGCCTCTGTTGAAACGCTGTATGAGATATTTGCTGTCTTAGGCGTTAAGGCTTCCGACATCTTCCCGAACCGAGTTTAGTTGTCTTCGTCTTTCTTGCGAGTAAAGTCGCGGATTGCTTCAGCTAGCTTTTCGTCAGTTCGAGCTATTTCGTTGCCCTCAATCTGCATGGCTTCGATAAACTCGATGGCGTATTCGCGGTCGGCATTTTTGGGATCGTGAAATTCGAGGTACCTTATAACCTTTTGGATGTCTTCTTCATTGATCTTATAATCGTCATTCATAGCTTGGTCTTATTGTATCACCAAAACCGATTGTTAATTCTTGTGAACGATGCCATTTGGCGAGCAAGCTCAACAGAATTGGTTCGCCGCATAATTTCTTTACTGAGTACCTGCGATAAGATATTGAGCGAACCCTCCCATAAAATTTGTTGATCTATTATGGCAAGCTTGCGGTGGCGCATATCGCTAAAGAAGTAGACCTTAACGCCGTTATCTCTGAGTATTCTGATGGATTTCCAGGCTTGTATCTCCAGTAATTTGTCATGGTGGCGTGGGTTGCGGGTATTTACGCGGACTCTCACACCTTTTCTGGACAGCTTGTTGAATAACCTTGCAAAATACAGTGCTCTTTTTTCGGTCAAGAAGGGGCTTTCAATAACGACTGTTGATTGCGCTCGTTTCACATCTCGTACAAATGCGTTATAGAAGGACTGCTCATTGTATAGCGAGGTATTTGTCAGTGTGGCTTTTGGTGCCTTACGGAGTAATCTAAGCATTGCAATCCTCCTGTGCAGCCAGCTTGTTTGCCAGTTCCTCCAAATCACGATAAAAGGTTTCGGAATCAGCCCCCTTTAGGTTCACCAAAGAAAGAACGTTACCACATGGTAGCGTTTTTTCTTTGGTCGATTCTCA
>CAYXHD010000074.1:0-3893 GCA_964464915.1 uncultured Candidatus Saccharibacteria bacterium
TAGTGGTCTCGGGATTGATCATATTAACAACGCCCGTAGGTACTAAGAATACCAAATACCCAATAATCATCCATAGCAGCGCAGCATAAGAACTACCTTTAATGCTGCGCATGTGACGCGCGGCAATGGCTAGGCCAGCAAATAGCAAGCCGAGGTAATAGAAGCCATAAAGCATACCTAGCCCCGCATTAAGCTTAAAGATTACGTAGTTCCCGCCACAAACGGCATAGTAAATAGAATTTGGCACCAAGCCAAATATCATGATGAGAACCAATGCAGAGATGTCGGCAATCCAATTAAGTGTAGTGGGCTTCTTTTTACTGATTGCCATAATCAAATGTAGGCCGAGTGGCGGTAGAAGTGTGATGAACACGTATCCTAAGCGCGACCAAAACAGGCCATCCTGGCCGAGGGCACGGCCACAGGTTTGAAGCTCGGCGATCTGAAACATGGCCAAGCTCAGTAATATGGCGGCGATGAGTTTTACCGCGAAGGTCAATTTATAGCGTATGAGCGTGTAGGCCAAAAGCCCTAGTTCGATCACAATGGTTGCCAGCATGACAGGTGGAGAAAAGCAAAAGAAGGTATTATGTGGGGGTTTGCGGAGCATCTTGTCAGTCTCTTACAAGTAGGCTTTATCTATGTAGCACCAGCGCCAAGCTTTTGCTTCACCAAAGGCCTCCATGATGGGGTGACCGGTTTCTTTAAAGTGTCCAGTGGCGTGCAGCCCAATTGACGAGTCGCAACAACCTATATGACCGCAGGTTAAACACTCGCGCAAAGCCACGGCCTTGGTTCCCTCTACTAAGCATTCTTTACAGTAATCCCCGCTTGGCTTTACTCCTTCAACAATTTGATCAATATGGGCATCAGCCATAATCATTCCTCTTATGTTATTACCTTCATTATAGACTACTTGCGTGAAAGTGCTAGAATGAGGGTATGCCAGAGACATACGGAACACCAGAACAAGGATCCTTTGGGATCGATCACACTCTTGGTGCTTTCGTTACTCCGGAAGCACCAGCAGAACCACCAAGCGAACTACGTCGCACGGTTATTGAACCCGGTATTGAGGCCGGTAGGCTTGCCCAGCAGGCAGCGCGAGCAGAACGGCTGAGGGATCCTGAGCCGGCTAACGCCACGCGAGCCGATCAGGGCTACAATGACGAACGAGCTGAGCCAGCGCCACCAGAAGTTGTTACTAGCGGATATGCCCCGCTACTTAAGAGGGTCGTTAGGGGCGATGAAGATATTGCTCTTCAGCGTTCCATCATCCAGGGCATGCAGCGCGCTAGTGATGAGCGTGAGCGCGCTCGTATGAACCAAGAAGATCGCCAGCGTGCCCTTGGACACGTAGCCAAGCTCCGGGTCATTACCGACCCTCGCGGATCAAGAGCACATCGTGCGGCTCTCCGCCAAGCAGCCCTCATTGAAGATGAGGTACGACGCACAATGCCACCACCAGACATATCCCGCGGCGCATAACCACGCCCCGTTAACGAAAAGCCCCCGCTCTCGTTGGCGGGGACTTTTCTTTTGAGGTTTATGTTTCTGCTTAAACCTTAATTTAGCGAATGGTCTCTTTAAAGCGCTTACCGGCGCGGAAGCGAGGCATGGGCATGGCAGGAATTTGAATCTCCTTACCAGTCTGTGGATTTACGCCACGTCGGGCTGCTCGGGTTCCAAGATCAAAGGTGCCAAAACCAGTAAGATTTACTTTTTCGCCCCTGGCAACAGTCTGTTCCACGGTGCGCGCAAAAGCCACCAGAACGGTTTCTACCTGGCGCTTAGTCATAGCCGTTTCGGTACTCAAAACTTCAATTAATTTTTGCTTTGTCATAGGTATTTCTCCACTCCTTTATTCTGCTTAGGTCTAGTGTAGACCGACACCAACAGATAATGCAACCATGAGCACTATGCCGGGTCCAAAACCATTCGAAGCTGTTCTATGCTGGTGGCTTTGCCGTTATTATCTACATCAACAAGTACGCCACACAATTGGCGACGCCCACCCATTTCTAACTCGTTCTTATTAGGTAATTGCGTTAGCCAGCGATGTACAATTACATCGGTCTTAACTCCTAGGCTGCTATCCAAACTTCCACACATACCTACATCGGTAATATGAGCCGTGCCGCCAGGCAGCACCTGAGCATCAGCGGTTGGGATGTGCCAGTGATCACCTACGACTAGTGTTGCGCGACCATCCAGATAATGCCCAACAACCAGCTTTTCACTACTGTAATCACCATGAAAGTTAACAACGGTTGCAGCGCGTGTAACGTTCTTGTGGGCTTCAAGAATTTCATCAACGGTAGCCAGTGGGTTGGCTACTTGTGGCGTACTTGGTACGGTGTTGCCAAGTAAGCTGATAACCAAAACTTTGCCAAATGGCGTATCAGTTAGCTTATAACCTTTACCGGGAGTTTCTTCCGGATAGTTAGCCGGACCAATCACCGGCTCCTTGGCATCTTCCAGTAATGGGTAGATCTCTGAGTTAGCCCAGGTATGATTACCACCGGTAAAAAAGTCTACGCCCGCGGCCTGCATGTCTCGCATATGCTTGATCTTCATACCCTTACCGGCACCCAGGTTTTCGCCCTGAGCAACAACAAAATCAACCTGATGATCGGCTTTAATAGCTGGCAGCAGTTCTTTAACGACCTGGCGACCTGGTCGCCCCATAATGTCTCCTAAATACAGAATTCGCATAGTATTCTCTTTTTTTGCTTTGCGCTCACTTAATTTAAGGCAATTATAGCAAATTTAGCCTCTTTTGTCACGCTTGACAGGTATGGTGGTGTGGCATAATATGTAAATGCACGTGAAGTGACAGCTATTTGGTACTAAAAAAGACGCATATTGCGTCTTTTTTAGACCCTCAATGTCTGTTGGGCGTGAGGAGGCGACTAGTCCTACTTAGCAAACTCAATCGCGCGTGTTTCGCGGATGACGTTTACTTTAATGGTACCGGGATACTTAAGGGTGGCTTCTATCTTAGTGGCTAGGTCACGGGCGAGCTGGATGGCGCTGAGGTCATCAACCTTTTCAGGACGGACAATGATGCGAATTTCGCGGCCAGCGCTAATGGCGTAAGCCTTATCAATACCAGGGAAGGTCAGGGCGACGTTCTCAAGTTCAGTCATACGCTTGGCGTAGTTTTCCATAGTATCGCCACGGGCGCCTGGACGGCCGGCACTCATAGCATCGACCACACGAACCACCAGGGCTTCTGGGGTAGTGGCCTCTACGTCATCGTGGTGAGCTTCTGCGGCATGGCAAATGGCTTCTTCTAAACCATACTTCTCGGCGATCATGCGGCTAATGTGATGATGCTTACCTTCAATCTCATGTGTCATGGCCTTACCAATGTCATGGATGAGGGCAGCAGTTTTGGTGATGCGCACATCGGCACCAATCTCGGCAGCAATCATGCCAGCAAGATGAGTCATCTCGGTACTGTGCTTAAGTACATTCTGACTAAAGCTAGTACGGAACTTAAGTTGACCAAGAATCTTAATCATTTCTGGCGGCAAGCCAACCACGCCCGTATCTTTGGCGGCTTGCTCACCGGCTTCTTTAACTACCTTATCAATCTCTTTTTTGCTCTTCTCTACCACCTCTTCAATACGAGCGGGGTGCACGCGACCATCAGCCAAAAGCTTTTCGATAGTAAGGCGGGCAACTTGACGGCGAATTGGATCAAAGCAGGAGAGTACAATCACGCCTGGCGTATCATCCACCAGCACATCAACACCGGTGAGGCGCTCAATGGCCTGAATGTTGCGGCCCTCTTTACCAATAATGCGACCTTTCTTTTCATCACTATCGATTGCCACCGTGGTAACGGTTTTTTCTTGACTCTGGTCACTGGCCATACGCTCCATGGC
>CAYXHD010000075.1:0-3893 GCA_964464915.1 uncultured Candidatus Saccharibacteria bacterium
TCTTGTTGGCTCTTGTCGGTATTGGTGTGTATGCTTGGCAAAATAACCGAGTTGCGCAAGAGCAGAAAAAAGAGGTTAAGACGGTAAAGGTTGTACAGGCAGATGCTTCTGAGGTGACGAGTAAGGTTAAGTCTAAGCTGGCTCAGACGTACGAGATCGTTGATCTAGATAAGAATAATAACCCCACCAAACAGCAAGTTGCGGTTAGACTCACTCAAGATTCACCCATTTACCAGGCTAAAGGTTTTAATTATTACACCGACTATGATGGTGGTTCGACCATGAATGTTATTACATATCAGGTTCCCGGTAGCGATGCGCAGCTGCCAACCTCAGCAGATGCATCCATCCGAGAACAAGTCGCCAAAGTTTATACTGATTATGGTCTGACCAGGACGGGCTCAAGGGGCCAAGCGAGCGACGGTACGGGCACAGATGTATATGAAGGCAAGGGGCTGGTGTGTACTGTAACTATGCCGCAAAGTTCAATATCGGGGTCGGATGCGGCCTGCGGGGTTATTGGAAAATATCCTGTGGCCGCCGCTCAGTATAAGCTGTTCGCTGATCAGATGGGTGACCTAGAATCGACGACCATCTTGGCTAATCTTAAAATTATCGACAGTGCAGTAAAGGGGTATCAGCGAGCCAGTCTTGGACAAGGAGATATCAATCTTGGCGGTGGCGCAGCAGTGCTGTTTTATAGAAAAACTGGCGAGAGCTGGAAACTATTCAGGGCCACCCAAGAAGCACTGCCCTGTTCTGATTACAACACGGCAGATTTAAGAAATGCCTATAACGGCGAGAAGTGCTACGACCAGGCCACTAACTCTTCAGACGAAATCGTAAAGTAACTATTTAGTAGTAACTTTAATCTGAGCGCCAACGGCTTCTAGCTTACCGAGCAGATCTTCATAACCGCGGATAAGGTGTTCCATGCCAGTAAGGGTTGATTCACCCTGGGCCATGAGAGCAGCAATAACTTGAGCAATACCAGCACGGATATCAGGAACGACCGAATCGATGCCGTGTAGTGGAGTTGGGCCAGTAATTACGGCGCTATGCTGGAAGCCTTTGCCGTTAAAGCGGCACGGTAGTTCGCCGAGGCATTTATTAAATATCTTAATGTTGGCGCCCATAGCTCGTAGTGTTTCTGTATAGCCAAAGCGGTCTTCATAGACGGTTTCATGCACTACGCTCATACCGTGCGCTTGGGTGAGTAGCACTACTAGAGGTTGCTGCCAGTCGGTCATAAAGCCCGGGTGCGTATCAGTCTCAAGCTCAATTCCCTGGAGAGGTTCGCTGGTGCGGAAAAAGCGAATGCCATCTTCTTCTATGCTGTAATCGGCTCCAATGCGGCGCACGGTGTTGAGCATGGTCATCATGTCGTCTTGGATGGCACCCTTTACTAAGATGTCGCCGCCCGTAGCAATAGCCATCAGCCCAAAGCTGGCAGCCTGCATACGGTCGGGCAGCACCGTGTACTCTACGCCATGTAATTCATCTACGCCATCAATAATGATCTGGCGGTTGGCCCTAAATTCAATAATTGCTCCCATTTGCTGGAGCATCTTCATAAGATCAACAATTTCTGACTCAATGGCAGCATTGTTAATGTAGGTACGCCCCTCAGCCAGCACGGCGGCCATGATAATGTTCTCTGTGGCACCAACCGATGGATAGGGTAGGGTAATAGAAGTGCCGCGCAGCTTTTTGGCCTTGGCATCATAACCGTGGCGGGTCTCGTTAATGTCAGCACCCATGTCTCGTAACGCTTCAATGTGGTAGTTTACCGGACGAGGGCCAATTTTATCGCCCCCTACATGCGGCACACTGGCCGAGCCATGGCGATGTAGTAATGGTGAAATTGCCAGTACGGGAATTCGGTTTGATTCTTTTTGCTTCTTAATAACCGAGTTCTTGATTTTGGGAGTGTGGAGACGAAGCGTATTGCCATCCATCTCTACTTTGGCACCAATGGTTTTAAGTAGATCGGCGGTAATCTCTACTTCGCCAATACGCGGACAATTATGCAGCACTACTGGCTCCGAGGTAAGCAAACTAGCCAGCATCATTTTGCTGGCGGCATTTTTGGCACCACTAACCGTAATCTCACCTGTTAGTGGGCGCCCCCCGGTGATTGTGAGGCTTTTGATCATGCCCTGATTGTAGCGCCCTAAAGCCATTTTGGCTAGGGGAAAATTGACACCAGGAGGGCAACCAGCCATAATCAAGTCATAAGATAAAGGAGCCACTCATGGCCAGTAAGAAACCTGCATATATTTCCAATCCCCTAGAGATAGTTCAGCCTAGTCTAACGGCTCTTGGCAAAAACCTTGGGGCACTTATTGGGCTGATTGGCGTGATGGTTGGCGTGTGGGTATTAGCCGCAGCTGCTTCGGTAGTCTGGGTTGTTCAGCAGCTAGCAAACAACTTTACCAATCCGTTTAACATCATGCTATTTATTGCCATTGGTGTATCAGTATTGGCCTTTGTGGTATCACTGTTGCTATACCCATCAAGCAATATTGTGTTACTGGCGTCGGCTCAAGACAAAAAGATCGGACTTAAAGAAGCGCTCAATCAAGGTATGCCCTATATTTGGCGAACATTGGGCGTAAGTGTACTCATGATGTTGGCGACCCTTGGCGGTCTTGTCCTGTTTATTGTCCCGGGTCTTATCTTCTTTGCCTGGTTCTTGCTGAGTCCATATGTAGTGGTTAACGAAAATCTTGGCGTAATTGCCAGCATGAAGCGCAGCAAGCAGTTAGTAAAGGGGCGCGTATGGGAACTCTGGGGTCTTGTGATGCTCACCTCGGCCGCCGGGGTAATTCCGTTTATTGGGAGTTTTGTAAGCTTTGTACTTTCTATAGTACTGATCCCCGCTACAGCAATCCGCTATATGCAGCTTTCCGCAATTAAAGAAGAAGACCGACCAGCTGTACATTGGTCTAATTACCTCGTGCTTGTGTTGGGCGTATTGGGCAGTACGGTTTCCAGCGCAACTAACACCAGCTTCCCAACCGATAGCAGCCTGTAATACACGTGGACTGGGCCAGTCACAATCTTGCGCAAGATGGTGATGTGGTATCGGTAGCGGCGTGGCAGGAGTTTGATTGGCTAAGGCAGGGCTTCTCATTGGCTTGTGCCGGGAATATGAGTTTTGCCTTTGGGCAGAAAGATCAGGTTGAAGCCGCCCAGAGGGCACTAGCACCTGCACTTATTATGGTGCAGCAAGTTCATGGTAATACGGTTATAGATGTGGATCGCCAATCTGTCGCAGTTGAGGCCGATGCCATGATAACACGCCAGGAGGGGAATACGCTGGCAGTTTTGGTTGCTGATTGCGTTCCGCTGCTGTTTGTTGACCCGGTGACTAAAACGGTGGCGGTCGCACATGCGGGTCGGCGCGGCACACAGGCGGGCATCGCAAAAATGACGTTTAAGCAGATGCTTAAACGTGGATCGCGCCCGCAGGATGTGCAGGTTGCCATTGGCCCAAGCATCGGTCCGTGCTGCTATGTATTTGATAATGAACCGCTGGATTTATGGAGCTTGAATGAGCGTCAGCTCCAAGAAGTTGGCGCACAAACAATTATTCGCACTAACCTTTGCACTAAACATACCAATTACTTTTTCAGCCATCAGCGCGACCCAAAAGCCGGGCGCTTTGCAGGATTTATTGGCATAGCGAGTTACTAGTTGGTAGTTTGGCGGTGGGCTTTGGCCATCTTCATGGCTTCTAGGCAGTACCAGCGGTCGGCAGCCGTTAGCCCAAAGTCTGCGGTGTATAAATCGTGGCGCGTAAACCAGCGGATGTTGTTATGTTCTCTGGGCGCCAGGGTGGGCTCGGTAGTTTTAGCTATTGCCACATAACGTAAATCTAAATGGTAGTG
>CAYXHD010000076.1:0-3837 GCA_964464915.1 uncultured Candidatus Saccharibacteria bacterium
TTGGCGGCTTGAGATTTGAGCACCATACTCTGGAGCTCTTTGTATAAGGGGAATTCAGGATTGGCAGAATAAACTTTGGTGTTAGCTTCACGGTCAACCTTAACAAAACCAGCTTTCTCTAGGCGATGCAGCTCACGCTGAATATTGCCTGGGTCTTCCTTGGTTAGTTTAGCCAAACCGCGCACATGAATACGATAATCTGGGTACTTGGTAAATACCGTAATAATCTTGCGTCGCGTTCGCGATGTAATAAATAAATCGAGCATATCTAAAACTATTTCTCCACAACTCACATGTTGTAAATTTAGTATATCGCGCCCGTGTATAAAATACAACAATCAGACTATTCGTTTATATTAAATTAATCTTAAACCTAACGTACTTACGCTTGTTACGGCTAACAGAGGGTCATATAATAACAACATGAACGAGCAATTCCAAGAATTATACAAATATCTAGATAGCAAATTTGCTTCTATCGATGACCGCTTTGATCTAACCGATCAACGACTGGCTGCGCTCAACAAAAAGTTTAAACCAATCGGTAAACAACTCGGCTTCACTCGAGCCAAACTCAAAAGTATCGATAAGAAGCTCGATAGCCTCATTGTGCATGTTGATAGCAAGAATGACAGACAGGACGAATCTATCGAGAGCCATGAGACACGAATAGCTGTTCTTGAGTCAGACTGTAGAATACTTACTTCTTAGGGTGCTTAACCTTATAATGTTCCCAGCTCACCAATAGCTGAGAGGCGTTAAAGATTGAAGAATAGGTTCCAGAAATTATACCCAGGAGCAATGCAAGCACAAAGCTCTTAATTGAAGCACCACCAAACAAGAAGAGAGCTAGGAGCGTCAGAAGCACAGTAACTGAGGTATTGAGCGAGCGAGCTAGGGTCTCAATAATACTATTATTAACAATCTCATCAAAGCTACCACGTTTACTGCGTAGATTCTCGCGTATACGGTCGTAGACCACAATAGTATCATGCACCGAGAAACCAATTACCGTAAGCACCGCCGTCACAAACAGCGCATCAACCTCTACACCAAAGAAGTGCCCGAGGAGCGAGAATGTACCTAACAGGAATAATGAATCATGCAGCAGCGCCACAATTGCACCCAGACCAAAGTTCCAGCTAGTAAGTGGCAAAGGTACGTTACGGAAAGCCCAGGCAATGTACAGGACAATTGCAAGTGAAGCCGCCACGATGCTCCACAGGGCGTTGCGACTAATATCTTTGCTGACGCTTGGACCAACTACGTTATAGCTCAGCTCCTTATAGCCTTTTTCATTAAGAGCCGTTTTAAAGGCCTGATGATTAGCCTCCTGCTTCTCGCCTGTTGCCTCGTCGCGGAAGCGCACTAATGTACTGCCGCCACTTGGCGTAACGGTGATGTCTTTGTAGCCAAGTTTTGATCCTTGAGCAGTTACAACCTCAACGTTAACGTTAGTGCCACTGATCTCCAGTACGGCGCCGCCTTTAAAATCAATGCCGAGTTTGAGCCCAAAGAGGAATAATGAGATGACGCCTGGAATAATTGCCGCAATAGAAATGGCATACCAGATTTTGCGCTTACCAACAATGTCTAGCTTTTTCATGACTTAGCCTCCTGTTTCTGATCAAAGCCATAGAGCTTAGGATTAACGCCCCATTTTGTTCTCATAACCATACGCAGCAAGGTTCTGCTGACGGTAATTGCAGTAAACATACTAATCAGCACACCAATGCCAAGTGTTACGGCAAAGCCCTTAATGATTGGTACGCTACCCGCAAACATAAACAAGATCACACAAGTAATTAAGGTCGATACATTACTGTCGCGAATACTACTCCAGGCCCGGTCAAAACCGCTCTCTACCGCAGAAACAAATTCCTTGCCACCACGATACTCTTCTTTAGTTCGTTCAAATATAAGGATGTTGGCGTCTACCGCCATGCCGATACTCAAGATGAAGCCAGCTATTCCCGCCAGGGTGAGCACGATTGGAGAGGGTGTACCACCACTTAGTTTGTAAATCGCCAAGGTAATAAGCGTGTAAATCGCCAGAGCAATTACGGCAATTACGCCAGCCATGCGGTAATAAAGGATCATAAAGAGCGCGACCACCGTCAACCCAATAACCCCAGCTATCAAGCTCTTGGCAATTGACTCCTGGCCTAACGTAGCGCCTACGGTGCGCTGCTCTACTAAACTAATTGGGACTGGGAGCGCACCGGCATTAATAAGCTGCGCAGTCTTTTTAGCTTCAGCCGTCGTAAAGTTACCCTGCAACACCGCTTTACCGTCGTTAATCGGGCTCGACACCGTTGCTGGACCAAACACTACGTCCTGATCAAGGGTCACCAACAAACGACTCCCCTCCTTGTTGATCCTGGTGGTTAGCTCACCAAATTTCTTGGTTGGTTCACCACTTTTTAATTGCAGGCTCACAATAGGCTGGCTAGTTTGTGGATCAAAATCTACCGTTGCCCGTTGAACATCCTTGCCGCTTAACCCTGTAGGTATCGGGATAATCTGTGTCGTGTCTTCGGTGGCCTTAACTTCGCTAAATTGCAAATCGGCCGTCCTGCCAATGGTATTTTGGTCACAGACATTGGTACCGGGACATTCAATAATCACACGATTGGTACCACTAGTCTGAACATTAACCTCGGATGTACCGCCGGGATTAGCGCGCTGTGCCAAGACCTTAGTAAGACTTTCCATAGCAGCAGAGCGATCACCTGAAGCAATTTTTTCTAAGTCAGCCTCATAAACCAATTGCGAACCACCCTTAAGATCGAGCCCTAAACGCACCTGCAGCGGATTCTTAACGCCTAGTTTACTCAACCACAAATCTTCGCGCGGCATAGCAAACGCAATCGCAACCAGAGCGACAACAATAACAGCAATAAAACTCCATTTGCGACGTTTCATATATTCCACTATACGCGAGGCACGACGCGCAATCAATAATCGCGGTATAATAAAGCCATGAGTGCCAAGGGGGATGCAATACAATACTACGAGGTCTCGCCACTACTGCATGGCGGGCATGCTGAATTTTGTTTTACCTATTCTGCCGCCCAGCATATCCCCGTTGGTAGTTTTGTAACGGTGCCGTTTGGGCGTCGTTCCAGCTTGGGTATTGTGATGCAACAGGTGCCAGAGCCTCATTTCAAAACTAAGCCAATCAGCGAACACCATGACAACCTCCCGGTTCTTGGCCAGCACCTCTTAGATCTAGCCTCGTGGCTCGCCAGCTATTATGTTGCCAGTGCCTTGGCGGTGTGGCAAACCATGTTACCTGCCGGTCTCACCAAAAAAGCACGCGTCAGTAAACCACCCAGAAAAAGTACGGTCAAAGCGCCAACCAGCCAACATCAACTTACGGCCGAGCAATCCGCGGCACTCAAAAAGCTTCGTACCCAAACTAATGGTGGTTATTTACTCCAGGGGATAACTGGCTCTGGCAAGACGCGCGTCTATATTGAGCGAGTCAAGGATATGCTTGCGGATGGTAAAAGCAGTATTGTATTGGTTCCAGAAATTGCGCTAACCCCTCAGCTCGTAAGCCAATTTGAGCAGGCGTTTGGAGCGGTAGTAATCTCTCAACACTCACGTCTAACCCCTGCCCAGCGTCGCAATATTTGGCTGCGAGTAGCCCACAGCACTGAGCCGGTTATTATCATTGGTCCGCGCAGCACGCTGTTTTTGCCAGCACCTAACCTGGGACTTATTATTATTGATGAAGAGCATGACGGAAGCTATAAGCAGGGGTCTGCGCCACGCTATCACACGGTTGCTACTGCCAGCAAATTAACTCATCTTACTGGGGCGCAATTACTA
>CAYXHD010000077.1:0-3341 GCA_964464915.1 uncultured Candidatus Saccharibacteria bacterium
ATCTTAGCCTTGGCGGCTTCTACAGTAGCGTAGTTTGGGATCATGACGTAGAGTAATTGACTCCCCATGCTGTAGGTTGGTGCACTGGTGCCGGTACCGTCTACACTAACTGACTCGGTAGACCAGTTGCCGGCGCTGGAAAGCTGTTGCTTGATGATGGCGTTAATCTCATCACGACTGGCATTGGTCTGGAAGGTGCCGTTGGTGGCGCTTATGATGGCCGGGAGCTTTAAGGCCATCTGTGGCTGACTGAGCTTGGTAATTAAAGCTTCAATAACGCGCTGTTGATTCTTGCCGCGTTGGCGGTCACCCTCGCTAAAGCTGTAACGCTCCCTGGCAAAAGCCAAGGCCTGCTTAGCATCAAGATTGTTTGGCCCGGCTACAAAATTATAGCCACCGGCGCTAAAGGCTTGATCACTGGTAACGGTAATGCCGCCCACGGCATCAATTAGTTTGAGTAGCGAGCTAAAGTTAATGCGCACGGTGTAATCAACTTTGGTGCCATATAAGTCTTCTAGTGTGGCCTTGCTCTTGTCTACCCCATAAATACCGGCATGAGTCAGCTTGTCTTTGGTGCCGGTCGTGCCATTGAGCTGAACGTAGTAATCGCGCGGCGTAGTTACCAGGAGTACTTTTTTGTTAGCAGGATTAACCACGGCCAAGATGTTAACGTCACTGCGCGAGTTAGTGGCAATATCACCATAGGTGTCGATACCACTGATATAAATAACATAGGGCTTCTTAATATTGGTATTGGTGCTGGTAGTGCTCAAGCTGGTTGCATTACTCAACACGTTACCAGCCGAGCGAGCGGCCATGGTTGTGAACAGACTAGCCAGGATGATGAGTAGCCCGGCGATGATCAGCCCGGCATATGCCCACAGCTTGCGTTCCTGCTTGCTCCACAGACCCTTTATGAGCAAGCCGACGAGAGCAACGCCAAACACACCTGCAATACTAAAATACAGCGTAGGCAGTACCTGCAGTTGCCAGACACTTACCATGGCAACGAGTGTGCCGAGGCCAACAATTACGGCAAATATGCGCAGGGCGATGTGGTGTTTTTTGAGCTTCATAGGTAATTAGTATAGCACATTTCCTATCTGTAAGCTAGCATATGTTCGGTATTTGTATGGTAGTGGTGTTTTGTGTATAATTGCACGTATGAGATCAAATACGCTATCATTTAATCATAACCTATATGCAGGAGACAGCATTGTGAGCAAAGCTCTACCAATTCCTAATGATGGCGAGGTCTACATCCGTCTACCCGACGAGATTATCAAAGTTAAGAAAATTACAGGTCATGAAACCGATGTGCCGGGGCTTCTCAAGATACTCGAGAAAGTGGCAAATGGACCGGATACTGATTGATACCAACGTCTTAGATTATGCAACCAAAAAACAAGGTTCTGCAGGTGTTAGAGAGTTATTTCAGCAACTAGAAGTTACTAACATTAAACCGGCCGTGTCGGCCTACTCTACCTTTGAGGCCTATCGTGGTCTTGACCCCATAAAGGTGTCGACTATGCGCGAAGTTATAGCTAAACTCAGGCCCCTAGAGGTGGATCTCAAAAGCTTTAAGATCGCCGCCCTGCTCTATACTTGCTATCAGCAAAATATCGCTACTAAGCAGTACTTGGATCGCTACAAAGATGGCGATTTGGTATTAGCGGCTAGCGCAATACGCTATAACTTACCTATATTAACCGCAAATGGTAACGATTTTCCTAGGCCATATTTTACCGAGATGGATTCAACTGTAATCATAGTTGACCGCAAGAAGCGACCGGTGGTGATACAGACGCTTAAGCCAGATATCCATTACTTTAACGATCAGATTGCCGAGCACTACGTCTCGTAGTGATCCACCAGTACAAGCCAATCCCTAGCAACCCAGCTACAGCATCAATCAACATATCGCGCACTTCCCCACTGCGACCAGGTACAAACATTTGGTGGAGCTCATCGGTCAAGGCGTAGGCTATTACAAATATCCAGCTATATATAACCTGTTGTTTAGTGCGCAAACGATACTCTAGGGCGACATTGTAGGTTAAAACTCCCAACACAAAGTACAGCCCAATATGAGCTGACTTACGGGTCAAGAAGGTCAGAATGCTCTCTGGGATACTCTGGAACCACGGCTTAATGGTATCAACCACCGTTCCACTCAGCGCCGACGAACCCGTGGCGGCTTGGTTGCTAAACAAAAAAATGACGATCAGCCAGGCGATGAGAGCTATGTATTTGAGCATGCGATTGTCTGGTTTGGTCATAGCTCAATTATAACTCATTTATGGTTGTGTATTATTGACAAATGGACATTGACAATTGTGTGGCATTCGTGTTAATATGTACTCACATGCCCCCTGTGATGAACAGGGGGAATTTGTTTATTTAGCCTTTATAATTACGCTCTTCAGCTTAACGTCAGCATGTTTATAGATGTCATAAACTTCAAGATTTCTAGGAAGCTTGGCATTGTTATCAATATACTGTTTCCTGAATACTTTATTATAATCAATTACAACTTTACGGTTTGCCTCAAACGCAAAGTTGAGTGCAAAACGGTTAGCAAAAGCACAGTAGTGAAATGTCTTCCCTAATTCTTTGATGATAGACATTGGGTACTGAAAGTCGGCATCACCACTAAAGAGGATATAGTCGGTGTATAGACCCTGATGGGCGTCATGCACCATATCTACCCCGAGCTGCATATCAACGCTTTTTTCTTGACCGTATTTAGATATCCTCCCTTTGCCAAAATGGACGTCCGGTAGTTTTGCCGAGTTAAAGAATTCATTTTGGGCGCGAGCACGCTGCATTTTGTAGTTGTCTGCGTTGTCATAGCCCATGTACGCCCCATACACTTTAAACTTGTCTACGCCGCCGAACTTCTTTTGCAATAGCGGTATGAGGGTCGAAAAATCAACATACACACCAGGAGCAAACAGACCGGAAATTCCCCCATAGAGGTTGGAGAGGTCTACGTACATACACTTGGTGATTGGTTGAGATTCTTGCATATCCATATACTAATTATATCAGATATACCGAACAAGAACCGAATGTATACAAGACCTCTACAGATGTTTGCATGTGTTTGCGCTTGGTATATACTATGCATCAGTACTCCTACGTCCCCTACCATCGCCAAACTCTTGGCGGAAAGGATCACCATGGATGGTGTCACCGATCGTAACCTCATCTATGCCGCGTTCCAGCTAGGTCTCAACTACGGCAGGCAAGCCGAAGTCGGGGCTTACCTCAAGAAGCACGGCATCCCCTTCACCACCGAGATGGTCGAGGGCGCGGATCGCGTGCGTCCCGGTTTCAAG
>CAYXHD010000077.1:3351-3820 GCA_964464915.1 uncultured Candidatus Saccharibacteria bacterium
GTGATCACCTCGTTCAAGGTTCCGGACGAGATCATCGCCAAGCTCCTCGCCGGGAGTCCAAGGATCGTGATCATCGCCCAGCTCTCCCAGGTGACTGAGGAGGAACTGTTGGGGCGCTACAAGCTCACGCCAGAACAGGTCGCGATCGTGAAGCAGGCGTTCGAGCATGGCGACTGGCGTCTACAGCCGAGTCTCCCACCCGATTCCGACTAGCCCCGCTGCGGGCAACGATCACCCTCACGAGTGAGGCCCGGTAGCTTGCAGCGGGGCCTTGTCATGTAGGTACTTGCACTTATGCGCTTTTCTTTTTGATGCCCCGTAATGTTTTTATAACAAGTTGTCGATAATATCTCAGCTCATCGCTTTTGCGGAATATGCCTAGAAGTAGAAGATTCGGCACAACCAAGCAAAGAGCAATATTAAAGATCAGCTGCATAAACCTACCATTAATAGGTAGCGCCCTGGATAT
>CAYXHD010000078.1:0-3698 GCA_964464915.1 uncultured Candidatus Saccharibacteria bacterium
CAGTTACAACTTCCCGAGTGCCTACAGTGGCGTCCACACGGTACAGGTTTACGGCATTAGCCTGAACGAAGCTGGTCAGTTTGGCAAGCAAGAAAACAGTGCTCTGCTCAGTAACGGTAATGTCACGATGGACATGGGTCCATGCACCGATACACCGCCACCTCCACCGGTAGAAGCGCCAGACACGGTTCCGCCAGTTGGCTTCCTTGATGGTGCTACCTGCCAAACTGTCTGGGGCTGGGCGCGTGATGATGACAATAAAGATGCACCGGTTACCGTCCATATCTATGTAGATAACCGCTTCGCTTATGCCGTTGTCGCCGACAAGAATGGTGGGGATGTTGGCAATCATCGTTTTGAGTTTACTTTTCCGAGTGCTTACAGCGGTAGTCACTCGGTGCAAGTTTATGGCATTAGCCTGAATGCAGCTGGTCAGTTTGGAAAATCTGACAATAATGTACTCCTTGCTAACGGCGACGTCAGCATGAACATGGGGCCGTGCACACCGGTTACTCCAACAGATCCGGCCAATGACCATGATCCTGAAGGTTTTGTCGATAATCTTGATTGCCGGATTATCCAGGGCTGGGCATTAGATAAAGATTCCATTAACGCCACGACTGTTGTCCACGCCTACATTGATGATGCCGCCAGTCCGTCGGTGACAACGGTGACAGACCAGTTACGAGCAGACGTGAATGCTCAATACGCCGCCGACGCCAATGCGCTTCATGGCTATACGATAGTACTGCCGGACCTATACCGTACCACTGGCTCGCATGCCGTACGACTCTATGCACTTGACCTTCGAGCTGATGGACAATACTCCGGCGGTGCGCGGAACAAGTTAATTGGCGACCTGTCGTATACATGTGCAGATACTGGACCAAAGAATGACTACGCCCCACAGGGTGTGCTGGATTCTGCTGAATGTAGCGTTGCCACAGGCTGGGTGCTTGACCGTGACAGCATTAATACCGCAACCCGCTACCATATATATATTGATGGTGGTGCACCGTACGATCTACAGACCACTGAACTACGTCCTGATGTACAGACAGAGTTTGCGTCGCAGGGGGCAGATGCGGCCATTGCACACGGCTTTATTTTTACAATCCCTGATGGTTACCGAGGACAAGGGATACACCGACTTGAACTCTACGCACTAGACCATATTTCTACTGGTGAATACAGTGGCGTCAGGAATGCGTTTATTGGCGTCAAAGAATATACCTGTAGCGGTTCAGGCGGGGTGCCAGCACCAAGTGAGCAAGCACCAATTGGCCGTGTCGATTCAACGGATATTTGTCAGCTTATTCTCGGCTGGACTTTTGATCTGGATACGCCTGCAACGTCTATTACCTACCACGTCTATCTTGATGATGTCATGATTGAAGCGTTGACGACAGACAAGCTTCGGGCAGATGTGAACAACTTCTATCCAGGGGTAACTGGCCGTCACGGTTTTGAGTACTCCATGGCAGAACGCAACCTAACTGGAGTGCACAGCATTAACATCTACGCCATCGACTATGATAAAGAAGCGAACTTTGGGGACGTATCCAAAAACGTCTGGATTGGTGGTGGTAATGTAGACTGTGGCGATCCTACCGGTGCAACACCACGCACCAATGCCTGGGCACCAACCGGCGTGGTAGACGATAACTCATGCAAGCTTATTCGGGGTTGGGCATTTGACCCAGATGTGCCAACACGTTCTATCCAAGTGCACATCTACATTGACGGTGAAGGCACACCAGTGAACACGACTTCGCAGCGGGATGATGTGAACGTTGCCCACCAGATAACCGGTATACACGGCTTTGAATTTAACCCAGATCAGAAATACTGGGATTCCCAGATCCACAGTGCATTCATCCATGCCATAGACATTAACAGCGCAGGTGAAACCGTCAATGGTACTAATACCTTGATCGGTAACGTCAGTTGGGCCTGTGATGCACAAGGTAACGAGATTAAGATAGTCCCACCAGCCCCGCCAACACCAGGTGGCTCAGGTACTGGCAGTACAGTTCCGATTGGCGGTACGATCAGTTATCCTGCTTATTGTCCACCGGTGAACGCTCCGGCAGGCTCTCTGACCACGTTTGACATAGCAGCCGGCAGTTTTAGTTTGCAAACCAAAGTTGGTGACGGCCAGACGACCTCAGGACAAGCAGTCCGCAATTTACAAGTTTGTTTAAACGATATGGGCTTTGATGCCGGACCGGTTGATGGAGAGTGGGGGCCACGTACCCGCGCAGCGCTGGTGTCATTTATACGATTACGGCGGGATGATCTTTTTAGAGCTGGTACCCCAGCACCAATTGGTGACGAGCTGGCTTCTGATGATCAGGCTTACGCCGGCAGATACAGCTACGCCATTATGTATTTTGCAGCCCGCGAAGGCTATGTTAACCCATCCCGGACCACAACAGGTGCGGTAAATACACGGGGAACGACAACACCAACCACAGCCAGTCCAACCTTCACTCGCGGACGACTCGATGCCCTTGGTTATCCACGAGATGGTACTGATCAACAGGTAATTCTATGCTTCCAAAGTGAATGGAGACAAAAAACCGGCACCTCCATTCCGACAGATGGATCATACGGTGCTGATACCGACCGTGCTTTGTCATCTGCTGAAAACTCCTCAGATGAATATGGTGAAAAATGGCTACATCATCCATACAGTTTCCCATGTTATGGCACGAGTGAGTCAGGGAATAACCGGCCACCGGTTACGAGTACGCCGACAGTACCGATTAACGTACCTGATACTCGTCCACAACCACGCAAGCCAGCAAGATTGCTTGATACAAGTGTATTGCGGAATCAATCAAAGGCTTACACAGACGGTCAAGTATATATCGATCGAATCAACCAGGTAGAGGTTAGAGATTTTGATAGTATCATAAGTATTCTGAACGATTTTGCACAGCAGGTAGACGCGTCTACCGGTAAAGCGTCTCGTACGGCAATTATTCTATATGAAGAAGGAGGAATTGGTTCTCTTGGCTATATTCGTAGTCCTACAGAATATGTAATAAGGACGACACACACATGGTATGGGGTAAAAGGCTCCGCAATAGCGCTTATCATGGGTATCTCTGACTTGCCCGCTAAACTTTATCGTCAAGCAAACATAGAGAAAATTTTCCTAAAATGGGATATGCCCGGCGCAAGTGGGCGATATATCACAGACGAGATACAGTTTGGTATTAGTAACACTGTGTTTCCTTCGGGAGAACTCGACCCTGGCACGGTTAATATCTTTGCTTATTCAACTGTACTCCATGAATTTGCACATGCGTATCATTTCAGAGGTTTGAATGGTGATATGAGTTTTATAAAAGAAAATCCATACGACTTTAGTTATGGTGATTCAGCATGGACGACAAAGAATTCATATAAGCTGCCACAATATCCTAACATAAATTTTTATCCTGGGTTTGCTTCGCACTACGGTACCACGAGCGCAGCAGAAGATTTTGCTGAACTTACTGAAAATTTGATGTCTGATTTGGCTATCTCGTACCAGATTATGGAAACACGATCAGCACAGGGTATAGATGGCTTGGATATTCCGATCACGTTTAAGGGTTTAGTAGTAGAGGATATGTTGTTGAGATGAAACAGACAGTAAAGAAAATGCTGATTCCTACTCTCTTGCTTATTCTTTCAGTTGCTGGAAC
>CAYXHD010000079.1:0-3582 GCA_964464915.1 uncultured Candidatus Saccharibacteria bacterium
CTCATGAGCTGCTCGGTGATCTCTCGCCAGTCGTGCACCCTGATGAAGTCCTCGTGATCGGGTTCGTTCCGGTTCCATGGGCGGTCGAACAGGAGTCCAGCGATGCCAGCTTCTGCACAGCCGTCGAGATGATGGCGGGTGTCGTCGATCATGGCGACCGCTTCATGGGCGAGAGCATGACCAAGCTTGGTTGTGACGTTCTCGGCCGAACCGTTGAGTCCGATGAAGATCGGCTCCTCTCGGAAGACCTCGATGTGATGAAGGTCCAGCCACATCCGTGTACGAGCGCTGATCATCGCCGGCCGAGCCGTAACGGCGATCGGGTGGAAGTGCTGTCGCAGGATCTGCAGCGCCTCAACCGAGTATGGGATAGGCATGTCTTCCCAGAACTCCGGATCGTCGTAGACCATGTGGACGATCTCCAGCTCTTGCTCCTTGGTGACATGCGGGAACATGGCGTTGAGGTACGGGTGAACGCGATCTTCGTAGGGGTAGCTCACCCCAAGCACACGCTCGACGTGCTTGGTGAAGTGCGGGTGACCGTAGGCGTGCAGGACGTCGTCGATGTCAACGATGATAACGGGGAGAGTAGTCACGGAGACTCCTGGTTGTCGAAGGGCGGATTACATCAGATATTGTAACGAGTTGTTAAGGGTAATGAAAGCACAGCCACATTACGAGTTAGCACTCTTGACAGTCGAGTGCCAATTACTCTACAATTGAGTCATTAGCGCTAAGTAACTTGGAGTGCCAATTTGACTCCCCGACAACAATCTATCTTGCATGCCGTTGTTGAGCTGTATGCCCAAACTGCTGAACCTGTTGGTTCGCTGGCTTTAAGCCAGATGTTTGAGGCTAGCTCAGCTACTATTAGGTCAGAAATGGCAGCCTTAGAGCGACTCGGTTACATTTATCAACCGCATATTAGCGCTGGGCGGGTTCCAACTGATAAAGGTTACCGTGCATACGTTAACTCTAAAGAGAATGCTCCGGCTGATGGGCGCGTAAGTCAGGCTATTGCTAAGCGAGTTAAAAGTGCTGGCGAAGTTGAACGAGCCATCAAACAAGCTGCCGATAGTTTGGCAGAAGTAACCGGCAATGTTGGTCTGGCTTTTACCGGACACGGACTGTATACCACTGGTCTGGCCGGATTGTTTGGTCAGCCCGAGTTCTTGCTTGGTGCCCAGGCCTACGAAGTAGCTCGCTTGCTCGATAACCTAGATGAGTGGCTCACAGAGGCTGCGCCTGAAGGTCGTATTAGTGTCTATATTGGCACTGAGAACCCCATCGGCAAAGCCAGTGGCGCTAGCTTGATTATTGCCCGCTTTGCCTCGCCGCTTAGTAGCAATAGTTATGTGGGTGTGCTTGGGCCAACACGCCAGAGTTACGAGAAGACAATCGGGTTAGTCGATTACACCGGCCGATTGCTTGAAGAAGTATTGAATTAGGAGGATATGATGAGCAAAAAGGATATTAAAGATAAAGTTAACGAAATTCCCGAGGATCAGACGCAAGACGAAGAAGCTGCTTTTGTGGCTGGGGCCGCTAGCGACATTGAGTCGGCTCAGCAAATTGGTGAATTAACTGCTCATTTACAGCGCCTCCAGGCCGAGTTCGACAACTACCGCCGCCGGGTGGCCGATCAGCAAGCGTCCGTTCTGGAGCTCGCTAAGCAAGATGTTGTCCTTCAGCTTCTGCCACTCATCGACAATGTTGACCGTGCTCTAGCTCATGTCCCAGAAGAACTCAAAGATAATGCTTGGGCCAAGGGGGTAGCTGGAGTTGCCAAGCAAGCATCCGATACTTTTACTGGCATGGGCGTGAGTAAAGTAGAGACCGTCGGCCAACCCTTTGATCACAACAGCATGGAGGCAATCGCTGCCGAGGGTGAGGGGGATCAAGAAGAGGTATCCGAGGAGTTGCAAGCCGGTTATAAGCTTGGAGAAAAAGTAATTAGACCAGCAATGGTTAAAGTCATTAGAAAGTAAGGAGATAATTATGGGTAAAATTATTGGAATCGATTTAGGAACAACTAACAGTGCCATGGCCGTTATGGAGGGTGGTCAAGCAACCATCATTACTAATGCAGAAGGTAGTCGCACCACCCCAAGTATGGTGGCTACTAATAAGAGTGGTGAGCGCCTGGTAGGCCAAAGTGCCAAGCGCCAGGCCGTTATTAATGGCGAAAATACCATCTTTAGTGCCAAGCGTTTAATTGGTCGCAAGTTTGAAGACGAAGAGGTCCAGCGCGATATTAAGCTCATGCCGTACAAGATTGTTAAAGACGGCGATGCCACAAAAGTTACCATGGGTGACAAAAACTACAGCCCTGAAGAAATCGCTGCTATGGTCCTTGGCAAGCTCAAGGCCGATGCCGAAGCCTTCTTGGGCGCCCCAGTAACCGAAGCGGTTATTACCGTGCCAGCTTACTTTAACGATGCCCAGCGCCAAGCCACTAAGGATGCCGGTAAGATTGCTGGCCTCGAGGTTAAGCGCATCATTAACGAGCCAACTGCGGCTGCACTGGCTTACGGTCTCGAAAAGAAGGCTGAAGAAAAGATCGTAGTCTACGACCTCGGTGGCGGTACCTTCGATGTTTCAGTCCTTGAACTGGGTGAAGGCGTCTTCGAAGTCCGCAGTACCAATGGCGATACTCACCTAGGCGGTGACGACTTTGACCTCGTCATCATGAACGCCCTTATTGATGAGTTTAAGAAGCAAGAGGGCATTGATCTGCGCGACGACAAAGCCGCCGTACAGCGCCTTAAAGAAGCTGCCGAAAAGGCTAAGATTGAGCTATCATCTGCCCAAGAAACCGAAATTAACCTGCCATTCATTACTGCCGACGCTAATGGTCCAAAGCACTTTGTGTACACCATGAGCCGCGCCAAGCTAGAGAGCCTGGTTGCTCCACTCATTGAAAAGACGGTTGCTCCTGCTCAAGCCGCTCTTAAGGATGCTGGCCTAACTGCCAAAGACATCAACGAAGTAATCTTGGTTGGTGGTATGACTCGCATGCCAGCTGTTCAGGCTAAGGTTCAGGAGGTATTTGGCAAAGAACCACTTAAGGGTGTTAACCCCGACGAAGTGGTAGCCCTCGGCGCTGCTGTTCAGGGTGGCGTGCTTGCCGGTGATGTTAAAGACGTACTACTGCTCGACGTAACTCCACTGTCACTTGGTCTTGAGACTATGGGTGGCGTCAGCACCAAACTCATTGAGCGCAATACGACGATTCCATCAAGCAAAAGTCAGGTATTTAGTACAGCTGCCGATAGTCAAACCAGTGTAGAGATCAACGTTCTGCAAGGTGAGCGTGAGTTTGCTGCCGATAACAAATCGCTCGGTCGCTTCATCCTTGATGGCATTCCACCCGCACCACGCGGCGTGCCTCAAATCGAAGTTACCTTTGACATCGACGCTAATGGTATTGTAAACGTTAGTGCCAAAGACAAGGGGACTGGCAAAGAACAACACATTACCATCCAGAATAGTGGTAACCTTAGCGAAGAAGATATTAAGCGCATGCAAGCCGAGGCCGAAGCTAATGCTGAAGCCGACAAGAAGCGCAAGGAGCAAGTAGAA
>CAYXHD010000080.1:0-3574 GCA_964464915.1 uncultured Candidatus Saccharibacteria bacterium
CCAAACGCTGTACGCCAAACTTAGTTTCGCCAAAGATCAGAATCTTATCAAAGTCTTCTTGTTCTAGCAGTTGAACTAGTTTTTCAAACTTTTGTTCTTTACCACCGCTAACGCGAACAACGTCTTGTTCTACGTGTTCACTGGTCTCTCGAGTACGAACACTTACAACAGCTGGGTCGGGAGCCATCATTCCGTTAACGAGCTCACGAATAGCCGGAGTCATGGTAGCACTAAAGCACAGTGATTGGCGCTCTTGAGGTAATTGACCAACCAGGAACTTGATATCAACAATAAAGCCCATATCGAGCATCTGGTCAGCTTCGTCAAGGACGAGTACACTGACTTCTTTGAGCTTAAGTACGTGGCGGTTTACGAGGTCTTTAAGGCGACCTGGCGTACCAATAACTACTTGTGGGCGACGTGACAGCGCACGGATTTGGTTACCAATGCTCATACCACCTACACATACCACCGAGTACAAACCAAGACCGCGGGCAAACTTGCGGAATTCGTCGTCAATCTGAGTAGCTAGCTCACGGGTAGGAGCCATAATCAGTACTTGGGTACCATTGGTCTTAACATCCTTAATACGCTCCAGCATAGGCAGCACAAAGGCAGCCGTCTTACCGGTACCGGTGTTAGCCAGGCCAATTACGTCATTGCCTTCAAGAATCAGCGGAATAGCTTGATCCTGAATAGCCGATGGAGTTTCATAACCAGCAGCAATAATGTTGCGTTTAATGGCATCACTAAAGGCAAAGTCAATAAACTTGTGCTTTGCTTCATATACTACCTGTTCAGCAGGAGTGGTGGCTTTATTTACAAACTTTGACGGGTCAATGTAGGTACCAGATCGTTTTGGACGACGACTAGTATAAGCTTTACTTACGTTATAGCGCTGCCCGCCACGGTTAGGGCGTGCAGAATAAGAGTTTTTCATTAAAAGGGACCTTTCTTGTTTCTTTCTATATATCTCTATCCGAGAAGCACATACGAGAGTTATATATAAGAAACTTCGGTATCCACTTTTCAGTTGTTCTAACTATAGCACAGATGTGTTTATTTGTCTATTTATCTATTGAGCCAAAAAATGCTAATCTGTAGCACGGTAGCAATACTAACCCAGACCAAATAGGGCACAAAAGCGACCGCAACCCACTTGGCATGAGGCCAGATGGCTATCATGGCCCAAACAATCGTCCCAAGCACCAGCAGAATATCTACCACCGCCAGCAGGTTATTACGCAAGCCAAACTGAATAGGAGCAAAGATAGCATTAAAGAATAGGTTGAGCCAAAAGGGGAGAGCTACCATCCAGCCGATCTTGCCTTGCCCCAGTAATGTGAGCACATACCCATTTACCACAAAGATAATTACATACAGCACGCTCCATACCTGACCAAATAGCGATTCTGGTGGCGCCCAGCCGGGTTTCTTGAGTTGTCGGTACCAGTCTGATGCATCGTTCATATATGCAGTATACTCCTTTGCAAGTCTAATGCAGTTAGAAAATTCTCATCTCATACAGAATGATTATGACACAGCTCACTAGTCCCATATAGGGAATAATCGTAGGAACCGTTATAAGGCCTTTATGGTTAGGATGTCGGCGCTTAATTACTATCAAGGAGCAATTGACCAGCGCAAATATTGCCAACACTATCAAACTGGTAAGCCGGGCCAAAGAGACCAGCGGTAGCGCCAGGCAGGCAATAATCATCAACCCAACAACAACTACCGTAGCAATCAGTGGTGTCTTGGTATCTTTGTTCACTTCAGATAGGCGGCCATCAATCCAGCCTTGTTTGGACAGTCCAAACAGGATGCGTGAGCCCATAATAACTTGCACAATAACCCCATTCACGGCGGCGGTGATGCCAATAATGGTTAAGAACAGCGCTGCATTACCAGCTTGACGACTATACACTAACAGCAGCGGAGCCTTGCTGGCGGCTAGCTCGGCAGGTGGTACGGCAGCTATCGCCACAATAGCCACTAACAGATACAAGACCGTAGAAGCAATCAACGATATAAGAATCGCCAGGGGCATGGTCCGCTGCGGGTTTTTAGTTTCCTCGGCAACATTCACCATGTCTTCAAAACCAATAAAGGCATAAAATGCCAAGAAGGCACCGCCCATGACGCCAGCAAACCCAACCGCAGGATCAATCTTAGCTAGCGTACCCAGATCAAACGAACCCAATGAAGCCCGGCCAGTAGCTATCACCATAGCCAAGCCAGCTATCTCTATAAAGGTAAACAACCCAGCCACTAGGGCCGACTCGCCAATACCCTTAATGGCAAGCAGTCCAATTGCAATCAAGAGACCTACACTCAGTAGCAATTCCGGTACCGCAACCATCGTCCCAGCATAACCGGCAAAACCCTTAGCTAACGTTGCTGCCGAGGTAATACCGGCCGCCACCATCGCCAAGCCAACGGCAACAGATAGCCACTGTTTGCCAAAAGCTTTATGGAGATAGACCGATACACTGGCACTAGCCGGAAAACGTCCGGAAAGCTCCATATACGAGAACGCTGTGAGGCCGGAAACCACCATGGCAATCAAGAACGACAACACCATACTGTAGCCCGCTTCACCAGCAACCTTACCTATCAGGATATAAATACCAGCACCCAAGATGTTACCTAGGCCATAGAGGGTAACCAGCGGCAACCCCAGGCTGCGTTTAAGTTTTGTTGCTCGTGCCATACCTTGATTTTAGCATAACAATTTTTAGCAGGTGTCTGGTATAATAACCATAAGATTGATGAAGATGAGGGTTATGGTCATCACACCCAAAAACTTGCTCCGAGCCACCATTGCCATTGCACTAACCTCGGCATTGGTTATTAAGCACAACCAGCAGCCGCCGGTAAGCCTCCAGCCAGAACAACCCGCAGCCAAACAGGCTACCCAGGCTCAACCGAACGAGCAAGAATCACCCGCCACCACCGCTAACAACCCCAAACGAGTGATTACCAACCAGCTGGCCGCAACGGCGCCGCTCGGCCAAAAGCGCTACTACTTACTAGATACTCCTAATGACACCTACTACAACTCAACATGGTACTTACAAAACATCAACGCACCGGCCGCCTGGGACTACACCAATAGTAGTAGTAATGTGACCATTGCGGTGATTGATAGCGGTTTTGCACTGAACCATGTAGATCTTGCTAACCAGTGGAAGATTAACGCTGGCGAGTCTGGTGGCGGTAAAGAAAGCAATGGGCTAGACGACGACAACAACGGCTATACCGACGATTATCGCGGCTGGGACTTTGTGGCGGGGGATAATCAACCTCAAGCTGGCACGCTTAATTCATCGGGCATTGGGGTGTCGCACGGCACAGAAACTTCTGGACTGGCTGGCGCTACGTCAAATAACGGGCTTGGCATCGCCACCGTAAGTCGCGGCGCTAAAATCTTGCCATTACAGGTAATAGATGACAACGGTAACGGTTTTAGTGACGATGTCGCACAATCAATCATCTATGCTATTGATCAGGGCGCCCAAGTAATTAATATGAGCCTTGGCACCTCCGGTGATGACCCGCTGGTACGGGCCGC
>CAYXHD010000081.1:0-3520 GCA_964464915.1 uncultured Candidatus Saccharibacteria bacterium
AAACCAGCAGGCGTGCAAGCGTCTCGTGGGTTCGAATCCCACCCTCTCCGCCAGATTGCTTGAGGAGGGAACATTTATGAAATTTACATTACCAGAATTACCGTATGAAATGGGTGCGCTTGAGCCCAATATTAGCGCCAAGACGCTGGAATATCACTATGGCAAGCACCACAAAGCCTACATCGATAAGCTCAATACCGCACTGGAGAGTCAGGACTTTGGCGAGGCTAGCCTAGAAGAAATTATTACCAAGAGCGATGGTGGGCTGTACAACAATGCTGCCCAGGCTTGGAACCACAGCTTTTACTGGTACGGTATGAGCCCACAGGGCGGGGGAGTAGCCACTGGCGATGCGGCCGCCGCCATCGATGAAGCCTTTGGTGATTTTGAGACCTTTAAGCAACAGTTTACCGATACCGCCACCACTCACTTTGGCAGTGGTTGGGCTTGGCTGGCACTTGACGGTGGCAAGCTGGAGATTATTGGCATGCACGACGCCGATAGCCCCCTTAAGCTCAATAAAAAGCCTGTCCTTGCCCTAGATGTCTGGGAACACGCCTACTATCTGGATTATCAGAACGCCCGCCCAGATTATATTACGGCGTTTTGGAATGTGGTTGATTGGGACTTTGTAAGCAAGCAGCTTACTGACGACTCGACCGAGCCTTTAATGCCAAGCCTCTAAACCGACTTCAATATCTTGATATACTGCGGCGTGATATAGAGGTTTCGATTTCTTCCAGGCTCTTTAGACTTACCAATAATACCTAGCTCTTCTAGGCGAAGGAGATACTTTAGTGCGGTTCGATAGCTAATATTAAGGGCTTCCTCAAACATCTTTTCGGTAAAGTATACATGCGAAAATAGAAAGTCCAGAAGCTCGGCGCTACGCATTGATGGCTTCTCACTACTCAAGGTGTTCTGAACGTTCAGGGTGGCCACCTCAACTCGCTTAAATACTCTACTGGTATATATAGCTTGTTGCTCAGTAGCTTTAAGAATGTATAGTACCCACTCCTCCCATTCTTGGTGAGATGTTACCCGTCGTAAACGCCGATAGTATTCGCTGCGGTTCCTTAAGATAAAACTACTTATGAACAGCACCGGGACACTTAGTTTGCCCTGCTTAATCAAGTACAATGGCATCAACATTCTACCCGTACGTCCATTGCCATCAAGGAATGGATGAATGGCCTCAAACTGATAATGAAGTAGGGCCATACGCGCAAAGACCTCATGGGGTGGTGATGCAGCGTTAAAGTACTTCTCAAAATCAGCCAGTAGGCGCCTTATCAAAGGCTCGCCAACAGGCGGCGTATAAAAAACCTCTCGAGTTGCCGGGTTAGATAACTGTGTTCCTGGGTTTTTCCTTATGCCGTTCTTTTTTGGCTCTAAAATTGCTTGCATATCAAGAAAGTCATTAGTGGCCAGAAAGTTATTAGCCGTAAGCCGGTTAAAACCCCGCCTCATGGCAGCAGTATAATTCAGCACTTCTTTAGCGATTGGGGCCTGCTCACTAAAGCCAGAAACTTGCGCACGATAAGCCTGATCATTGGTGGTGATAATATTCTCAATCCCTGAGCTTGAAACCGCCTCCGGTATCAAGAGGGGAGACAACAGGTCCTGGCTACTTGCAATGTTACGACGCTTGATTAGCATACCGTTGAGCTCTGCCAGAGCCTCTCCCGCAGCCATGCTGGCAATAAGTATCTTACTGCTCGTGATCTCAAAGTCTGGGGGCAGATGGGAGAGATTATTGTAAGGAGTTGCTGGATCGAAGTTCATAGTACTATATATTTTATCATAAATTGTATACAGTATTCAAGAGCTACTGTGCATACTCTACACATCCCGTGCAAAGGCCAAACAATAAACGCTTACGGCGCCTGAGTCAAGTAACGTCTGGGCTGCCGACCGCATCGTAGCCCCCGTAGTAGTCACGTCGTCAACGAGTAGTACTCGCCTAAAAGTAATCTTTGCGGTATTAACCGCCACATACAGTCCCTCACTTTGCGCCAGGCGCTCTAGCCGACCCTTCCCAATCTGATGGGTATTCTTAATCCGTACCAGGGATTTGGCGTACGGCAACCGTAATCGATGCGCGACTTCTTTTGCTAAAACCTCTGCCTGATCATAACCGCGCTGGCGACGTCGTGCTGGGGTGGTGGTAGCGGCCGTTACTACGTCATAATCGTCAGCCTGCACCAAAGCCGCCATGTAATGCGCGCATAGCCGACCAGCCTCTTGATCGCCATTAAACTTAAATCGCCCAATGAGTTCTTTGCCAAGATCCTCATAACTTGTCACCGCGTCTATGTCGCCTGGGGGCAGGGGAGACAATGCTCGTCCATAGCACGCATCGCATATAATCTTGGGTTCTTTAAAGCAGAGGAGACAGTTGGTTGGTGTTGTAAACTCCACAACTTTTTGTAGCAGTGTATCTGTAGTCATTGTGTTGCGCTTCCGTAATTGTATAGTTATAATGATACACAAGGGTCAATTGCGAAAGCAACACGAGGTGGGTGTGACCGACATAAGGGAGGATGACGCACATGGCCAATAAGAAAGAACAAGATTTGTTAGATGATGATATCTTGCAGGAGCAATTCCTGGAAGAAACTGTAGTAGAACCAACTGAAGATTGGCTTGGCGAAGAGCTAGAAGGCCAACTGGCCGTAGACGTCTACCAAACCAAAGACTCAGTAGTTATTAAGGCTCCTATCGCCGGTGTCAAAGCCGAAGATATTGATGTGAGTGTTTCTGAAGACGTAGTAACCCTACGTGGCGAGCGCAAAGAAGAGACTGAAGTCACGCGTGACAACTACTACGTGCAAGAGTGCTACTGGGGCTCATTTAGCCGCTCGGTGATCTTGCCAACCAGTACCGTTGCAGAAAAGGCCGTAGCCAGTCTTAAAGACGGCGTCCTGACCCTTACCATACCAAAGGTTGTGGTAGAAAAAGTCAAGAAGATTAAAGTCTCCGCTGCATAATCAGCAATGTCCAGAGTCCGTTTCTTGGGTAACTAAAAAACCTCCTCAAAATAAGGAGGTTTTTTAGTTGGCCGCGACTTAGCTTAAGAGCTAACGCCGCTGAATCGACCAATAACAAACGAGACAAGAGCAAAGGAGAGCATGGCTACAATGATACCGATGATGGCATAGGTAATGGTGTCTTTGGCGCCCTTAATACTGGCGGCCTCACCGTTACTGGTAACGTAGCGCAAACCACCGATGATCAGCATGATAACGGCGATAGCGCCAACCAAGAAGATCAAAGTGTTAGAAATTTGCTGAAAGATACCACCGGTTACAAACAGGTTGTCGGCGGCACCGTCTGGAGCAGCACAAGCAGCACCGGTTGCGGCACTGTTACCGTCTACTGAACATTCTGCACCACGAGCTACCTGGGTGTAGCTCAGAGCCATAGCACTAGCGGCAGCAGCTTTGTAGCCAAAAGATTTGATTCGTTGAGTCATTGTTTCTCCTAAGTTGTCTTATGCGATTACCATAGCATATCGAGG
>CAYXHD010000082.1:0-3495 GCA_964464915.1 uncultured Candidatus Saccharibacteria bacterium
TGGAATGTACCCTCATCTTTCCAGGTTTGCAGCATTTTTTCTTCAATTTGGGCTAATTCGCTTTTGTCTGCCATTGAGTAGTTCCTTATAAAACAATATAATCCCTCGTCCACTGGAATCCCCTGTCGGGGACGGTACCATCCAGTTTCCAAGAGATTACTCTTAGCTCTTACTTATGGCTGTTACGGGCCACCCGTCGAGTTCTACTAAGCCTTGACCGTTCTTCTCGCTGCTTGTGGTTGATTGCCACTCAAACGCATTTATTACCTACAGTTTACGTTTTTTTCTCTACTAAAGCAAGTTGTGCAATAAGCTCTGCAGGAGCTGTAGACCAACAATGGTCACCAGCGGTGACCAGTCTAGGGGCCCTTTGGGCGGAATAAGTTTACGAGCCGGCAAGAGAATAACCTCGGCCATACCAAGTGCAGTCTCGGCTCCAGGCCACCTTTTGATGCTCGGTATCCAGCTGGCAATGATATGGATCACCACCAAGCCATTGGCCACAAAGGCAAACAAATCAATAAAGTTTAGCACTACACTACCATTCATGAGCGCCCCTGTGCAGCGTAGGCCAGTTCTGAAATTTCTGGCAAAGCTCCTTGCCACATGCGCACATAACTGCCATCTTCTAATGTAATTAATACTGCAGGACGAGTTGTGATGTCATATGTTTGGCGCAATCTTGCCCCTTCGGCGTCATCGCCCGTATGCTGATGCACAACCAATTGCCTCTCGTTGGCCTGCCGTACGAGTCGTTGTGCTGCCTCACCATCTTCAGCTACAAACAGGTATATTCTCATGAACTCCTATCAATCAATTTTATGACGCATAAAGGTAGGGATGTCTAAGTCGTCATCATCGTCATCCGGGGCTGTAGACTTAGTGGGTTTATGCACAAATGGCTTGCCAACTTCAGGCTTGCGTCGGGCTGGCTCTACTTCAAGCAACTCATCTGGAGTCTCTTCTGGCTCAATACTGGGTACATCTTCTTCTGGTGTAGGCTCAAAGCGGCGTGGAGCCTCGTCAATAAACGGCTTGCGCTCGGTATAGCTTGGCGCGCCATACAGGGCATCTACATACTCATCAGCCGGCTCGGGTTGAGGCGCGTTAAAGCTAAAGTTCTCTCGGTGACCACTCTCGCCACCGTCAAAACCAGTTGCTACAACCGTAATCATAATGTCGTCATCAAGACTCTCGTCTAGGACGGCACCAAATATGATGTTGGCGTCTTCATCTACGGCACTGGTAATTGTCTTAGCGGCTTCATCAATTTCATGCATGCTCATGTTGCGACCGCCAGTGATATTAAAGAGTACCCCCTTAGCCCCTTCAATATTAAGCTCAAGCAATGGCGAATCAATAGCTTGGCGGGCAGCCTCAATGGCACGGTTCTCGCCACTAGCCCGGCCAATACCCATCAGCGCCGAGCCGGCATTACTCATAATTGCTTTAACGTCAGCAAAGTCCAGATTGATCAGTCCGTGAACGGTGATGAGGTCAGAGATACCCTGCACACCCTGGCGCAGCACGTCATCAACAACACCAAAAGCATCCAGTAATGAAGTCTTACGATCAATGGTCTGTAACAGTCGATCATTTGGGATAACAATAAGAGTGTCTACATTATCCTTAATGTCGGCAATACCAGCGTCAGCAATTCTACTACGGCGCTCACCTTCAAACGCAAACGGCTTAGTCGCAATAGCCACTACCAGCGCACCACTCTCTTTGGCAATTTGGGCAACTAATGGAGCTGCGCCCGTACCGGTACCACCACCGGCGCCCAATGTTATAAATACCATATCGGCGCCCTTAAGCACCTCGGCAATTTCTTTTTCACTTTCTTCGGCCGAGCGTCGACCAACCTCAGGATCTGCACCAGAACCTAAACCGCGAGTGGTTTGCTGACCAATGTGGACTTTGCG
Source organism: uncultured Candidatus Saccharibacteria bacterium (assembly GCA_964464915.1). Classification (GTDB taxonomy): domain Bacteria; phylum Patescibacteriota; class Saccharimonadia; order UBA4664; family CAYXHD01; genus CAYXHD01. The sequence continues at coordinate 1,926 of CAYXHD010000082.1, forward strand.
CGTTGCGTGTGAGTAATGCAAAGCCTGTGCATCAGTGTTTATTGCAATAAATTCGATGCCGCGCACGCTGGAGGCAATCATGCGCTCAACGGCAGCGCCACCACCACCACCAATACCCACAACTTTAATGCGGGCAAACGTTTCGACTTCCGGTAGTATTTCTGCCATAATTAATTCCTTACCACAACTCTAGTATATGAAATGTATTCAGATGATGCAAATAGTTTATTCGGGCTGATATTGCGATTTAAACCTGTACAAGTTTTGTATACACCCTGATTTTACTCCTACATAGAGCCACTTTATCGTAAAGTAACCTACTCAAACATTGAATATTCAAGCCAAATTGTACACAAAAGATTTTGTAAAGAATGTGTCTGAACACCAAATACTCCCTAAAAACTAAATGATATCCAAATGGATATCATTATTCACAAGACCCTGCTGCTACGTTCTGGGCCCAAAGAACTATGGCAAAAAGCGCTTGAGCGTGTCTTTGATTTTGCCAAATGAACCACCCGCACCGCCGCCGCTCTTGCGTTTATTGTGGCGTACCGCGCCACCAAATTGCATGTTTGAAAGCATCAAGCCAATGGGCGCAGCAAAAGCAGGATCGTCAATACGATCAACTAGCCCATTAAAGTCTTTGGGCCTACCAATGCTTACTGGTAACTTAAGGCCTTGTTTGGCATAGGCCACGAGGCCTTTTAAATTTGCGCCGCCGCCCGTAATAACTACACCGGCTGGCAACATAACATCTTTACCGGCCTTGCGCATTTCTGCCGCAATCATTTCAAACATCTCAGCTACGCGTGAAGTCACGATCATATCCAGGTGGCGCCTCTCTACATTTTGATCAACACCAAGCTCGGGTATTTTGACAACTTCAGACTTAGCCGCAAGATCTTGAGTAACTTCGGCATAGGTAAGTTTAATGTGCTCTGCGGTATCAACATTGGTACGTAAGCCAATCGCTAAATCGTTGGTGATATGACCAGACCCAATGGGCAGGATCCCACTGTGCACTACACTACCCTCTTGATAAACGGCCACGCCAGTTGTGCCAGCGCCAATATCAACAATTGCTACACCTAGCTCTTTCTGTTGCTTGGTAAGCACCGTCTCGGCAGCGGCAATCGGAACCAAAACTTGACCCTCAATATCTACACCAGCTTGGTCCAGTACGCGATGGAGGTTTTTAAGCGCACCGGTATGCGCCGTAATAATATGACTTTCTACTTCTAGACGAACGCCGGTCATGCCGGCAGGATCTTTAATAACCGCCTCACCATCTACGGTGTAACGTCTTGGGAAGACCTGTACAATCTCATGATTGGCCGGCAGCTGAACGGCAGTCGCCGCATCTTCTACGCGATGCACATCCTCGGGTTGGATCTCATGATCAGCATGGCTAACGGCAATAACACCGCTGGAGTTAAGGCTACGCACCGATGCGCCATCAATACTAATGGTTGCTCGATGGATAGGGATACCACTGACGCGCTCGGCCTCATCAACCGCCGCAGTAATTGATGTAACCGTTTCATCGATATCAACAATAACCCCGCGA
>CAYXHD010000083.1:0-3358 GCA_964464915.1 uncultured Candidatus Saccharibacteria bacterium
TTAGTACGATCTTAGATCCCGTCCGTGGTTCGGCAAAGGTCACGCCCTCTTCGGTAATCTTACGGAGCTTGGCCAAACTAAATACCTGAAAACCACCACTATCCGTAAGCATCGGGCCATTCCAGCCCGTAAACTTCTGCAGGCCGCCCTGCTTTTTAACAATCTCTTCGCCCAAGCGAACATGCATATGATAAGTGTTACTGAGCATGATTTGCGCACCCGTAGCGCGCGTTTCTTCTGGAGAAACACCCTTAACCGCCCCAATGGTGCCGACTGGCATAAATAATGGCGTGGTTACCTGTCCATGATTTGTTTCAAAACTAAATACTCGAGAACTCATGCGCTCCATTATACCAGATGCTGGGTCTTGACGTTCGGTTTTTGTTCGGCTACTATAAGGGCAGGGGTGCTCTTAAGGAGCGGTATAAGGAGGAAAATTATGCCAACAAAATCATCAGTCGAACAATTAAAAGTCTACGTGCTGGCGCACCAACTAGAGGGCAAGATCTTTGATCTGGTCCGGATGATGCCAGCCGAGAACTTCTATCCCCTAGGCAATAGCTTATGGCGCTCGGCCACCGCTACGGCGCACTATATTGCCGAGGCTCACGAGCGGTTTAGTTACACCATTAAGATTCAGTCTTTGCAGTATGGGCGTATCGCGGCCGAAGAGACCATTAAGCAGCTGGAGGAATTCGAACAACAGTTTGGTGCCGAAACCAAGCCCCTAGTAGATGAGTTTACCGCTGTTATTAAACAGTGCTGGGGTCTCATTAAGTATTTGCAGGGTAAACAACGTGAAAAGGCCGAGTCATACAACGCCAAAACCGCCGATGAGCTGGTTGAAGCCCGCACTGCCGTAACCGCCTAGCATGCTGTACACTGCCGAGCAGCTTCGGGTCAGCGCCAATCGCGCCCTGTTTGTAGACATGAACTCCTTCTTTGCGAGCGTCGAACAACAGGTTGCACCCGAGCTGCGCGGCCGGCCAGTGGGTGTGGTTCCCTTTTTGCACGACAGTACGTCCATCCTGGCGGCTTCAATTGAAGCCAAAAAACTTGGCATTGGTACCGGAACCAACGTGGCCGAAGCCAAGCGCCTCGCCCCCAACATTAAGCTCCTTAGGGTAAATGCCCCGCTGTACCGTGATTATCACCGGCGCATCATGACTATGCTGGATCAAACCCGCTGCAAGGTGACGGTCAAGAGCATTGACGAGGCACTTCTGGTAGTTCCATCCGACCTGCGACCCCATGCCCTGGAGCTGGCTACCCAAATTAGAGATAATATCCACCAGATTGGCGACTGGTTGGGCTGCAGCATTGGCCTTGGCCCCAACATGTTTATAGCCAAGATGGCCACTAACGCCATGAAGCCTAATGGACTCGTACAAGTTCTACCCGAGGAACTCGAGGGTTTTTATAGTACCCTGTCGCTTACCGACTTGTATGGAGTGGCCCGGCGCAGCGCCAAGCGCTTCAAAGCTCTTGGTATTGATACGCCACTTGATCTGTATCGTGCGCCCCTTAAGTACCTCCAGCAGCATCTGGGCGTCAACCACGGATTAAGCTGGTACTTACGTATGCGCGGCGTTGAGGTAGACCAAAAGCCCACCAACCGCACCTCGGTTGGCCATCAGATGACCCTAACCCCCAATCCAGCTACCTCTCTCGAGGAATTATGGCCAACCATCAGTCAGTTAACCACAAAGGTAAGTCACCGCTTGCGAAGCAATGGCTTGAGTAGTCATCGCCTGGTAGTCTTTGTGCGCTACAGCGATCGTACCCATTGGGGCAAAATGATGAATCAAACCCAATACATCAATGACCTACCCACCATGCTCCAATCTGTAAAACAGGGCTTTACCCACCTTCCTTTTACAAAATCGGTGCGCCTGGTGGGCGTTAGCGCCATTAATCTGCGCCCTACTGCCGACACCAGCTACAGCCTGTTCCCCGAGGAGCGCAAAGCCGAGCAAATTACCGGCGCCATCGACCTTATAACCGAGAAGTTTGGCGTTGGCAGCATTACCACCGCCCGTAACCTCACCATTCCACCCGTCGCCGACCATATTGGCTTTGGCAACGCTCCAGATGTAGCCCAGATGGGCTACTAGTTTTCCCCATTTTAGATAGTTTTCCACTTGTGATTTTTATAGTCATATGACAAGATATAGTCATGAAATGCCCCGTTTGTCGTGAAATTAATAATGAAGTGTACAACACTAGAACCACCCGTTTTGGCACCCAAACCTGGCGTCGTCGCCGTTGCCTAAGCTGTGACACTAGTTTTACCACCTATGAGCAACCGGACCTTAAATTCCTTAAGATATTGGGCGACACCAGCAAAAAAACCACCCCCTACTCCCGCGCTACGTTATTTAGTAGTGTTTATGGAGCATTTAACGGTTCATCGGCTAAGCCCACCGTCATCGATGCGGTGACTGACAACATTGAAGCCAAGTTGTTGGACCTGCAGGACCACACCATCACAACTGAACAAATTACCGATGTTGTACTGAGTACATTAAAGCACTTTGATAATGCTGCCTTCTTACGCTACCTCAGTGACCATGTAGATATGAGCAACCCAGGGACAATGCGTCACTATCTTAAGAAATACTAAAAAAGACCCTTTCGGGTCTTTTTTAGAGAGTACTTAGCTAGGACTACTCGGCGGCGGCTTCTTTAGAGTCTTCGGTCTTTTCTTCAGAATTATCCTCAGCTGCGTCACCTTCTTCGCCAGCAACTTCATCTACAACTGGAGCGTCAAGATCTTCAAGCTCTTCATCGCTACGTGGTGGCTCAACCTTAGCAACCAGTTCTGCTGTATCGGTCAGTAGCTCAACATTACCAGGAATAGTGAGGTCGCTTACGTGAATAGTCTTATCAAAGTCATCAAGCACCGAGATATCTACTTCAATGTTCTCAGGAAGGTTTGCGGGCAGGGCCTCTACCTCAACGGTTGAGAGACCTTGAATCAGCGATCCTTCTAGCTTATACACGGCCGTACTTTCACCAATGACGTGTAGTGGAATCTCTGCCTTAATCTTTTCATTCATCTTAACCTTATAGAAGTCAGCATGGATGATCTGGCCACTACGTGAATCGGTCTGTACATCCTGGATCATCACGTTGTAAGGCTTACCATCATCAATGCTGAGGGCAACCATCTTGTTGGAGCCAGCATCGGCAAACACCTTAGTGATGCTGCGCTGCCCAACACTCAGCGGTTGAGCTTCTACACCATGACCATAGATTACCGCAGGCACATTGCCCTCGGCACGGACTGCTTTTACTTGTTTACCGCGAGCTTGGCGCGTTTGCGCAGCTAGTTCAATTACATCTACCATGAATTACC
>CAYXHD010000084.1:0-3233 GCA_964464915.1 uncultured Candidatus Saccharibacteria bacterium
CACTTGGGGATTTCCTTTACGCAGTAAACTGTAATTTTTTTCAAAATATCGTGTGCAGCACCTGGAACCCTACTTTTGGGCCGTGTAATACTTCCTTACCGTCTGGTGGCCCCCATTAGTGGCGCTTAGTCATAAAGGCTATTTTTTGAGGGATATAAAGATCATTTTGCGGCAAATGCCATACTTTACGTGGTAAAAAATCGTATTATCGGCCTATGAACATAGAACGGGCGGTTTAGTTGCCTGTTTATTAGGCATAAATGCATTTTTCATGCCATTTCATAACCCTATACTAGACAACGCTTTACGACGTAAACTCATCATGTTAAGATAGATAAGCATTTTCTTTTAGCCGTCGAATTCCGATCTTAACTTGTTATTCTTCGGTTCAAATGCCTACGATCATAGCACCATTGCACAGTAATTAGGCATATTCGACGCCTATCCTTCCATTAGTGGGGTTCCGATCTTTCGATGCTAAACCGTTATGGCATAACGCTTTACGATCTAACTTTCAATTATCTTTTGGGTTCGGCACGATAATCGCTAAAGGCTCTATCGACGCCCTATAGGGGTAATACGTGCAATGCGTGGTGTATAACCTACAACGCATTGTCAGTAGGTTCTTTGACAATTCGACTGCCCATACGTATTGGCATTTGCCTTTTATTAGGCGTTTACAATGCTAATACGTATAGGCATTGCACGTTGCATAGAGCCTATTACTACCATTTGGAGATTAGTTATCATGGCAAAGGTTAAGACTAGGCCGACTGTAGCCCCTGTATCATCTAACGAGCAGTCGCTAGATGATAAAATTGCAAATGCCATTGCTAAGGCGATGGCGCAATTTGCTGCAACGTCGAGTAAAACGGCGCAAGAGTACGAAGATAGCATATCTTCGTCCCCCCTGCCCGTCGATACTCGACATCCAGTTGACGTTGCATCCGATCGGCAGCGCAAGCACAAGAGCGACCCTATCGGGCCGATTCGTGCGGATTCGTTCAAGGAAAAGGTAGTGGCTTATAAACTCGACGAAAACAACGTTGAGCAACAGGACACCATGAAAACCTTACACTTGCGCAATGAAAACCGCACAGCCGTTAGGCGTGAATTGGCGAAAAATCATCGCCAATTGAACCTTGTGGTGCAAGACGAAAACGGTGTGAAAATCGGCACGATCCCTCTGGAATTCCGAACCAGCAAATGGTATTGCAAGGATGGCAAAGGTGGCCATCACCATGAATTGCAATATGGCGTAGCTTCGCCATCAATTCACGTACCATTGGGCAATGGCCAATTCGCCAAAATCGTATCATCCGGCCTATACTTCATGGTTGATAGCATTGTTGGCGAATAGTCACAACGTCACAACGTCCTATACCCTAACAGGGTAAAACCTGTTAGGGTTTTTTTACGTCTGTACCTTTTCAGTCCGACCCCTACCCCGCTTTATTGCGGTACTATAGGCCGCCGTTTTTGTATTCTGTAAATATTCCGTATCTGTAAATATCGAAAGTTTACGGAGTAAATCGCTTGTTATACAGGCGGCTAAAAGTACCCCCACCACCACCACTTTACGGAGTAAACGCTATGTCTGAGTATCAATTGAGAACTGCTGACGAGATGACACACGGCGAAAAACAAGCCTGTGCTGACATCGCTGAATGGTACGCTTCACTGGCCGGCGACGCTAGTGGTACGGCTGAATTGATTGCCAGCATGTCAGATGACAGACTTGAAAAGGCGTCAAGTGTTCTCAACTGCTGCCGTATGTTGTTCGATATGGTAATGCAGGAACGCCGCGACAGAAAGAACAACCACAAGTAATACCGTATCCGTCATTTTACCACCACCACCCAACACCCAATACCACCATCATGCAACAGCACGACCGACGCCTTGAAATGCCACAGCATCAGGCCGCCTCTTATTACTGGTCGATTATCTCCGCCATTTGCGGCACACTTAACGGCGACGGGAATTGCAACCTGTCAACGCAAACTGAAGAAGCCGTCATCGACAGATTGACTGAAGCTGTCAGGGCGATTGAACATTCATTCGACCCGGCAGATTTACTCTGTGCCGAACGTCCGCACGACATGAACCGTACACCGCACCGTACCGAACGGATGGCAGAACAATCACCTGACATTACCCCAAACTGGAACGAGGTTGACACCAGTACGGAAGATACCCCCGTATCTGAACCAACCGGATACTATGAAGATGGCAAACTGGTAATTCCGCCGGTTAATCTCGACCCGTTTAAGGATGAAGAATTCGTACTAACTCCAATCCCCGACGGCGACGAATTCACCAACGACTAGTGGTAGGGGGTAGCGGATACAGGACCGCAACTGTATCCGCTATTTTTATTCTCTAATATTAACCGGAGTACACTATGTCCAAACTTACCCGCTATCACCTTTGTATTATCGCAGCACAGTTGAAACGGATGCAACCTGACTTGCCACCCAAGGCATATCGTGAACTGGTCGCCGCTAACATCACCCATCTGGAGAAAACCAACAAATTATTCAAGGTCGATGCATTCCGTGAAGCATGCGGCCTGTGATGCCGATAAAAGTAACAACAGTAACACCCGTATCAGTCGCTAGTTTACGCAGTAAACTTTTTCCCACCCCTCAGAAAAGGATCATTGCATCATGTCCAAGGCCGCTACCACCAAGAAAGATAACAGCAACCTGGATCAGAACACCATTCGTCGGGCCGCTAAAGCACGGCGTAAGAATTCACCCAAGAAATCCGTCGTCGATGGGTTCACCATTCGTGCCGCCAAGCAGGATCAGCGGGACAGGCACCGTGAACTGAAAGAACAGAAGCAACTCGGCATCACCATTAATTCCTGCATCGACGCCGTGTTTACTGGTGCCGATCACAGTGGTATGTGCGTGCTGTACAGCACCGAGAAAGTACAGCTAGGCGACGACGGTCTACCTGTATCCGCTCGTTTCTCCGACCACGTTCGCAGTAAGGCACAAGAAGAAATCTCTGACTGGTGTGTCAAGAACCCCGGTAAGTATGAGTACAAGTACGAGAGTGGCAACCTGATTCTCGTGAACACCATGTTTATTAAACAGGGGTAGTGTATTGCCAGTTGCTATCTCTGTAGTGCGGCGTATGTTTTTGCATACGCCGCACTTTTTCTTTCACCACCTACCACCATAGGACCACCATGATTGAACTCATTACCTTTTTGCCCACCCCTG
>CAYXHD010000085.1:0-1718 GCA_964464915.1 uncultured Candidatus Saccharibacteria bacterium
ACGGATGTCGTAGTTCTTAACGTGACTCAGCTCATGCGCAATTACCCCCTCAAGCTCCGTCTTGTCCATGATCTCAAGCAGACCAGTGGTTACCGCAACATAAGAGTGCTTGGGATCACGACCAGTAGCAAAAGCATTGGGCGATGGATCATCCATAATGTATACCTGGGGCATGGGCATGCCGCCGGCAATCGTTAGGTTCTCCACTATACGATAGAGCTCTGGTGCATCGCGCTTAGCAATAGGCTTGGCGCCACTCATGCCCAGGGCAATGCGACCAGAAGCAAAATAACTTACCAAGGAATAGATGAGCGAAAAAGCCAGCGCATACACCACAATACTATCGTCACCAAAGTACAAACTAAACGCATAGGCAATGGCACTGATCAGCGCCACAAACACAAACATCAATAAGATAGTCTTGCGCTTATTAGCTGCAATCTGGCTGTACATCTAGAACTTGACGTCTACCGGCTTCTCGACGGCAGCCTTTTCGTCGGCAGCTACATCAAAGAAAGTGTATGGCTTAAAACCGAGTGAATTCGCGATCATATTGGTTGGGAAGACTTGCAGCTTAATGTTAAAGTCACGCACGTTGCCATTGTAAAACCGGCGTGAGGCCTGAATCTTATCTTCAGTATCCACCAGTTCTTGTTGGAGTTGCAGGAAGTTAGTATTGGCCTTAAGGTCTGGGTAGGCTTCACTTACTGCAAACAAGCTCTTGAGTGCGCCGGTTAGCATATTGTCGGCCTCGGCCTGAGCCCCTAGATCGCCCTTTGGAGCTTCCATGGCAGCGGTACGAGCCTTGGTTACTTCAGCAAATACGCCTTTTTCGTGTTTGGCATAGCCCTTAACAGCCTCAACAATGTTTGGGATGAGATCAAGACGACGCTTCATCTGTACGGTGATATCACTTAGTGCTTCATCGCTGCGCAATTTAGCCTTAATCAAACCATTGTAGGTAGCCCATAGCCAGATGGCTAGCAGAGCAACTACTCCTAAAATTACATATAACATCATATCCACTCCTTAGTTAACTTTGTACTATAATTATACGCTGCTGCACTCGGTTTGTCAGTACGTCTATGCTAGTATAGAAGCATAACAAGAATGCCTCATGACTCGCCTATACGCCCATAACCATCTACGCACTCGCAGAACCATCGCAAGAAAACAGAAGCGCGCACCGCTCCTTGTAGATCGCGCCACCTATATTGCGGCAATCATTGAGCCAATTATCACCATCCCACAGGTCATGATTATTTTTCGCACTAAGAATGCCACCAGCATATCGCTCCTGTCCTGGATTGGTTACGAGATACTGACCGCCATCTGGGTATGGTACGGCATTGTACATAAAGATAAACTCATCCTGCTTTATCAGGGTCTCTTTTTAATTGTTCAGGGAGCCGTAATCGTTGGCGCCATTATGTACGGCGCACCATTGTGGTAATAAACCGTAGCTACTTGTCATAGTAAAACTTATAGTCTATAATAACAAAATTCGATGATCCACATTGGCCCAGACTGGTCTGATGCGGGTCATTGAACCTGATGCGGTGACAGCTGCCAACCGGCAAGCGGCTGCAAGACATGGGAGGAAACCCATGGACAAGACCAGCGACTTCGCAGTCAATGGCATCCACATCCGCTCCAACGAGGTCGCTCGTCTACAGCGCGGCGCCGGACGCAGACAGATCCTCGAGTGCCTCAAGGTC
>CAYXHD010000085.1:1728-3209 GCA_964464915.1 uncultured Candidatus Saccharibacteria bacterium
GCAGGGCTTCGGCAGGATCCGCACAAGCTGCTCATCCTGCAGTGCAACCTGACCAGACACAGCGGCATCGACCCGGTGACGATCCTTGAGCCTGACGATGTTGTTCGTTACGACAAGGACTTCGACTCCAAGGCCAAGCCGCGCAACCAGCAGCCTGTGCCGTATGTGCTAGTCGAAGAGCCTGATGAGACCAGCGACTTCACCGTCTACGTCAAGTGGATCAGCGGAAGCCCCACGGTGGTGCGAGCCCACTACGGGACGCCCTACCCTCCCTTCCCGTTCAACACCAGCGCGCAGGGATGGCCCGGCTACATCGATGACGGAGCAGACGAAGACCCCATCCTGCCCGGAGTGGAAGGGTGTCGGCAGTTCTGGGAAGAAGCAGCCCTGTGCTTCTCCAACCCTGAGCGCTTCGCCCAGATGAGCACCACCAAGCCCGACTGGCTCGTCTAGAGCTGGACTAGCCCTCATGGGGCCTCTTTAACGAGAGGCTCCGTGAGGGTCTTTCGTTATCTAGGAATAGTTAGCTTCTACGTTTGCTTGATTAGTACCATTGATAATGTTGGTATACCCCATAGTCCCAAGACCCTGTACCGCTACGCCAGCACGACCACCACTATTGCAGTAGACCACCACATCTTCTTCTTTAGGAATCTCATCTAGTCGCTTCATAACATCACCCAGCGGAATGTTAATCGCCCCGTCTACATGGCTTTCTTCAAACTCGCTTGGCTCTCGGACATCAATAATCTTCACTATGCATTCCTTCTATTGATTACAATTTCGCTTACTTCCATGCTTTTTGGCAATTCTATAATTTTTGCCACAAATACAGCGATGTCTCGAGGATCCATCCAATTTTCTGGGTCAGCAATGGGCTGGCCTGTTACCTTGGATGCGAACTCGGACCCAAAACCACCAACACACAAACTGATCACGCGATTAGTATCTTTTAATTCGAGCTGTAGGTTTTGACTAAACCCGCGTATTGCCCATTTTGAGCTTCCATATGCAGCCTGGTTGGCATACGCTTTTAATCCCACGGTTGAGGCAACGTTAACAATGTCTGTTTTATCTGTTTTAAGTTTTTTGATCAAAGCAGAGATAAGCAACATTGGAGCTTTTACATTTACCCCAAATATACGATCAAGTTCATTAGGGCTTATGGCATCAAGTTTTTCGATACTAAGCACGCCAGCGCAGTTAATAAGAACCTCAATGACTTCGTCGGTCTCGAGAATTTTATCTGCGGCGACCTTGATTGCTGCTGCATCCAGCAGGTCGGTGGTGATATTCATGTCAGCATACTCTGAGGGCCGACGCGAAATATTTACTACATTTTTGCCACTATCCTGGAAAACTTTGGCCAGCTGAAGACCCAAACCGTCACTGGCGCCGGTAATAACAATCATAAACCACTCCTTCTTATGGTGGGCGAGGAGGGACTCGAACCCTCAAGCCTTGCGGCAACGGATTTTAAG
>CAYXHD010000086.1:0-3021 GCA_964464915.1 uncultured Candidatus Saccharibacteria bacterium
GCCTGCGCGCGCCAGAACTGGTACTTAAACCTGAATTTCCTCGATATAGCATGGCCGAAATTCACAAACTCTATCAGCAAGAAACTGGCACCGATGTCAGTAAAGAGATTGATTTGACCCCAGATGAAGAACGCTGGATCTGTGAATACAGCAAAGAAAAGCATGGCTGTGAGGCGGTATTTGCTACTGATCTGCCCAAGAGCAAGATGAAGTTCTACCACATGGCTAACGAAGACGATACCGCCAAATCTGCCGACCTCCTGTTCCGCGGTGTAGAGATTGCCACTGTACCTATGCGCGAGCACCGCTACGAGAACCTAGTGCAACAGATGCAGGATGCTGGAATCGATCCAAAAGACCCTGGCTTTGCCCCCTATTTGAGTGCTTTTAAACATGGTTTACCTCCCCATGGTGGCTGTGGCTTTGGTATCGACCGTTTTGTACAGAAACTCATTGGCCTCAACAACATCAAAGAAGCCATCCTCTTCCCCCGCGACCTTAACCGCCTGACCCCATAGTTTCTTGTAAATGATATCTATTTAGATATCCAAATGGATATCATTTAATAAATTATACTTACTAGTCGTTGCGCAGATCTGCCGCGACTTGGTCAAAGTTTTGGTCTTTGGGCTGATTAGTTGGCCTAAACTCAACATTAGCGTCTTCGTAATACGGGATTACATGGTAATGGAAGTGCGGAACGTCCACACCGGCAGCCATAAAATAGAAACCTTTTGCATGAAGCGTGGTTTTATAGTTATTAGCCAGATCTTTAGCAAGCACCGTAATCTTTGCAATCAACTCATCAGGAGTTTCAAGCATATTTACATAGTGGCCTTTAGGAATAATTAGCGTATGACCTTTGGTCCAGCCCTGTATATCTAAAAAGGCCATCACAAGATCATCTTCATATACTTTATGAGAAGGAAGTTCACCTGCGGCTATTTTACAAAACACACAATCAGACATATACCCTCCTCGATTTATAAATGGCAGGGGTGGCAGGACTCGAACCCACGACACGCGGTTTTGGAGACCGCTGCTCTACCAACTGAGCTACACCCCTATACAAGGACTTTATCATTATATACTAGGATCCTGATTCGACGAAGCCCGGCGGGGCCAAAGCTTCGCCGGGCGGTTGAGAGGCTATCGCCCCTTGCGTTGAGCGACCGCCTTGATGATGGGTTGGGCATCGTGCCCAAGGGCCATGATGAGCTGAGCTCGTCTGACCTCGTTGCGTGATCCGTACACACGCGCCAGCCTGAACGCCTGATGCGCAGCTTGCCGGCCACGCATCGGGTGATCGCACTTGCAGCGTTCATCAGCCAGATCGAGCAGGTTGTAGAGCTCAAAGGACCGGTTGCCGGCCCCGTGCAGGATCTGGTGGGCACGTTCGAACATGCCGAGGGCCGATGAGTGGAACCCCCTGTCGCGTTCGACTCGGCCAATCCAGCTGAGGGTGATGCCGTAGTGCTCGGGCTCACCAGCCTCACTGAGGCCCTCAAGCGCCTGATAGAGCAGGTTACGAGCTCGACCCAGATCACCCATCTTGCAGTAAGCGTCGGCGGTATCGCGAAGGATGGCCGAAGCCAACCAAGCCGCCTTAGCCGTGTTCAACGCTTCATCCAGGTACGAGAGAGCCTGAATGAACTGCCGCATCATCTTGCAGCAGACGCCCGCCTGCTGATAGCAGATGGCATAGCGCTCGTCGGTCTTGGGGAGCTGCTGAGCAGCTTCCAGGTAAAGCGGGAGGGCTCCTTCCGGATCGTCTTGTTGCGAACGCAGGAGATCGGCGCGCTTGATGATGTCATCCACGTGCTGTTGCACCTGGAACCTTCTTTCTTGAGAGAACCTGTGTATAATACCACAAAACACCTGATTCGTACAGGTGTTTATAGGTGGCGGTAAGTAAAGTTACTTACTTTCAGTAAAGGTAATGTGCTTGCGCAGGCGTGTAGAATACTTCTTGAGGCTGAGGCGCTCGGTAGTATTCTTAGGATTCTTACTGGTCATATAAACCGTGCTAGGATCCTCTTTGCTACGCAGGGCGATGTATGGGCGATTTCGCTTTGGCATATCTTTCTCCTTGGACTTATTTGGCGGGAACCACGGCAGCAGCGATCAAATAGAACGCCAAGCCAGGCACAACGCCACTAAACAATATAATGGCTAGCATAATGATGCGAACAACGGACACATCCATGTCAGTATAGTTAGCAAACCCAGCACAAAGCCCGGTTACTTTACTATTCTTGGTGTCACGAACAAGTTTTTTGGTGGCCATAGAGCCTCCTATTAATTCATGGAGCCCAGAGCGAGGATTGAACTCGCGACCCCTTCCTTACCATGGAAGTGCTCTACCACTGAGCTATCTGGGCAGGTAGATTCATGGTGCCGGGTGAGAGATTCGAACTCCCGAAGGCGTACGCCAGCTGATTTACAGTCAGCCCCCGTTGACCGCTTGGGTAACCCGGCAAATATTAGAATCTGGAGCCGACGGAGGGACTTGAACCCACAACCTACAGTTTACAAAACTGTTGCTCTGCCAATTGAGCTACGTCGGCGTGTTTTCAACCTGAACATCATACCATTTCAGGCATTATTGTTCAAGACGCTTGAGGCGTTCCATGACAGCTTGCTGCTTGGCTGGTTGGCGAGCCAATTTGTAGCCTTCTGCCAGAGCCATCAGAGTATGACGATTAACCTCCAAATCGGCCGCCCGCTCGTAGGCTTTTACGGCTTTACCAACATTGGAGATCTTTTGGAACGAACGCCCAAGGGCCACATAACCGCGTGCCGAGGCATCAATCATCAGAGACTTCTGGAAGGCGCTAATTGCCTTAATGTAATTGCGGTTTTCATACAGTACCACACCCAGTTGATGATAATGCTCACTGGTAGGCGAAAGCTGCGTAATGATGGTTAAGCAATCCACCATATCGGTAGTCTTGCCTAATGCACGGTAAATGACAGCAAGGCGCTGATAAATAAGGACGTTTTTATGCTGATGTTTGAGAG
>CAYXHD010000087.1:0-2953 GCA_964464915.1 uncultured Candidatus Saccharibacteria bacterium
TGGAGCAGTCTGGTAGCTCGTCGGGCTCATAACCCGAAGGTCGTTGGTTCAAATCCAACCCCCGCTACCAAAAATATCTAACCTCCGGTTGGATATTTTTGTTTAAGCTCATTACAATAGAGACATGGCTACGTAGCTCAGTGGTAGAGCAGAAGACTCATAAGCTTTTGGTCGCAAGTTCGAATCTTGCCGTAGCCACCATTTATGATGAATATTGTATGGCCAGCTCCTGGTAAGTATGTAGTCGCTGTTAGTGGCGGGGTGGATTCGGTTGTGCTGTTGGATCTGCTCATTAAGCACGGTGCATATGATTTAGTTGTAGCCCATGTTGATCATGGTGTTCGCGAAGACAGTGGCAAGGATGCAGAGCTGGTGCAAGCGCTTGCAGCTGGATATCAAATTTCATGTTTAAGTAAACGCTTAAACGTCGAAAAAGCATCTTCCGAAGAGCAGCTACGTAAGGCTCGTTATGAATTCTTATTTGAATCAATGAAACAGACTGAGGCGAAAGCTATCTTAACCGCTCATCATGCCAATGACCTGCTGGAAACAAGTATTATGAATGTCCGCCGTGGCACAGATCGCTACGGTGCTGCTGGCGGGATGACGCGTCAGGGGATTATCCGCCCACTGATTAATGTGACAAAAAAAGAGTTACTTAATTACTCCCAGGTGCATAATCTTGCATGGCGAGAAGATACTACGAACGTAGACGTGAAGTATACCCGCAACAAAGTCCGGCACGAAGTTATTCCAAAAATTGATACGGTGGCCTATCAGCAGCACCTGGAGCAGTTGGGTCAGCTTAATGCCAGTATTGATGATCAACTCAAAGAATTGGTGTCGATTTCTGAAGGGGCAATCACTATTCCTCGTGTGCATGTAAACCAACTGAGCTTGCGGGAGCTGGAGGTTGCATTGGCCTATGGCCTGCGCCATACCAGGCCGGATATTGAGCTGAGTCGCGCTAGAATTGCCCAGGCCGCCCGACAAATTATGTTAGGAACTGATAAAATCTCATTCTCAACTGGCCTTCAGGACTGTATAATTATTGATATACCGTAATTTGGAGAATTTATGCAAGCAAAAACCATGAACAAAAACACACGTAACATTATTGTGTTGATTTTAGTTCTGTTGATAGCCTCAATTTTTATGGTCAATGGGGCCAAAAAAGAGCAGGTTGAAAATGTTTCAATTTCTAAAGTGGCTGAGCAGGTGCAGGCTGGTGAGGTTGAGAAGATTGAGGTTGAGGGCGATAAAGTTACCGTCACGCTTAAGGACGATAAAGCGCCACAGCAAGTTGCCTACAAGGAAAGTTCGGCCAATCTTAAAGACTACGGGATTGACTCCGCCAAGGTAACCATTGAGCCTAAGCCTGTTGATCAGAGTGGAACGCAGTGGTTAGATATTGCTTTAACTGTTATCCCATTGGTCTTGATTGTGGCACTATTCTTCTTCATGACTCGCCAGGCACAAGGTAGTAATAATCAGGCCATGAGCTTTGGTAAGAGCCGCGCTCGCTTGTTTGGTGCCGATAAGAAAACCGTTTTGTTCAAGGATATCGCCGGTAGTGAAGAAGCCAAGCAGGAGCTTACCGAAGTAGTCGAGTTCCTTAAGTTCCCTAAAAAGTTTGAAGCCCTAGGCGCTAAAATCCCTAAGGGTGTGTTAATGATTGGCAGCCCAGGTACTGGTAAGACCATGATGGCTAGGGCCGTGGCTGGTGAGGCCGATGTACCATTCTTCTCAATTTCTGGTTCGGAATTTGTAGAAATGTTTGTGGGTGTGGGTGCTAGCCGTGTACGTGATTTGTTTAGTAAGGCCAAAAAGAATGCTCCATGTATTATCTTTATTGATGAGATTGATGCCGTGGGTCGCCGCCGTGGTAGCGGTATGGGTGGTGGTCACGATGAGCGCGAGCAAACCCTTAACCAGATTCTTGTTGAAATGGATGGTTTTGAGCAGGGCACTAACGTAATTGTGATGGCTGCCACTAACCGCCCAGACGTGCTTGATCCTGCTCTGCGTCGACCAGGCCGTTTTGACCGACAAGTCACCATGGGGCTGCCAGAGCGTAAAGATCGCCTGGCCATCCTAGAAGTGCATCTTAAAGAAAAGCCAACCGCTAAAGATCTTAAATTAGAGAGTTTAGCCAAAAAGACTGCCGGTATGAGCGGCGCAGACTTAGCTAATGTTGCTAATGAGGCTGCAATTTTGGCTGCCCGCGCTGATCGCAAGCAGATCATCAATAAAGATTTAGACGATGCCTTTGAAAAAGTAGCTATTGGACCAGAGCGAAAGAGCTCGGTCATGACTGATTACGAGAAGAAGCTAACGGCTTACCATGAAGGCGGCCATGCCCTGGTTGGCCATGTCTTGGAGCATGCTGATCCTATCCATAAGGTTACGATTGTTTCGCGTGGTAACGCTGGCGGAGTAACCTGGAGCCTGCCAACCGAAGACCGCAGTTATCAGAGCTTGGCAGAGTTCCATGATCGACTCGCTCAGGCCTTGGGCGGACGTTTAGCCGAAGAAATTGTGTATGGCCCCGAGCATGTAACCACTGGCGCCAGCAGCGATATCCGCGCCGCCACCGCCATTGCTCGCGACATGGTAGTTAAGTACGGTTTTAGTGCTAGCTTGCCAAATCAGTTCCTGGCCGGTGATGATAACTCCATCTTGCTAGATCGCGATTTTGCCAGCACCAAGAGCTATAGCGAAGAAACTGCTAAGACTATTGACCATGAGGTGGGTAACATTATTAATGCTGCCACCGCCAGGTCACGTGCCGTCTTAAAGGCAAATCGTAAGTATCTTGATGCTCTAGCAGAAGCCCTGCTTAAAGAAGAAACGCTTGATGAGACTCGGGTTAACCAGATCCTCAAAGACGCCAAAGCGCCCAAGAAGAACTAGTCTTTTATTGGCTGGCAAGCTATAATAACAAGCATGAAGC
>CAYXHD010000088.1:0-2928 GCA_964464915.1 uncultured Candidatus Saccharibacteria bacterium
TAGACTTTTCTATCCTGGGAGCCTGTACCGGCCTTGTCGCGGCTCTGGGTGCGTTTATTGGTGGCTACGTGACTACCTACTTATCGTGGCGCTATGTGTTTGTAGCGGAGACCGTCATTATGATTGGCGTACTGCTGGTATCTAAGTATATTATGGACGAGAAGCTAGCCAAAAAGACCACTCTAGACGTGCCCAGTGTGGCGCTATCGGCCAGCGGTATGAGCCTGCTGGTGTTTGGCGTACTACAAAGCAAAAGTTGGGGCTGGATTATCCCTAAAGCCATTCCAGAAATCGCCGATCAGCCGATTGCGCCCTTTGGCATTTCTTTGGTGGCCTATCTTATACTTGCCGGCATGCTGGTTCTCAAGTTCTTTATTGCGCGACAAAAGGCCCTAGAAGCCAGTGGCAAAGACGCCTTACTTAAGGTATCCATGCTCAACATCAAAGCCCTGCGCTCTGGGCTGAACGTCTTTTTTGCCCAGTACTTTATTATTGCCGCACTCTTCTTTGTAGTACCAGTATACTTACAGACTATTCTTGGCCTGGATGCGCTGCAAACCGGTATTAAGTTGGTTCCGCTCTCCATTGGCCTGATCCTCTTCTCAGTCATCGGCTCAAAGCAGTCGGCGCAGCGATCGGCCCGCCAAATCGTACGAGCAGGCCAGCTAGCCATGGCGCTTGGGGCTTTAGCAATTATTGCGTCTATTGAGCCAGAGCTTCGCAGTTTTATGTTTAAGGTAGGAATGTTTACCATTGGTGCTGGTTTTGGCCTGCTGGCCTCGCAGCTGGGCAACGTTAATATGTCTGCCGTAGGCAAGGATGACACCGCTGAAGTTGGTGGCTTGCAAGGAACCTTCCAGAATCTGGGAACATCTTTTGGTACCGCCCTGGTGGGTTCAATCTTTATGATGGCTCTAGCGGCAGGTTTTAATAACTCGGTACAGGCTAGTCCAGATGTACCGCAGGCTACCAAGACCCAAATAGCAGCCAGTACCAGCACCGGCATTCAGATTGTCTCTAGTGATCAAGCCACTCAGATCCTTGAATCTAAGGGTCTTGATAAAACCACCACCCAAAACCTCGTCGGCCTGTATGAAGAGTCCCAGATAGAGTCCCTTAAATTAGGTATGTTCTTTGTATTTGCCATGGCCATCATAGCCCTAACCCTTTCCAAGAACCTGCCCAACACCATTAAATCGGAGTAACGTTATGTCCAAGAACAACCACCAACACTCGCTATTACAACGTTTTAGTCTCTTCTTTTTTGATCACTGGCGGATTACGGCAATAATCTGGGTAGCCATTGTGAGCTTTGGCTTTTTAAGCTACACCACCCTCATGCAGCGCCAAGGCTTCCCCAGTGTTAACTTGCCCTTTAGCATCGTTAACGGTGTATACCTGGTAAACGATGCCAATAAAGTAGATGCCGAGGTCACCAACCCGGCAGTCCAAGCCATTAAGGGCATCGACTCGGTTAAGGCAGTCACTGCAAGTTCCGGCGCAAACTTTGTTTCAATCCAGGTTGAGTATAACGAGGGCACTGATGCCAAAGCCGCCTCGGCACAAGTCCAAAAAACCGTTGAGCAACTTAACCTGCCAGAAAGCGCCAAGCTTAATTACCAGAGCATCGACTTTAGTAAGTACAGTAACAAGTACGACATGGTAGTTTCAGTATACGCGCCGGCCAGTACCAGCAACGATGTTCTCCGCGCCCAGGCCGCTACCGTAGCCGCTAACCTAAAAAACGTCAGTGACGTTACCAATACTGAGGTTATAGCCCAGACCGAAACCGCCATTAACCTCCTTACTGGCCAGCCTGGCACCCAACAAACCAGCTTTGACCGCACGGCCATTACCAAGGACGGAAACACCACCTTCTACAACTCCGTGAGCGTGGGGATAGTTGCTCAGCCCGATACTGATGTGCTGCGTCTCTATGACGATGTAGAGGCCAAACTGGCGACCACCCAAGATAGTATTAACGCCATCATTACCGGCACCACCGCCGAGAGCGTCAATGAACAAATTAACAGTCTGCAAAAGAACCTGATTGAGGGACTGATTATTGTGGCCATTATTAGCTTGCTGCTGATATCCTGGCGCGCTGGGCTCGCGACCGCCCTGGGCATGGCTACGGTACTACTGGCGACCATCGGCGGAATTAATCTTATTGGCTACAGCCTTAACACTATTACATTGTTTGCCCTGATCTTGTCACTGGCGCTTATTGTGGACGACGCCACCATTGCTGCCGAGGCCATTGATGCCAGCCAAAAGCAGGGGAGAAGCAAACGAGAAACTGTTGCTTACGCCATTAAGCGCGTGGCCAGAGCAACCACCACCGGGACCCTAGTAACCATTCTGGCCTTTGCCCCAATGCTATTTATTAGTGGTATTTTGGGGAGCTTTATTAAAGCCCTACCAATTACCATTATTGTCAGCCTGGCGTTCTCGCTACTGATATCGCTATCGCTCATACCGTTTATGGCAGGTTGGCTGATACTGCCAAGCCGCATCAAACCTAAGCACGCCAGCTTTAATCCAATCATCCGCCTAGAGTCATGGGTGAGCGGTAGGCTGTCGCGCCTCATCCTCTGGACTAGCGCTCAAACCAAACGACGCATTGCTATGGCCGGGGCAGCAATTGCCCTCAGTGTCCTTGCTCTAGTTGGTAGCGTCTACTTCTTTGGCAAACTCAAATTTGACATCTTTCCACCCAGCAAAGACGGTGACGAAATTACGGTGACGCTTAAATTTGCGCCCGGCACCACCATTGCTCAGGCAGAAAAAACTACCGACGCCGCAAATGCTAAAAACGCAACAGCCTTGGGTGAACACGGTCGCAAAGTTACGTACTTAAGTGCAGCAAACAACAATATCGCCGTAGCCCAAGTTAGCTAAGTGCCATATGTCGAGCGCCAAACAACC
>CAYXHD010000089.1:0-2896 GCA_964464915.1 uncultured Candidatus Saccharibacteria bacterium
GGGCTACAACTTCATGTCAGAGAAAGAACGTAAAGAAATCATCGAATCACTCAAGGGCGTCGATAAGGTAATCATTACCAAGCACACCAAAAATTCCCAAGACATGAGCGTTTGCAAAGAGCTTGAATTGATCAAAGCAGATATTTTTGCCAATGGAGGAGACCGTAAGTTGGGAAATATTCCCGAAGTCGCCGCCTGTAAGCAGATTGGCTGTAAAATGGTTTTCAATATCGGCCCAGGCGGCAAGATGCAGTCTAGCTCGTGGCTGTTGGAAAAATATCTTCAGACCAAACTAAAACAAGATGAATCTAAGAGAAACCTATAACCGCATTGCCGAAGACTGGCATCGTGATCATCAAGCCGATGACTGGTGGGTACGTGGCACGGATGCTTTCGTTGCCTTGCTACCACCCAAGGGAACTGTTCTGGATGTTGGCTGCGGTGGTGGCACCAAGGCGAGATACCTCGTCGCCAAAGGCTTACAAGTAACCGGAGTTGATTTCTCTGACAATCAGATAGCAATAGCCAAGCGAGAAGTGCCCGAAGCTTTCTTCCAAGTTGCTGATATCTATCACATCGATTTATTCCCTGGAGAATTCGATGGCATCTTACTGCAAGCGGTACTACTTCATATTCGCAAGCAGGATCTGCCTTCCGTTATGAGTAAAGTTGTCACTAAGATGAAAACCGGCGGCTATCTCTGTGCCGCAGTCAAAGCGCCTAAGCCAGGGCAGCCGGAAGAAAAGGTGGTAACAGAATCTGATTATGGGTACAGTTATGAACGACTGTTCGTCTATTATTCTCCAGCTGAAATCCAAACAGCCTTCCAAGCAGCCGGCCTAACCATTGTTCAATCTGAAGTTATTACTTCCGGCTCGACTGACTGGGTACAAGTAATTGCTAAGAAATAATTATGATCTACAACAAACTAATTAGAGACCAAATCCCCGAGATAATCGCTGCTAAGGGCCAAGCTAGCAAAACTCATATTGCCAGCGACGAAGAATATTGGACTAAACTCAAAGAAAAGCTGACGGAAGAAGTGGCCGAATTTACTAAAGATGAAAGCATAGATGAATTAGCTGACGTTATGGAAGTTATCGCTGCCATTCAAGCGTATAAGAAATTCGACAGCCAGGCAGTCGAAGCGATTCGAGTGAAGAAACGCGAGGAGCGAGGAGGATTTGATAAACGCATTATATTGGAGGAGTCATAGAACGATGCTGGCCGTAGAATCCATTCTGAATAAACTTGAAATCAATTATAGCCTCATCACCTTTGATGAGGCTGCTTATACAGTAGCCGATGTACATCGCTTAGCTGGTGAACAGCTTAACGGCAGCAGTACCGTCAAAACGTTGATTGTAGTGGGTAAGAAAACTCAACGTCGTTACTGCTTCATCCTCATCGGCTCTGATCGATTGGATAGTACCAAAGTCAAGACCATTATCGGAGAGTCGTATAGTATGGCTGATGCAGCTACTGTGACTGAAGTGGCGCAATCAGAACCGGGGTCAGTCTGTCCTTTCCTCGTCACTATACAGCTTTATATTGATTCAAAGGTGTTCGCGGCCACCACAATTAACATCGGTTCAGGAGACCATCGGTTTGGAATTAATCTTGCTAGCGAAGGTCTGCGGAAACTAAAGTACCAAGAAGTACCAGTAAGCTCTTGAAATATCCCTAGTATCTGCTAGTATTTCCTAGTCATGCCTCGGTATTTCACTACACATAGCAAAAGCACATCCAGTCAACCCTCTCGCAGCAGGGTTTGGATTATTTTCAGCTCAATTGCTGTTTTGACTGCCTTTTTCTTACTTATCGTACTGCCGTATCCTGCTAACTGGGTTGGAGCTGGTTTTTTCAATAAATTTTATCCACACCTAGGACTTGACCTTCAGGGTGGTACTCATCTGGTCTATGAAGCTGACACTTCTAAACTAGGGGATTCAGAGAAGGGTGCTGCTGTCGAAGGTGTACGCGACGTTATCGAACGCCGAGTCAATGCCTACGGTGTAGCTGAACCTTTGGTCCAGACTACCCGCCAAGGATCCAGCTATCGCGTGATTGTTGAATTAGCTGGTGTGACTGATGTCAATCAAGCTATCAAATTGATCGGGGAAACTCCCTTACTAGAGTTCAAAGAAGTCGACACTGCGCCTGCGCCTGTCGCACCTAAGTCAACCAAAGAAATTGACGATTACAATAAAGCTCAAGAGAAGAAAGCTAACGATGTCTTGGCTCGCGTCAAGAAAGGCGAGGACTTCGCAGCCTTAGCCAAGGAATTTTCAGAAGATGAAGGCAGCGGCAATAACGGTGGTGACCTACCAGCGTCTACCAAAGGAATGTTCGTGCCAGAGTTTGACGCTGTACTCTTTGACAAACTCAAAGACGGTCAGATCAATCCCACCTTGGTCAAATCAACTTTTGGCTATCACATTATTCAACGCGTCAGCAGCGAAACCACTGATGGTAAGCTATTTGTCAAAGGCCGCCACATTTTGCTGAAAACCAAGACCTTGGATGAGAACAACCAGATGAATTGGAAGAATACTGCTTTGTCTGGCAAATACTTATCTCGCGCACAGGTAGCCTTTGACCAGCAAACCAATGTACCGCACGTCACCCTAACCTTCAATTCTGACGGCGCCAAGCTGTTCCAAGAAATCACCGCCCGTAATATCGGTAAGCAGGTAGCTATTTTCCTCGATGGTGAGATTATCAGTGCACCGACTGTCCAGACCGAGATTACTGGCGGTAGCGCTGTCATTACTGGTAGCTTCAACCTGACCGAAGCCAAATTATTAGCCCAACGACTGAACGCCGGAGCCTTACCGGTCAGCATTAAGTTGCTAAGCCAACAGACTATTGGTCCTACCTTAGGTCAGATTTCCCT
>CAYXHD010000090.1:0-2895 GCA_964464915.1 uncultured Candidatus Saccharibacteria bacterium
AGGCCTCTCGGTCGTAATACTTTTTGATACGGTCTGATACGTACTGCGAGATTCCAACCATCACGTCTGGTCGTTGGGCTGCGGCGTAGTCCCAGTGCTTCATTTTGCCCACAAAATACGGCATGATGATTTTGATGACTGGGTTTAGTGCGCCAAAGCCCGGATCGGCTAGGTATTTGCTATACTCACTCCAGTAGTAGCGCGTTGGCGTAAAGAGATACGAGATGTGCAGCGTGCCAGGTTTTGTGACTATTCCTTTGCTTTCAGCTGCTCCTTTTTAAATAAATAAAAAAAATCCCTTTAAGTCAAACGACTCCATGGCGTGTGTCCGAAAGATCGGAAATAATTGATGCTTACTTTTAGCCAACGGCACATTTTGCAGATAGGACGTCTCAACATCCAGCTCTTTGAATTCTGTCATCGCCTCTTCGTTATACACGCTGGTATAGATCTTGGCCTTAGGGTACAGCTCATGCAAGCTCCACAGTACGCGCTCGCCGCCACCCCAGTTAGTCAACCAATCATGAACTAGGGCAATCTTAAGATCGGCCACTAATAGGCTCCTTTGCCACTCAAGACCGTCACAAAGGCTTTGGCGATAATCTTAATATCCAGCCATAGGCTCCAGTTCTCTACGTAATAAATATCAAGTTTTACACGTTCATCATAATCGACGTCGCTGCGACCCGACACCTGCCACAGCCCAACCAGACCAGGCTTGAGGGCAAAGAACTTAAAGGCCTGGGCACCGTAGTGTTGAACTTCATCCAGTACAATCGGGCGTGGCCCAACCAAGCTCATATCGCCCTTGAGGACGTTAATAAGCTGTGGCAACTCATCAAGGCTCGTCTTGCGTAAGATGCGGCCGACTTTGCTAACTCGTGGGTCATCATTAAGTTTTTGAGCCTTCTTAAACTCTTCAACCAACTCAGGACGACCCATTTCGATAAATATTTCAGCATCTGTTTTACCGGTATACCCAGCCCCTGTAGAATATTTTACAATCAGCGAGCGAAACTTATACACGTAAATGTCCTTGCCGCTGCGACTCAAGCGCTTGTGTCGATAAAAGACCGGGCCCGGATCGGTCATCTTGATTGCAATACCGATGATCAAGAACACTGGCGCCAATACAATAAGCGACGGAACAACCAACAGCAAGTCAAAGGCTCGCTTAAAGATTCGACCCCAGCCTTCAAGTGGCGTACGACGCACCTCAAGCAGTGGCACGCCGGCCATAATTTGCATGGTTGATTGTGTAGCGTACATACCAAAGTTGTTGGGCACAAACCGGTAGGTTGCCTGGTGTTTGTTGGCATAATCAACCAGCGCCAATACTTCGGCTTCGGGCAGGTCGCTATCGGCCTGGATGATCTCGTCGATCTCACCCACTTTGGCCACGGCCTCGGCAATCGTTTTATATACCGGTACGTATTTGATGCGCTTTTGGGCCTGCGGATGGGCATCAACAATGGCTACTAAGCGATGTCCGCCGTGATGTGCCATATCCTCAGCTAGTTGCTGAGCAATACTGCCACTGCCGGCAATAATCGTTCGACGGCTACCGATGCCAAATCGATACAGCCAGCGCTGGATGGTTCGTAGTATTGTCCTCTCCAGAACAACAAACAAAAAGCTCAACCCGTAGCCATAAATTATGATCGCCTTGGCCGGAAAGATCGGATCAACACTTAAGAAGTCCATCAGCACCAAGAACATCGTGCCGCCACTAACCGCCGTAAAGATTTTACCAATTTCTTCTAATCGACCCTTCTGACCCGTTTGGCCATACAAGCCACTGAGCGCAAAAATCAGGATCCACACCGGGATAATCAATAAAAAGAATTGCACATAGACCATGCCGCCGGTAGGATACGGCACCGGACGCCCCTCAAGCTGGACGCGAATAATATAGGCGATAACAAAACCACCTAGCACCGCAATAAAGTCGAGCGGCAGACGGATCAGATTAAAAAAGAGTTCACTACGTTTTTGCATTATCCTCTATATTTTGCCTATAGAGCTTATTATACGCCATGCATAAGCGCTAGACTACCTATAAGCCGGATTCTGTTTAGGCAACCATCTATCTAGGCCATACGTTGCCGTATGGCTCATGCGGGTCTTATGTACATACAAAGCCGAGCAAGCTGACCCAAGTAGAACTTGAGACGATTGTGTGTACTCCTTGCAGCAGATGGGGTTTACCTTCCAGATTATGTCACCATAACCTGTTGTGAGCTTTTACCTCACTCGTTTCAACCTTGCCAAGCGAGCTTGGCGGTACGCGTTTCTGTGGCACTTTCCCTAGGATCACTCCCGGTTGCCGTTAGCAACCGTCCTGCTCTGTGCTGTCCGGACTTTCCTCTTCGCCGAAGCGAAGCAATTGCCCAGTAGTCTAGCTCAGATATTATAGCTTAAAGAAGGGATTATTTCAAGCCCAGCGCTCGATCGATGGCGATGTTCACCTGCTCATCAGCTGCCTTGTTGAACTCGCGATACACATGGCTATAGGTTACCTCTAGATCCTTAGTGTATTCCCAGATTTCTTTGTAGATTGGCTTGAGCGCTTCATTCTTAATCTTATACTCGCCCAAGAGCTGCTTGCACACCAACATACTGTCCATGTAAAAGTCGATCTTCTTGGCGCCATGCTTCTTGGCCGCCTCGAGGGCAAACAAGATAGCCTTGCACTCCGCCTGATTATTGGTGGTCTCGCCTAGGTACACACCAAAGGCCTCAATCACCTTGTCATCAGGCGTTAACAGTACCATGCCACTGGCCGATGGACCCGGATTACCGCGCGATCCCCCATCCGTAAAAACCTTTATGTGTTCGCGCTTCATGATCTTGTACCTTTGAGTGGTTCGCAAAGCTCAATATAATTACCATTAT
>CAYXHD010000091.1:0-2833 GCA_964464915.1 uncultured Candidatus Saccharibacteria bacterium
CGCCCCAATATTGTTAATGAGCTCCGTAAGCGCTACCAATATATCCTGGTGGATGAGTTCCAAGACACCAACATAGCGCAGAACAAACTTGTTCAATATATTGCTGGCCCATCTGGTAACGTTATGGTGGTGGGCGATGATGACCAGAGCATTTATAAGTTCCGCGGTGCGGCAATTAGTAACATTTTAGAATTCTCCAACAGCTATAAAGATACGGCGCAAATCGTTTTAACTGAAAATTATCGTTCTACCCAGCAAGTTTTGGACGCCGCTTATCAACTCATCCAACATAATAACCCCGATCGCCTGGAGGTTCGCAATGCCATTAATAAGCAGCTGCATGGCCAGAGTGCTGGACCTGATCCGGTATTGCTAACAGCCGCAACTAGCGACGATGAGTACGAACAGGTTGCTGCCCAGATAGCTCAAGCTATTGAGTCCGGAGAGAGTGCTGGTGATATTGCGGTGCTTATCCGTAAGCGTAATCAGGCTGCCCATGTGATTAGGGCGCTCAAGAGCGAGGGGATTGATTATTACTATGCCGGGAACGAGAGCTTGTATGATCGGCCAGAGGTGGCGGTGCTCAGGGACTTTTTGCAGATTATGGTAGATCCAACAGATTCAGTAGCCCTGCATCATCTCCTGGCCAGTGAAGCCTTTAATGCCCCGGTTGAGCTGCTTATAAAGTTGGGTGCTCAAGCTAAGCGATCTAACCTGACGCTTGAAGAGGCCTTGCAACAAGAAGAGACTCTACCCGAGGTGCTAGACCAGATCGCTGAGTGGCGTAAGCTATCTCGAGACTTGAGTGTGGGCAAGTTACTATTTAAATTTGCTGAAGATACGGGTTATCTGAATAGCCTGGTAGAAGCCGCTCGTGACAATCCGCTCAAGGAGCAGCGCGTGCGTAACGTGGCCAGTTTCTTTACGAGCATTAGTGAGTACGAGAAAGTGGCAACCGATACCTCGGCGCTGGCTTATCAGGCGCTTGAGGAGACCCTGCGCCAGGCTGGTGACACCAAGGTCGCGACCGAGATGGATGCATCGCCTGATCAGGTGCAGATTTTAACTACCCATGCTGCTAAGGGTCTGGAGTTTGAGCGAGTGTTTATTATTGATCTGGTGGCTGGCACCTTTCCTTCCGTTAACCGCCGCCAGGGGCTGAGTATTCCGGCCGAGCTGTTGCTTGAGGATCTTCCAGATGAAGGAGCGGCTCATATACAGGAAGAGCGTCGTCTGATGTATGTGGCGCTCACCAGAGCTAAAAAGCATCTAACGTTATCCTGGGCGGCCGATCATGGTGGTAAGCGCGCCAAAAAGCCCTCGCCGTTTATTGCCGAAGCTCTTGGTAGGGAGCCCGAGGCTCATACCGAGACCGGGGTGCAGGGTGCGCTACAATTCACCAAGAACTTTGCCGCGGAGCCAAAGAAAGAGATTATTCAGAATGCTCGCTTTGTCCAGGGTGATTGGCTGGCGCTGACGCCGCACCAGATTGATGACTATTTGATGTGTCCACTCAACTTTTACTATGTACATGTCTTGGAGGTGCCCCAGCCGCCCCAGCCGTCGCTAATGTACGGCACGCTCATGCATGGTCTTATTCATAGTTATTATTTACAGCGTCAAAACGGCGAGTTCAACACCGCTGCACTTCACGAGGCTTTAGATACGCAGTGGCGTAGTGAGGGTTTTGTGAGCAAGGGGCAGGAGCAGCGCCGCAAGCAGCAGGCTCATGCAACGCTTGACGCCTTTATTGCGCGGCAGAAAGATGAGATCGCGGCGCCAACTCGCATGGAGTTCCCATTTGAGTTTGAGCTCCCAGATATAAAAGTGCGAATTAGGGGCCGTATGGATGCGGTAGTTGAAGGCGAAAATGGGGTAGAGGTGCGTGATTATAAGACCAGTGAGGTTGATGATAACAAGAAGGCTGACAAAAAGGCTAAGGATAGCTTACAGTTGGCAACCTATGCGCTAGCCTGGAAGACGATGATGGGCAGACTCCCTGAATTAACAACCTTAGACTATATAGAAACTGGCGTGCGCGGTGCGTTTGTCCCAACAGATACAAGCATAGAAGCATTGTTGATAAAAATACAACAGGTAGCCGACGGCATCAGGAGTGGCGACTATCAGCCGAGCGGCAACCATTTTTACTGCGTTCACCGTAAGATCCAGGAGGGTGATCATGCGTGACGATAAGTGGCTACAAGCACGACTAGATTACATTTGGGATACCTACTTTATGGATGTTGATCAGGTTAATGATGTGCGTATTGTGTGGGGTCGTAAAGCAAAAACTCGCCTTGGGTCCATCCGCCTAGATCCCAATGATCCAACCATCTCAATTATCACCATCAATCGACTGTATCAGGATGAGTTTGTCCCGGAGTATGTGGTTGATGCGACCATTGTCCACGAACTAAGTCATTACGCCCACGGATTCAACTCGCCGCACGCCCAAACCAAGCAACACCCGCACGCTGGTGGAGTTATGGCCCGGGAATTTGCCGAGCGCGGCCTAACTGATATGTATAAAGCTCAAAAAATATGGCTTAAAGCCAACTGGGCCACTTACGTCTCGCAGCACCTTAAACCCAGTGCACCACGCCGCCGCCCATCGGTACCAACCCTACGCTGGTTTAGCTGATGTGCAAGTGATAAAATACGGTGCATACAGCAGGGTGTAGCGCAGTTGGTAGCGCGCAGCGTTCGGGACGCTGAGGTCGGAGGTTCAAGTCCTCTCACCCTGACCATTATTCCTGTATAATAAGAGCATGGTGGAACTACTTCTTATCCTTATGATTGTTCTGGTGCTGGCGGGCTTTGCCGGTATCCT
>CAYXHD010000092.1:0-2811 GCA_964464915.1 uncultured Candidatus Saccharibacteria bacterium
ATAAAATGCGCTTGCGTACCGAGAAATGATACCTGTTTTTACATAAAAAAGCAATGTTGCGGGCGGGGGAGGGGCGGATATGGTGGTCCACCCCTCCCCGTGGGTCGCTTGGCTCAGAGGCTGTCGATGACCTGGTCGTTACTGACCACCCTTCTGAACGTAGCTGCGGACGAAGTCCTCGGCGTTGCCCTCGAGCACCTCGTCGATCTCATCCAGCAGGTCGTCGATGTCGGCCTTGAGCTCCTTGCCTTTCTCGGTCTGGGCAGCCTGGTGGTCGGTCTGACGTGCGACATCCTCGTCGGTCAGTTCCTGGGCCTCTCTGCGGTCATGCGCATGCGGGTCGAGCTTCTGCTGTCCAGCCATCTCTGGCTCCCCTCTGGTATGTGCGGTGCGCGGTGCACCATGGGGCTTATTATTATCCTATGCGCCCATTTTGTAAACAGGTATAATAGGAGTAATGAATATGCCTCCTACATTTAACTTACAGTACATACTTAAACGCCATAAAGAACCCGTAGTGGTGTTGGCAGTGTTAGTGCTTAGCGGGGTGCTGGCTTTTGCGGGTAAGGGCAATATAGCCAACGGCCTCTTGCTGGTCATGGGTATTATTGGGGTATTGCCAATTATTCACGACATGATTAAGAGTATTCGGGCGGGTGAGTATGGTGTAGATATATTGGCGGTGGTTGCCATATTGTCGGCCCTGGCACTCAAAGAATATTTGGCTGCCGGTATTATTCTTTTAATGCTAACCGGTGGCGAAGCCCTGGAAGATTATGCACAGGAGCGGGCCAAAAAGGAACTGAACGATCTACTCAAACGTGCCCCAAAGATTGCACATCGTAAGATTAAGGGTGGCGAAGAAGATATTGCAGTGCAAGACATTAGGGTCGGCGATATCATAATTGTGAAGCCGGGCGAAGTAGTGCCGGTAGACGGAATCATCAAGGTTGGTGAAAGTAGTTTTGACGAGTCGGCCTTAACTGGAGAGAGCCTGCCAGTAGAGCGTGGTCCCAAAGGCGCGTTACTGAGCGGGAGCGTAAATCAGCTGGCTGCCATAGAAATGCTTGCCACGGCCACTAGTCACGATAGCCAGTACGAAAAGATTATTCATTTAGTAGAAGAAGCAGCATCAAGCCGCTCGCCATTAGTGCGATTGGCCGACCAATACAGTTTACCGTTTACCTTAGTGAGCTTTACTATTGCAGGCCTGGCTTGGTTGGTAAGTGCTGATCCTCTCCGCTTTTTGCAGGTGTTGGTGGTGGCTACACCCTGCCCACTGCTAATTGCTACTCCCGTTGCCCTTGTGAGCGGTATGAGCCGGGCTGCCCGCCACGGCATTATTGTAAAAAATGGTGCTGCGCTAGAGCAGCTCTCGCGCCTCAAAGCGATTGTTTTTGATAAAACGGGAACTCTTACCAAGGGGGCACCACATGTAGAAGACGTGCTGCCACAGCCCCAAACCGACTTTACAGAAAAACAGATTCTGCAACTAGCTGCATCAGTAGAACAAGCCTCGGCTCATACATTGGGTACAGCAGTGGTTAACGATGATAAGCGTCGCAAGCTTAAGATAAACAAAGCCAGTGAGGTGGAAGAAAAAGTAGGCCAGGGAATTACCGGCATTGTTGGTGGGCGATATGTGTCGGTTGGTAAGCTGGCCTACCTGCAATATCTAGGTGCGCTATTCCCTAAGCGCTTTACCGATTATCATCACAGCATAGAGACCCAGGGCAAGACTGGGGTATTTGTGGCTATTGAAGGGGTCTACGCTGGCGTCATTACCTTTGCCGATCAGATACGCGATGAAACCGTAGAGACGCTGCAGCAAATCTCTAAGTTGGGCATAGAAGATATTGCCATGGTTACGGGCGATCATTATCAGGTTGCACAGCGTATAGCCGATGAACTAGAACTCAGTCAGGTACATGCCGATCAATTACCGCAGGACAAGTTAAAAGTGGTCAAGCGTCTTAAGCGGGCTCATACCCCACTGGCCTTTGTGGGCGATGGGGTTAATGATGCACCGGTGTTGGCCGCTAGCGATGTGGGTATTGCCCTGGGCGCCAAGGGTTCGACCGCAGCGAGCGAGTCGGCCGATGTCGTGATTATGCTGGATGATCTAAAACGTGTACCTATGGCTATTACCATTAGTCGTCGCACTTTGCGCGTGGCCCGTGAAAGTATTTTTGTAGGCATTGGTTTATCGCTTGTGCTCATGCTGATTGCAGCAACTGGTCGCATCAAACCGCTCAATGGTGCGCTCTTGCAGGAGGTAATCGACATCATTGTAATTATTAACGCACTGCGAGCACGGCACGGCAGCAAGCTGTAATTGACCCCAGTCAGATGATCAGATACTATGTGAGTACGTAAGAGACATCTACTTGACCTAAAAAAGACGCAGAATGCGTCTTTTTTAGTGTCTTACAATGCTGGTGGGCGCGAGGGGAGTCGAACCCCTATGTCACGCAAGATGACATCTGCTTGACAGGCAGACTCGTATACCAATTCCGACACACGCCCTGCCAGTGGAGCGTGCTCGGTGGTATCACCATACAGCTATACTATACGAACAAAAACCGAACAGCAAGCATGAGGATTATCGTGTTATAATCCAAGCATAAAAGGAATCTCATTCGTGGATCAAAATCTCAATCAAGAACCAGAACAACAAGTACAGCAAGACGTTCAGCAACTTCTCCCTCCAGAAAAAAAGCCCGGCAAGATTGCCCTCCAAATCTTTGCGGCAGTCGTCTTGTTGGCTCTTGTCGGTATTGGTGTGTATGCTTGGCAAAATAACCGAGTTGC
>CAYXHD010000093.1:0-2789 GCA_964464915.1 uncultured Candidatus Saccharibacteria bacterium
GCGCCTTCATTTGTAATACTTGGGTCATAAGTTGCCAAAGTGGTACTGTCAACCAATGCCCGCCAACTTGTGCCATTGTAATAGTTCAGCTTGTTAAGGCTTGTATTGTACACCTGCAATCCAGTTGCGGGGCTTATAATGGCGTTGCGTTGGGTGGTGGTCATTCGGGGAATCAGAATCCCCTGCGTCGTGCTTGTGATATCCACCAATGCCGATGCTGCCGGACTGGTTGTATTAATCCCGACCTGCCCCTGAAAATAGTTCTTGTCTGTGCTTCCTTCTTGGTACACCCCCCACCCGTTCGTGACACCGCTAATCTTTTGTGCTTTAGTGTAAAAACCATACGCATCCGTAATAGTGGCTCCTCCCGCAAGCGTTGGCGTTTCGGCTCTGAAATTCCAACCGCTGCCCGTAACAGAACCGCCTGAATTTTGGATATTCGACCAAAATCCAAGTATGTTGCCAGATGCACCACCCGTTTTTTTTACGACAGCATTGTACGCTGTTGTAATGCCTGTTCCCGATTGCGTGACATCCAATATGCTGCTTCCGGTTAATTGGAAATTGCCCAAGACCGTAAGTTGTTCCGGCACGGTTGCTGTTCCGATGCCTAATTTACCCTCTAAATAATTAAGGTCGGTAGCTCCCATAATGTAAAGCCCCCACCCACTCGTGACGCCAGTTGCTTTCATCCCTTGCGAATAGAAGGCATAGGCGCTGCCAAGCGTGGAAGTACCGCCCATAATAGGCGTGTTTGCTCGATAATTATAGCCCGCCGTAGCGGCGGCGGCATTGATGCCCCTCAATTGTGACCAAAAAGCCAAGAGGTTGCCGGACGCACCACCCGTTTTTTGAATCTCGCAAAAATAGCCAGTGGTAATATCGGTTCCCGATTGCCTAACATCCATATAATCACCATACGATGAACCTCCTGAATTTGCAAAAGTCGTTCCTCCACGGTTGTCCCTCAACGCACGGGTTAGGTCATAGGTTGAAGTGGCATCGTTGTATCGTATCCGGCCAAGTGAATTTATTGCCGCTTTATTGGCGCTAAATTGTATCTCATCACTATCAACTTCGACCTTAAAAAGCGCCGTGGTTGTTGGTGAATTGACCGATAAGTCTTCCGTGGCCTCTGCCGTCAGCACTGTTGCCCCAGCCAATGAACCGGACGAGTAAACCCCGTTGCCAGCCAATCGCTTGTATATCCGAATGCCGGGAACGCCAAACGTATCTACCAGCGCATCATAAAAAGCCCTTGACAATAGTTTTTGACCTGCATAATTGAAGTGGTCGCCGTCCTTCTTTGGAAACCCTGCCGTAGAAAATGAAGCCACCATGTCGAAATCGTTAGCGACGGCTATCTGAGCGGCAATAATAGTATCTTCTGCAACATAAGTGCCGTGGTCAATCCGGGCTATCGCCATCGGCAAATCGGGCGATATATTGCGCTGCCAAAGTGCCACGACCTTTCTTAGGTTCATCTCATAGTTTACAGCCGGAGCGCCGCCCGTAGATGCTTCGTTTTCCCCCTGAATGAAATAGAAACTAACGACCGGGATATAGCCCGAATCAATCAGGCTGTTTAATCCTTTCTGCACGTAGTTGACCCACAGTGAATCATAGACTGTGCCGCCGGGCAGGTGTGCAGGGTCAAGTGATGTGCCGCCCTGTGCATGTTTTATTATCCACAATGTTTTTGTCGGGAAAAACGTGTCCCGGATATTCTGCCATTCCAGTTCAGCGCCGTGTTCGGTGGTGCTGCGCCCATTCGTATAGTTTGCGCCACAATTGAGATTAGCCCAAGTGCCAGTTCCGCCCGGCCAAGCCTCCAAAATCTTCACGTTTGCATTGGCGTCCAGTTCACCTGCCGTGGCATCCGCATTATCAGCACCGCCCTCGGCATTGGATTGACCTGATAATATAAAAACAGGCACTTCGTTGGCAGCGAGGCTGTTCAGGCCGACCCTCCGTAGTTTGTAATTTTGGAGGGTTTTGATGGTGTCGAGGTTTGTTGTCCCACTGCTTATAGGTATTGTATCCCCATCAGCAAGCAGAGTTGTTCCGTAATATAGGGAATCAAGTTTTGTATTCAACTTATCATCTAAACGCTGCTTAAACCTGTTATCAATAACAGACTTAAAAGGAGAAGATAAATTTCCCAAATATGAAGGAAACTGTGAATTGACAGTAAACTCAATTGCTGCCCATTCAGTACCCGTACTCGGAAGAATACCAGAATTCATAATATCATCTACTATAATTGTGAAATTATTGCCAGAGGCAGAAGATATTGATGTAATGCGGTATATCAAGAGGTCACTGCCCTCCAAATGATAAATACTATCATTGGCAGCATTAATGTCAGCAGCACTCCATAAACTTAGTTCATCCTGTACTACTCCTGTGAGAGTATAGGGGTCACTACCTGTTACATTAGTAACATTAAGACGTGAACTAAACAATAGAGGAGCTTGTGACCATAAAGATACAGTCACAAGCATGAACAATACTAAGAATATATTCTTCATTAATTTTTTATTGATTCATAGAAAAGAGGAATCCAAAGTTCCAAGAGCCCGTAACTGCTGCAATCTGTACTTGCATAGACGTTGCAGTGTAATCACCAAAACGAATTTGTGGTGTATTATCTGTGTCTTGCTGATTATATGTACCAGAAATTGCAGGAGTAGTAGAGTTTTCTATTACTTTAGTTACCAAAGGAGTAGAATAAGCCCTATCAGCACTTACCGTACCATTGATAAGAAAAATAGGGTCAGTAGAACCTC
>CAYXHD010000094.1:0-2727 GCA_964464915.1 uncultured Candidatus Saccharibacteria bacterium
CCCGCGAGATAGCTGATCGTTGTGATGTGGAGATTGAGCTGGGTGGTATTTTGATTCCAACGTTCGAAACACCCAGGGGTAAGAGCGAAAATGAGTATCTTCACGAGTTAACCTGGCAGGGGATTGCCTGGCGCTATTATGGGAAAACACGCCATGAAGCAGCCAATATGACTATCGACCAAGTTCGCAAACTGGCCTCCCCTGAAATTGTTGAGCGTGCTGAATATGAGCTGGGTGTACTCGAAAGCATGGGATATGAGGGCTATTTCTTAATCGTTTCTGACTTTATCCAGTGGGGTAAAGACAAAGGAATTATCTTTGGTCCTGGTCGTGGTAGCGCTGCCGGTTCATTGATTGCGTATGCCATGAATATTACCGAGCTTGACCCGCTTAAATATGACTTGCTGTTTGAACGTTTCTTAAATCCGGATCGTGTCAGCATGCCTGATATCGATATTGACATCCAAGATACCCGTCGTGGCGAGGTGATTGAGTATGTGACAGAAAAGTATGGGCAAGAGCGGGTTGCTCAGATTATTACGTTTGGCACTATGGCTGCTCGTAATGCGGTACGTGACACGGGCCGCGTGCTGGGCATGACCTATGCCGAGGTTGATACAATCGCTAAACTCATCCCGCCGCCCGTGCAGGGGCGCCATATCCCCTTGAGCGTCAGTATTAAAGAAGACCCCGATTTACGTAAAGAGTACCAAAGTAATGCCCGCGCCAAGCGGTTGATTGACCAGGCCATGAAGCTTGAAGGGACCATTCGTAATAACGGCGTGCACGCCGCTGGCGTTGTGATTGCGCCCGAAGAAATTGTAAAGTATGCACCGCTGCAGCGCGCCCAAAAAGGGGGAATTAGTACCCAATATTCTATGGGACCGGTAGAAGAACTCGGTCTGCTTAAAATGGATTTCTTGGGCTTATCCAACCTTACGATTATTAACAATGCCCTGCGCATTATCCGCAAGGTGTATGAGACTGAGATTGATATCA
Source organism: uncultured Candidatus Saccharibacteria bacterium (assembly GCA_964464915.1). Taxonomy (GTDB): domain Bacteria; phylum Patescibacteriota; class Saccharimonadia; order UBA4664; family CAYXHD01; genus CAYXHD01. The sequence goes on from CAYXHD010000094.1 coordinate 1,000, forward strand.
ATACTATCCCGCTAGATGACGAAAAGACCTTTAAGCTCTTGGCTACTGGCGACACAACCGGCGTCTTCCAGCTAGAATCGGCCGGTATGAAGCGCTACATTCGTGATCTTAAGCCTGATGCGTTTGATGATATTGTGGCCATGGTTGCCCTGTATCGTCCTGGTCCCATGCAGTGGATTGACGACTTCATTAACCGTAAGCACGGCCGTACGCCGATAACCTATGCGCACCCTGCCATGGAGAACTCGCTCAAGAGTACCTATGGGGTGCTAGTTTACCAGGAGCAGGTCATGCAAATTGCTAAGGAGATGTGTGGTTTTACTGGTGGCCAGGCTGACACCTTGCGTAAGGCCATTGGTAAAAAGCAAGTGAGCGTTATGGCTAAGATGAAGAACGACTTTGTGGAGGGTGCCATTAAGGTGAGTGGAGCTGATCGCGCCAAGACCGAAGAATTCTGGGCGGCGCTGGAAGACTTTGCAGCCTACTGTTTTAATAAGTCGCACGCCGCCTGTTATGGCCTGATCGCGTATCAAACCGCCTACCTCAAAGCTCATTTCCCAGATGCCTATATGGCGGCGCTTATGACCAGTGATCATGACAATATTGAGCGCATTGCTATTGAGGTGGCCGAATGCCGGCGCATGGGCATCGAGGTCTTGCCACCAGACATTAATGAAAGCTATCTAGAGTTTGGCGTGGTAAAGGGTAAAAGACAGATTCGCTTTGGGCTGCTGGCAGTTAAAAACGTTGGCGAAGGTCCGATTCAGGCTATCCTTGCTGCCCGTGAAGCTGGTGGTGACTTTAAGGACCTGGAAGATTTTTGTAAACGCGTTCCGGCCAGTGATGTAAATAAAAAAGTCTGGGAAAGCCTTATTAAGTGTGGTGCCTTTGACCGTTATGGAACACGCGAAACGTTGCTGGCTAATGTTGAGAACCTAACGTCCTTTGCTCAAGATCACCAAAAGCGGGTAGCCAGTGGGCAGATTGATATCTTTGGTGAGCTGGGTATGGCAGAAGCAGTTACCGCCAAGCTCGTAATTGATGATGCGCCGATTGCGCCCGATGTCCGCGAGCGCCTCAGTTGGGAGAAGGAACTGCTCGGCCTCTACCTTTCAAGCCATCCACTGGATGATTATGACGCCTATATTGCCGATAGCATGAACCCTATTGGTAATATTGAACAACGTCACGAAGGTCGCGTGGCACGGGTTGGCGGCATGATCACTACGGCTCGCAAGATTGTCACCAAAAGTGGTAAGTCGATGGCCTTTGTAGCGCTTGAAGATAAGACCGGGTCACTTGAGTTGGTGGTTTTCCCTAAGGCCTATGAGGCCGCCGTAGATTTATGGGAGCCAGATAAAATTATTGCCGTCAGTGGCAAGGTGAGCTTTAAAGACCGAGACGGCCGCATGACCACTGATCTTAAGCTTATGGTAGACACTGCCACGCTCATAGATTACGACCGCGCCAAAGGCCACAAACCAATGAAGAAAAAGGAAGAAAAACCATCCAGTGGTGCAGACTTGGTGCTGCGGGTGCAAAATCTTACTGATACCGAGCTACTTATGAAGATCCGCAAACTGCTTACTAACTCGCCGGGTGACCAGGAAGCATACCTGGATATTGCAAGCAGCCCGCCCAAAAAACTGCGCTTGCCATATAGGGTTAATGTTACCGATGAGCTTAAGTCGCAGCTCATAGAGTTACTTGGATCGGAGTCTATTTCCT
>CAYXHD010000095.1:0-2709 GCA_964464915.1 uncultured Candidatus Saccharibacteria bacterium
TATAAGGAGTGCAATCAGGATTATGCGGGTAGGTTTGGTTTTTCTTTTGGTCATGACATTTTCATCGGGCGTTTGACCCCCTTTAGTCAAGCCTAATTATACCAAGCATAAGGGGTTTACATCAAGGGGGATTTCCGCACACTATGTGGGGCTTATACCCCGCTACCGCCCGACTTAAGTATCTGTACAATATTCGCCAGTTGCTTATTTTGCCGACCAATCTCCTCGGCTAGATGTTTCTGTCCTCCCTTAAGCTCTATGGCTAGAAATTCAAGATCGACCATATTACCCCTCTGAACATCTTGTGCTGCTATAATCTTGCCAGTCCTCTCAAGTATTTTGTCTATTTTTACATCGTTAATCATAAGACCTCCTTCTTATTATTGTTGTACTTACCTAGCGTACAAAAAGATTATTAAAATTTTCTTAAATTCAGGAAGAAATTAGGACTTTTTTTACAGAAAAGGCATAATAAGGGCATGCAAACAATACGCACCTGGTTCAAAGTCTTCATGAAGAAGCCCTATAGTGACTACATAATAATTGGCGGCTTCATTGGAGTCATGATGATGGCCAACATCATATGGATCTTTGCCGAGACTCGCCCTCCCCATTGGGACATGGCGCGTCATCTATGGACAAGCCTGCAATACTTGGATCTCCTGGACCGCGGTAAACTCTATGGCTTATTAGCCAATTACTTTTACTATCCGCCCCTGCTTTACCTTACAGCTCTACCGTTTTTAACTATCTTTGGCGTATCAGTACAAACCGCCATTCTTAGCAACGCCGTTTTCATGAGTATTGCCGCATTTAGCATGTATGGGATTGGCAAACAGCTCTGGGGGCGCAGAACCGCCCTACTAGCGCCGATCTTTTTGCTTTGCTCCCCCATGATGATTACGCAATTTAAAGAATTCCAAATTGATGCGCCGCTTACGGCAATAGTCAGCTTAACCATATACATGCTAATACGCAGCAAGGAATTTAACTCAACCAGGTATTCACTGTTGCTTGGTATCACCCTGGGGCTCGGCATGCTCACCAAATGGACTTATGTCTTAATTATGGCTGCTCCTTTGGCTTTAAGTATCCTAATAGCGCTGATTAAATCAGTGCAAAAGAAAGACTGGATTCGCCCCCGCAACCTAGTGATGAGCCTAGTTGCAACCTACGCTGTGGCCAGCGTTTGGTACATTACCAATCTGCGCCAAATTATGATCGACTTAACGCAAAATGGAGTTGGAGCAGGTGCCCGTGAAGGCGACCCAGTGGTTGGCACATTTGCTTCTAACATTTGGTACGGATGGAATCTGCTGAGCAACCAACTATATATTATTCCGTTCATCTTCTTGGTGGCTGGCGTTGTTTTCTTGTTTGTAAATAAACAGAATACCTGGAAGAACCGCTACCCGCTTGCTCTAGCAATTGGCACCTTACTGCTCTTTACCCTGCTTCGCAACAAAGATGCTCGCTACACCCTGCCGGCGCTCGTGGGCGTGAGTATACTGGCAACCTATTGGATAGCGCAGCTTAAGTACAGGAAAATAAAGACTGTTCTATCTATTTGCCTCGTGGCTTATCTTGCGGTCACATTCTATTTAGTAAGCTTTGGCAATGCTTCCCTGCCAAGCCAGGTTACACTCGTAAAGGGTCGATTCCCCATAACGGCCTATGCTCAAAAAGGATATATTATTGGCGCACCATCGGGCGAAAACTGGCGTCTTGAGGAAGTGTTTAAGCAGATTGCCAAAGAAGAGCCTTCGGCGAGAACGGTTTACTACACAGGGCCTGACACTATCTGGTTCAATAGTTGGGATCTTATGTACTATTCATCCCGATACAACGTCCGGGTTGTAGGCAGTAAAGATGCGGCGAGTTTTGTACTTATCCGCACTGCTCCAGGTGAAGTACGGTCAGAAGGGGCGATTTCTCTACCAGATGGTGGTACCCTAGTACTCAGAGGAAATAAATAATGCATATTGTTATTGATGCCCGCACGGGCGACGGAACCGGTATTAGCCGTTACAGCCTCAACCTCGTACGCGAGCTAGAGAAGCTGCCGGCCGATTATCGTTTTACGGTTTTGTTGGGCCCCATAGACTTCCCTAAATGGAAGCCGCACGACAAACGCTTTACCAAGCTTTTGGCGCCATACAAGTTTTATACCCTCGGTGAGCAGATTGGCTTGCTGCGACTCCTCTACTCGCTTAAGCCAGACCTAGTACACTTTACGGCGTTTAACGCACCGGTACTGTACTTTGGTAAGCGCGTCTTTACCATTCATGACCTGACCTTGATTCACTTTAAAAACATTCGCAACAGCCTTGTGCATAAGCTGATTTACCCAATTAAATACTGGATCATGCGTTTTATTTTGCGATGCTCGGTGATGCGCTCGGTGGCACTAATCACAGATTCAGAGTATGTACGCCAAGATATTCTTTCTAGGTGGGGTAAAGATAAGATTCGGAAGGTTTCGCCAGAAAAGATAATCGTTATACCGCTGGCCGCAGAGACACATGAATATGCCAAGCGACAACCACGCCCCATAAAAGACGATTACCTCTTATATGTTGGGGCGGCGTACCCACATAAAAACCTCGGTGTGCTGGCCAAAGGATATTGCCGCCTGTTAGAGAAGCGACCAAATCTGAAGTTGGTAGTAGTCGGTAAAAAAGATTACTGGCAAGCTCAGTTTAAAGAGGA
>CAYXHD010000096.1:0-2681 GCA_964464915.1 uncultured Candidatus Saccharibacteria bacterium
AGGCATCGGCTTTTGGTGCCGACATTCGGGGGTTCGAATCCCTCCGCCCCAGCCATATATAAAGGACTACTATGCATCTTATAAATTTAGCTCAGGGCATCATTGCATTGATTATGTTTGGATCAAAAAAATCCGTCATGAACACTGATCAGCTTAGGCTATTGCAAAAAATCTATAGATCAAGTTTTGGTCCAACCCTGCTGCTTGTAGCAGCACTGTTCTTGTCTGTACCTGTTCGTATCGCACTCCAAGGTGCCGACGGTCCATTGGTTGTGATTCTCAACACAGTTGTTTTGCTCGCCACGATGTTTTCGTTGATCTGGAGTATCGTTGCTATTTTTACGGTAACAGTTAATATCATAAAGCTGAATAGTACCCTAAAACAGCGACTCTAGACCGTGGCGCTCAGCCATTTATGACTATTCGTCGACGAGATGTTTAAATGTTTCTTCGCTCATGTTCCAGTGTTTTTTGTAGTAATAGTTTCGTCCATCTCGCTCATCGGTGGATCGCCTATGGAATCGACTGTCAAACTTAAGGTGCTCTACTACGGGTGTTGGATCAAATAATGTTTTATAACCTAGTTGCTGCACCCTGGCATTTAAGTCGTGTGTTTCGTGGTACCGCATATTTGTATCAAAGCCATGTAACTCTTTAAATAGATCGGCGCGTATTGCAAAACAACCTTCCGCAACCCAGCCAACTTGTTTAACCGTCTCGGGGGCCATACGAAGTGAGGCAGCTAGGGCCGGTGCTGCTTGTACAAATTGTTCTTGTGTTATCTCATTTGCTTCAAACATTTCTAGGGCTTTCTGATCACCTGCTTCGTGTACAGGGTGCATGAGATTACCATAGTTCCAGTGCATCGGCTGTTTATTGTCTAGAATTCCAAAGCCTATAACCCCTATCTTGTTCGAACTAAAGTTATTGGTGATGAGATCTGGTAAATTCCCCTCATAAATAAGCTCGCAATCTGCATCAACAAATAATACAATCTCGTCTTTCGAGCCTAGCGCATTCAGACAACGATTACGATTGCCACCAGGACCTAGATTTTTCTCCCCATGGATTGCTAGTACATCAGTACCGAACTCGGTGTTTATATTCTCAATTGTGTTATCGCTCGAGGCATCATCGCAGATAATAATTTTTGTGAAACCATATTGCTGTAGCTGCTTAACGCGCTTGATAACGAGGTCAGTAGAGTTATAGGCTGGGACGACGGCTACGACATTTGTTTGAAATTTACTCATGATCTAATAATACCAGATTTAGTAAAATTAGATTCCAGACCGCGGCGGCCAGCCAAAATTACAGAAGCTTATATTTTTTGGGCTATGCTATAATTTTCTTGTGCGTAACAATAACCTTTTTAAGTTTGTTATCATTTCAGCTGCGATCTTTGTATCGGCTGGCTTAACCATGGTCAATTATCGTGTCATTTCCCAAACAGATTCATCAATTGAATCGCCGGGAAATATTACAAAATATGTGGATATATACACCAGGATTCCTACGCCAATTGGTATTTACGTTTCTGGCCAGTATGGGAATGCAAACTGCGGGACATGTGATGGTTATATGATAGAAGAATACAAGGCATTGCAGTTGGGTGGATTAGGATTTTATACTACTGTTCGTATCCAGTAAGTATGCAATCTACTGAATTGTTGCCACCCGGAAGTTTTATCGACGACGATACATATTTCATTTTCGCTTATTGCAAACCATTCGCAATACGTATATACTGTTGCTATGAATTCTCAATTACACGACTTATTGCAAGCTAATGGTCATCGCAACACCCAGGCACGACACGCCGTTTTTGCCTTGCTGAAGGCCCAGTCACCTATGACTACGGCTCAATTGCGAGCCAAAACCAGCACATTGCTGAATACCGCCTCATTGTACCGATCACTCAATATCTTTAGGGAGCTTGGGGTGGTTCAAGATGTGGTCATTGGCGGTAAGCGCATGGTTGAGCTGACGGATTTATTCACGCCCCACCATCATCACTTGAGTTGTAGCGGCTGCAATAAGACGGTAGAGCTGCACGAGGATACTCTGGAGCGTTATCTTGCCAGCCTGGCTAGTAAGCACGGTTTTAAGCATCAGTCGCACTCATTTGAGATAACTGGATTATGTGCTGAGTGCTTGACTAAACTGCATAAAGAGTATAATATTATCATCTGTTCCACACCCGTGGGGCACGAAACCCAGAGGAGGCGCCATGTTGCGTCACGTCCCGAGGGTGTTGATGGTCATCTTGGCCTTCGCCACCCTCTTCACCCTCATGTCCAGCGGTGATCCGCCGGGGCTGGCCCTGATCGCCATCGCCCTGGCCGTGACCCTGATGATGGTCGTCGGCATGCCCGCCTCGGTGCGGACCTCGACCAAGACCCTCATCCGCAAGAACGTCGCCTTCGTCGGCGGCGCCGGGCTCATGCTCGGCGTGATCGCGTTCGCCCCTGCCTTCACCAACGCGCCGGTCATGGTGGGCTGGCTCGCCGCTGCGATCCTCGCCTCCTTCCTCGTCGCGTTCCGTTCCGAGGGCCTGAAGCGCTCGCGCCGGCACGTGTTCTTCAACGGCCGTCATCAGGCGATCCCCATCGCCTGAGCCCCTGCCCCGCCGGGCGCCCGCATACCATCTGCGGGCGCCCGGAAGGGTCGCACACATTTAT
>CAYXHD010000097.1:0-2660 GCA_964464915.1 uncultured Candidatus Saccharibacteria bacterium
TTCGCGCCTGGTAAGTCGCCTAAAGGCTGAAGGTGCTATGGACAAGGCAATCGTGATTGCTACGAGCGCCAGTGATGCCGCTAGTTTGCAGTTCCTTGCGCCCTACGCTGGTGCCGCTATTGGTGAGTACTTCCGTGATAATGGCGGTCATGCCCTCATCATCTATGACGATCTTTCTAAGCACGCTTGGGCCTATCGCCAAATGTCGTTACTTCTCCGCCGTCCACCGGGTCGCGAGGCTTACCCTGGTGACGTGTTCTATCTCCACAGCCGTTTACTCGAACGTGCCGCCAAGCTCAGCGACAAACTTGGTGGCGGTAGTCTTACTGCCCTACCCGTTATTGAGACTCAAGCTGGTGACCTTTCGGCCTACATCCCAACTAACGTAATTAGTATTACCGATGGTCAGATCTTCCTGGAAACCGATTTGTTCTACCAGGGTATCCGCCCAGCTATTTCGGTTGGTTCATCGGTTTCACGCGTGGGTGGTTCGGCCCAAACTAAGGCCGTTAAAGATGTGGCCGGTGCGCTTCGTCTAGAACTTGCTCAATACCGAGAGCTGGCTGCTTTTGCGCAGCTTTCTACCGACCTTGATCCAGAAACCAAGGCCCGTATTGACCGCGGTATGCGCTTAACCGAAATCCTTAAGCAGCCACAATACAGTCCGTTTAGTATTGCCGAGCAGGTTCTGATGCTTACCGCTGCAACCGATGGCTCATTTGATGCCGTCGCCGTTGACGATATTAAAAAAGCTGCTGCCGAGCTCTTGCGCCGAGCCCATAGTGAGCATGCAGACCTTGTAAAGCGCCTGAACACCGGCAAAAAAGTTAGCGATGATGATGCTGCCGCCATGAAGAAGCTTGGTGAAAGTGTTGCCAAAGCAATGACCGTGGAAGAAAAGAAGGAAGCGTAACCAATGGCAAGCCTGCAAGCAATTAAGCGACGCATCAAGTCGGTGCAAAATACTCGCCAGATCACCAAAGCTATGGAAATGGTGGCGGCTAGTAAGATGCGTCGTGCCCAAGAGGCTACCCTGCGCTCGCGCTTGTACGCTCAACGTATTGCTGAGATTAACGAGCGTTTAGCTGGTAAGGTGACAGTTGATAAAAATCCATTGTTTGCCGTCCGCCCAATTGCTAATCGCTTGTTTATTGTATTTACCAGTGATCAAGGCTTAGCTGGTGCTTACAACGCTAACCTGACTAAAGAGCTGCTCAATCAGATTGAGGCCGAGCAAGAAGCTGGTCGCACGCCCCGCCTGATTGTAATTGGTCGTAAGGGTGCTCAGTTTGTGGCTCGTCTTGAGAATGTGGAGTTGATTGGCGTGTATGAAAACTGGCCTGCTAACCCAACTACGGCCGACATCATGCCGATAGTGGCTCAGGCTAAAGCCGGCTTCACCGAGGGTGCTTACGATGAAGTTGTGGTTCTGTACACCGAGTTCTTCTCCATGATTAAGCAGGTGGTCCAGTCTAGTAAGTTGCTACCGTTGGCTCAAGAGGTGGCCAAGTCAGAAGAAGTTAAGGATGAGCAGAGCTTTGAGCCAAGCCCGCAGGCCGTGCTGGACGCTATTGTCCCCCGCTTGATTGAAGCTCGTTTGATGCAGTCGGCGTATGAGGCCAGTGCTAGTGAGCAAAGTATGCGTATGATGGCTATGAAGAATGCCAGCGACAACGCCAGCGATTTGATTGATGATTTTACCCTCGCCTACAATGGCGCCCGCCAAGCCGGCATTACCCAGGAGCTAGCCGAAATTAGCGCCGGTGCGGCAGCAGTTAATTAGATACAGAGAAAATATAAGGAGATAAGATGGCAACCCAAACTAAGCAAAAAACCAATACCGGCCGCATTACCCAGATCGTGGGTGTGGTCATCGACGTCGAATTTGATGGCGGCGTACCAGCAATTTATAACGCCCTAGAGATTGTGCGAGAAGACGGCACTAAGGTTGTACTGGAAGTTGCCCAGCATCTTAGCAGCAAAGCCGTGCGCGCCATTTCGCTTGGTAGTACTGATGCTCTGCGCCGTGATATGGAAGTAAATGATACTGGCGCCCCAATTAGTGTGCCTATTGGTAAAGATACCCTGGGCCGCATGTTTAACGTGGTTGGTGAGCCAATCGACGGTAAACCTGCCAAGTTTAAAGAATACGCTCCAATTCATAAGGCTCCTCCTGCCTTTAAGGATCTTTCTACTAAAGCTGAAATCTTTGAAACTGGTATTAAGTGTATTGACCTGATCGCCCCTATGGCTAAGGGTGGTAAAGTAGGTCTGTTTGGTGGTGCTGGTGTGGGTAAGACAGTTTTGATTACCGAGCTCATCCATAACATCGCTAAGGAGCACGGGGGTACCTCGGTATTTGCCGGTGTTGGTGAACGTACCCGTGAAGGTAACGATCTGTACTACGAAATGGAAGAATCGGGCGTTCTGGATAAGACTGCTCTGGTGTTTGGCCAGATGAACGAACCACCTGGAGCTCGTTTGCGTGTTGCCCTTTCTGGCCTCTCGTTGGCCGAAGGCTTCCGTGACGAAGGTCAAGACGTGCTGTTCTTTGTGGACAACATCTTCCGCTTTACCCAAGCTGGTTCTGAAGTATCTGCCTTGCTCGGTCGCATGCCTTCAGCTGTAGGTTACCAGCCTAACCTGGCGCAAGAAATGGG
>CAYXHD010000098.1:0-2651 GCA_964464915.1 uncultured Candidatus Saccharibacteria bacterium
CGCAACACCACTATTCCATCAAGCAAGAGCCAAACTTTTAGTACCGCTGCCGATAGTCAAACCAGCGTAGAGATTAACGTTCTGCAAGGTGAGCGCGAATTTGCTGCCGACAACAAGTCGCTCGGTCGCTTCATTCTGGATGGTATTCCACCTGCACCACGCGGTGTGCCTCAAATCGAAGTTACCTTTGACATTGACGCCAACGGCATCGTAAATGTTTCTGCTAAAGACAAGGGGACTGGTAAAGAGCAACATATTACCATCCAAAACAGCGGCAACCTCAGCGAAGAAGATATTAAGCGTATGCAGGCTGAAGCCGAAGCTAATGCTGAAGCCGACAAGAAGCGCAAAGATCAAGTTGAGGCCAAGAATGTTCTCGATACCCTGATCTACACCGCCGAGAAGACTCTTAAGGATGCTGGCGACAAAGCCAAGGCCGAAGACAAGACCGCACTCGAAGCCGCCATTGCTGAAGCCAAGACCAAACAAGAAAGCACTGATACCGAAGAGCTTAAGAAAGCTGGTGAAACTCTGAGTGAAGCCATGCAAAAAGTTGGCGCCGCCATGTACGAGCAAGCTGCTGCCGCCGAAGGTACTCCAGAAGGCGAAGCTAAGCCAGAAGAGCCAGTCGAAGGCGAAGTAGTAGAAGATAAACCTGAAGAAGAGGCCAAGTAATATGGCTCAGGAGCCAAAAGAGATTAGCTCGATGGCTCCTTCCTTTGAGTCTATAAAACATACTACAGATAAAGGCACTGAGTTCTGGTTTGGGCGTGAGTTAGCGCCATTACTGGGGTATACCCAATGGAGGAACTTTGAAAGCGTAGTTCTAAAGGCTGTAACTTCTGCAGATAAGGCTGGGGCACCTGTGGACAACCATTTTGCTAACGTCAGCAAAATGGTCCCGCTTGGTTCAGGTAGTGAGCGTCAAATCGATGATTTTGCTTTGTCACGCTACGCCTGCTATCTGATTGCTCAAAACTCTGATCCGCGTAAATCCGAGGTCGCTCAAGCGCAGACATATTTTGCTACACAGACCCGCAAGCAGGAAGTTGCTGAGCAAGAATCACAAGACGTCAAGCGCATTATTGCCAGACAAAAACTATCTGAAACCGAGAAGAAATTTTCTGGAGTTCTGAGCAACAGAGGAGTTGACGGCCGAGGAATAGCCGAGATTCGTTCTGTTGGTGATCAAACACTATTTGGTGGATATACAACATCGCAGATGAAAGATAAATACGGGATAAAGTCCACAAAACCATTGGCCGACTTTTTACCTACAGTTACTCTTAAGGCTAAGGATCTTGCTACGGAGATGTCCAGCGTTAATATCGCTACGCGGGACATCGAAGGAAAAGTTGATATTAAGCGAGAGCATGTAAAGAACAATAGCTCAGTGCGCCGCGCATTGCTGGATCGCGGTATCCATGTTGAGTCATTGCCTGCAGAAGAAGATATTGCTAAGGTTAAACGAAGAATTAAATCGAAAGATAACGATCTACTTACATGACAACACGCGACTATTACGAAATCTTGGACGTTAGCAAGAGTGCTACAGATACTGAAATTAAGAAGGCTTACCGTAAGGCAGCTATGGAGCATCACCCCGATAAACACGGTGGTGAAGACACCAAGATTAAAGAAATCAATGAGGCCTACGAGACGCTCAAGGATCCACAAAAGCGAGCAGCCTACGATCAGTACGGTCATGCGGCTGCCCAAAACGGCGGCAATCCATTTGGTGGTGCCGGCGGCTATAATGCCGAGGGCTTTGACTTTAGCGGTATGGGCTTTGGTGACATCTTTGATATGTTCTTCCAGGGTCAGCAAGGGGGCCGCGCGCAAACTCGCCCCGTCGGTCGCGACCTGCAAGTTGGCGTAGATTTAACCTTTAAAGAAGCCGTTTTTGGTGTAGAAAAAAAGATCCGCTTAGAGCTGCAAGATGTTTGTGAAACGTGCGAAGGAGACGGCGCTGCCAAGGGCTCCAAACTCATTGATTGTAAAACGTGCGATGGTCGCGGCCAGGTAGTCCGCACTCAAAACACCTTCCTTGGCTCATTCCAGCAGGCCACTATCTGCCCAACCTGTCATGGTCGCGGCAAGATGCCAGAGAAGCGTTGTATTAGTTGCCATGGTGAAGGCGTCACTAACCGCACCAAGGAGTTAACTGTTAAGATTCCCGCTGGCGTAGATAACGGTGCAACCATTAGATTGGCCGGCAAAGGAGAAGCGGCTATTGGTGGCGGTAAGGGCGACCTGTATGTGCATATTCGCGTTAAGCATGATCGTCAGTTTAACCGCCAGGGGTACGACATTATATCGCAGGTAACCATTCCTATGACGGCTGCCGCATTAGGTACCGAAACTGATGTTAAGACGGTAGATGGCGATGTTACGCTTAAGATTCCTGCCGGCACCCAAAGCGGTAAGGTATTCCGCTTGAGCGAGCGAGGTGTGCCACATGTTAATGGCCGCGGCCGCGGATCGCACTTAGTAGAAGTCACCGTTGAAATCCCGCATAAACTGAGCGCCAAGCAAAAAGAGCTCCTGCAGGAGTTTGAAAAGGCCGGTAAGGGCAAGGGGATTTTCGGCCGATAACAGTAATTTGTGCTATTATGGGCATATAACCATAACTAATATATGACACTCCCAAG
>CAYXHD010000099.1:0-2631 GCA_964464915.1 uncultured Candidatus Saccharibacteria bacterium
TTACTGTTGCAGCTCATTATCTCGGTGCGTTTCCCGCTGTTTACCGCCTCCTTCATTATTGAATACCTGCAGCGTGCGCAAGCTGGCAGCAAAGACTTCTTTGAAGTATTAAGCACCGAACCAGCTATCCAGGATCAGCCTGGTGCTAAAAAGCTCAAAGTCAGTAAGGGTGTAGTGCGCTATAACGACGTAACCTTTGGCTATGAAGACAAAAAACCAGTACTCAAAAACATTTCCTTTGAGATTAAACCGGGCCAAAAGGTGGCGCTCGTAGGTGAGAGCGGACAAGGTAAAACCACTCTTGCAAACCTCCTCCTGCGCTTCTACGAGCCTAGCAAAGGTATTGTCACCATAGATGATCAAGACATCAGTAATGTAACGCAAGCTTCGCTACGCGGCGCTATCGGCGTTGTATTCCAAGAACCAGCCCTCTTTAGTGGCACCATTGCAGATAACATTACCTATGGCCAAGGAAGCTACAAAGAATCAGATATGATCAAAGCTGCTAAAGATGCTAACGCCCACAGCTTTATTACCAAGCTTAAGGATGGGTATCAGACAGAGATTGGTGAGCGCGGCGTTAAACTGAGTGGTGGCCAGAAGCAACGTATTGCTATTGCCCGAGCTATCATGAAGAATCCGCCATTGCTCGTCTTAGACGAAGCCACCAGCGCCCTGGATAGCAAAGCTGAGCGTGAAGTACAGATCGCTTTGGATCGCCTGATGCGTGGCCGTACCAGCATCATCATCGCTCACCGTTTAAGCACTATCCAAAGCGTAGACACCATTATTGCGCTAGAGAAGGGCACCATTGCCGAGATTGGCTCACCAGCCGAGCTAGCCACCAAGAAGGGTATTTACGCCGAACTACTCGCCTTACAGTCCCCAAGTGATAGCAATAAGGCCAAGCTCAAGAAGTTCGACATCGCCGCAACAGATTAGTAGAAGGCAAACAGCTAACACATTCATACCATGTGTGCGCTTTATAAGAAGCGTCATACATGACTTTCTTATGCGCTTGCAACCCACAGCTATGAACGTGTCTAGGCTGCTTGCGCCTACTTACTGGATTTTGAGCTTGGCTTAGGTCGGGTCGTGCTGAAGTAGTAGCTCAGAACAATCTTAGCGCTGGCAGCCAGCGGGATAGCAATAAGGGCGCCGATAATACCGGCTAAACTGGCGCCAAACAAGGCGGCCAAAAATACAATAAGGGGCGATATCTGTACAGTTTTAGAATACACCAGGGGCTGCAAAAACTGATTCTCGATTTGCTGATACACCAGGAAGAAGACCAACATAATAATGGTGGTTGGTATGGATATAAACAAGCAAAAGAAGAGCACAATCGTTGCGCCTATGGTAGCGCCAACCAAGGGTAGTAAATCAAATAGTCCAACAACCATAGCCAACGGTATGGCGTAGGGCACGCCCAACAGCGACAGTACAATAGCCGTCACAACGGCAGCCAAACCGCTGGTGGCCACATTGCCGGCAACATAACCACTTACGGCTCCATACATATCGGCAACTACCGGCTCAAGATCTTTATAGCGTCGGCCGTATCGTGATTGAGCAAATTTATGTAACCAATCAGCACCTTCGGCCAACATAAAGTAGGTAAGGCTAATGATAGTTAACAGAGCCACAAGGCTACCGAGGGCGCTGCCAAGGGTATTGAGCACTGGGGTACTCAAACTAGTGGCCGAATTCACCAACTTTTCTTGGTTCTTTTCTATATACTCAGCCACTTCATACTTTTGCATTAATCGACCAACGCTTGTATCAGAAGAATTGAGCGTCTCTACGGTCTTGGGAAAATCGTTTACCAGCTTAGTGCTTTGGTCTACTACTGATGGTACAAAGGCAGCTACTACTGCTACACCTACAATCAAGCTTCCAAACACAACCAGTGCAGAAGCTGCTGTACGATTCTTTTTAGGCATAATCTTACTAACGGCTTCAACTGCCGGATTAAGCGCCAGGGTAAAGAACATAGCCACTACTACCCAGGTAAGTTGTCGCTTTAGTAAAAATACGAGCCAAATAACCCCAACAAATAGTGTTATAAGGCCTAAAATACGTAAAATTGTGCGGTTTGAGATGTCGTTGATGTTCATGTGTCTATTACATCACAGGTCTATATAAAAAGAAAGCGGGCTGGCCAGCTCTATACAGTGCCGGCGTCCCGCGTTTCGTATACAAATATAACTCTAACGGCGCACCAAGTCAATATGCTCGCCTTGTCGCATTATGATTATTAATCTTTTCATGCTTCTACGCCGATATATTTAAGAATTATTTAATATTTTAACTTACAAAGGTCAAAGCGGTACCGCGCTTACCAGCGCGACCAGTACGGCCAATACGGTGGACGTAATCTTGGTAGTTTTGAGGTTGGTCAAAGTTAATGACGTGCGATACGTTAGGAATATCCAGGCCACGAGCCGCAACATCGGTTGCAACCAATACACGAATTTCGTCGCGCTTAAAGCTATTGAGCATCTTTTGGCGTTGTGGCTGCGTCTTGTTACCGTGAATGGCGCCGGCAGGAATACCGTGCTTACTCAGGTTGTCGGCCAAACGCTGTACGCCAAACTTAGTTTCGCCAAAGATCAGAATCTTATCAAAGTC
>CAYXHD010000100.1:0-2555 GCA_964464915.1 uncultured Candidatus Saccharibacteria bacterium
GGAGCTCGCGGGCATCAACGCAGAGATTGAGAAGCTCCGCGTAGTTAAGGGTTCAGAAGAGCTAGAGAGCATAAAAGAGGCCATTCGCCAGACTGAGCTTGCTCTACAGCATGTACGACCCCTATTGGCGCCTGGTGTGACCGAGCAGTATATTGCCGCTGAGTTTATTCGTTTCAGTAGCGAACGTGGCTACCAGCAAGCCTTTCCGCCTATTGTTTCATTTGGAAAGAGTTGTTGCACCATCCATCATACTCCAGATAAGTCGCAACTGAGAGACGGCGATCTGGTTCTTTTTGATGTGGGTGTTGAAGTTGATGGCTATGCGGCCGATATCTCACGCATGGTTACCATAGGTAAGGTAAGTGATCGTCATAATCAAGTCTTGCAAGCCGTTAAAGATGTGCAGGCGGCCGCTATAGCGCTGATGAAGCCTGGCATAATGTTTGATGAGTTTGAGCGACAAGCTGCCCAGATCATGGCCGCTAAGCTGGTGGAGCTGGGTTTGTTTGAGTCAATCAACCAAGCTAATCAGCCCGAGGGTGAGTTAGAATGGCCAGCCTACCGTCGCTACTTTAACCATATGACCTCGCACTTTTTAGGGCTCGATGCGCACGATGTTGGGCCGCGTGATGCCGAGTTTGTCCCCGGCATGGTACTTACTTGTGAACCTGGAATCTATATTGCCGAGGAAGGAATTGGCGTCCGCATTGAAGATGATATTCTGATTACCAAGGACGGCAACATTAATCTTACTGCTGATGTTGTGCTAGATAACTAGCAACAGCTGGCGGCACCAGATCATCGATAGGTTGATTATGCGCTAGGCGATCTCTGATGAGCCCAGATGATATACTATCGATCCGATGTGACTGGTATATGGCCGCTAAACTCGTAATCTCGTCATAATCGTCCCAGCTTACAAAACTGGCAGCCAGGTCTTCGCCAAGCAGGAGCGTAAGATGATGGTCGGCTAGTTCCTTGAGGGTGTCGCGCACCAGGTGTGCGTAGTCGGTGGAGCGTGGCTCATAAACCTTATATCCGGAATCGACAATAAGCTGGAGGCGCGTGTTGTAGTCAATAAAATCAAATGCAGGCTTGTAGTCATTGCGGCGTTGTACCACAAACCAGATCTCATCAAGATCTGCTTCTTGCAGGGCAGCTTCGGCCAGCATAATATGTCCGTTATGCAGAGGATTAAATGACCCAAACAGTAAACCAATGTTTTTCATATATACAGTGTATCAGGTAAGTGAGGGAATGCGGCTCTCAACAGCCGATAGGCGTAGTTCATGATTATCGAGCTGTCGTCGATGTTGTTTTTGGATGCTCCACGCCTCTAGCATCGCATCAAGTTTTTCATCTTGTTTGGCAAGTTTACTCTCAATGCTCCTGAATCCATGATTCATTTCTGCCCTTGCGTTAACAACTTGAATTTCTAGGCCGTCAAATCGAGTTTCGAGTTTTTTCAATCTAGAATCGAGTCCACTGAAAGATACTTCAAGGCTAGAAGTAGATGACTTGAGATTTGCAGCAGATGTATCAAGACTCCCAAGGTGTTCATTAATCGGCTTAAGCGAGCTATCAACCTCTTTATGTACGATAGGTTGCACTTCCTCGCGAATTATTCGCCGTAGTGTGTTTGTAAACTCTGTATCCATATATGTAGTGTAGAATATTTGTATTAAATATTTCTTAAATCTAGGCCGCTTTAGTAAAAAAAATGTTGTAAAAATGGCGAACGCCCCACCAGGCGGCAGGGTGCTCGCTCAGTAGGGCGGATTGGTTACTTGAATAGTCGGATGATGAAGCAGACCTGGTCTTGCTGGATCCTCCTTACCAGGACATCGAACTCAGCGTCCAGGCGCTGGTTGATGGCTCGGCGGAGCATCTCTAGCTCAAAGATCGTATAGTCGCGATGAGTCGCGTAGTACGACCAGTTCAGTGGCAGCCGAATAAGTCCAGCATCATCGGCAAGTGCCGGACGACACAGATTGACCAGCAGGTCAGCCAGGTAGGCGGTGCGCTTGGGGTCATGGTGTCGCTTGGCCGATGTACGTACGGCCGACTCGGGGCGTGGTCGTTCGCTGAGGTAGTTGCCAAGGATCGAGATGGCGATGATTACCATCGTCGCGGCGCCAGAAGCAATAAGAAAGGTCTTCACGTCGCCTCCTTAGGGTATCGACGGATGAGTAGATTACATCATATTAAGGTATAATAGGCAATATGGAAATTAACCCAAAGCTTAAAGAAAAGCTCCAAACCCTGCCCCAGGAACCTGGTGTCTACTTTCATAAGGACGCCAAAGGAAAGATTATTTATATTGGCAAAGCTGCCAACTTAAAAAATCGAGTGAGCTCGTACTTTCAGGCCCGCAAGGATCGTGATCCAAAGACGGCAATTTTAGTGCAGCACATTGCCATGACCGATTGGATTACCGTTGGTAGTGAGGTAGAGGCGCTGTTTCTAGAGTCAGAGTTCATTAAGCGGTACATGCCCAAGTTTAATATTGATCTGCGCGATGATAAGCATTGGCTCTATGTGCGTCTGAGCAAAGA
>CAYXHD010000101.1:0-2547 GCA_964464915.1 uncultured Candidatus Saccharibacteria bacterium
AAGTAATTAATATGAGCCTTGGCACCTCCGGTGATGACCCGCTGGTACGGGCCGCCGTTGACCTGGCCTTTGAAAATAACGTACTTGTGGTAGCGGCGGCTGGCAATTGCGGTAACAATACTGCTAACGCCTGCTCTGGGCAAGTCGCCGGCTACGTAACCTTCCCGGCCAACTACAACCGCGTCATCGCCGTGGGCGCTACGGACAGCAACAACAATCGAGCAAGCTTTAGCAGCTATGGCGAGCGCCTAGATGTCATGGCACCTGGCTCCGGCACACTGATAGCACCAACCTGGTCCAACAGTAACGGCACCAGCGCCTATGCCTCGACTCTCTATGGCACCTCCTACGCCTCTCCAATTGTGGCGAGCACCGCCGCCCTCATTAGATCTATCCGCCCCGATACTTCCATTGACGACATTCGCGCCCTGCTAATGGCTGGTAGCAGCAAACTAAGCCCCATGAGCGGTGCCTTTTATACCCAAACCTATGGCCACGGCCTCCTGAACGTCGGCAAGTCTATCCAGGTTGCCAGCGAACTCAACACTAGCGGCGAAGCCGAACCGAGCTTACAGCAAACTGGTGGACCGGCCAGCGAACATGTCTATGCTAGTACCGACACCTTGAGCTCCGGCTGTAACGCTCCGGCCCTAACCTGGTGTACCGTCTGGCTGCGCAATAACGAGACTAACTACGAGCGCTTCTTGCCGTATACTAAAACCTCGGCCGGTGGTAGCTTTGGCTGGAATTACAGCGCAGCAGCCCTGAACAAAGGCCCCTGGACCACCCGTGCCCGCCAGGGTGATATACTATCGGTAACACCGTACGAACTATTTAAGAAGTAAGGAATAAGTATGAAACACCCAGACATGGATATTGCTACCGCCAGACGCGTACAACGCAACTTTAGACTCTTGGCTTTGGCAGCACTAACCATGGTGGGGCTGGGGACCATTGTGATGCGCCTGGTAGAAAAACTATCCTGGGTGGATGCTTTTTACTTCTCAGTGGTATCACTTACCACGGTAGGCTACGGCGACATTACCCCAACCAGTGACTTTGCTAAGTTATTTGTCAGCTTCTATATCTTAATTGGCATCGGCATCATCGCCGCCTTTGCCAGTAATTTGGTCAAAAACGCCGTTGCCAAGCGGGTTATTAAACAATCCGACCAACAGTAGGCTTTACAAAATACCCTAAAGTGTGCTATTGTAATACACATTCTTAGGAGAACCTCTGTGCCGGAGATTAATTTATATGATTTGCTCGCTCACTATGCCAAGTATTGGCTGTTTTTAGCTGTATCGATCATCCTTGGCCTCACTGCTGGCCTGGCGTATACCAACTACATTCAAGTACCTCAGTACAAGAGCAACGCTACTCTGATCCTTATTAACACTGACCAAACCAGCTCGGTTAAAGACGCCACTACCATTAACAACTACATTGAGCTCGTTAAGTCACGCCGTGTGCTCGAACCAGTTATTAAAGACCGTAAACTTGGTCAAAGCTACGAGCAGCTCGCTGAATCCATTGGCACCAGCAACGACAAAGACACTGAAGTGGTTAAACTGAGCGTCTCAACCAGCGACCCTAACGTCAGTCAAAACGTCCTGAACGATGCCATTGCTTCATTCAAAAAACAACTTAAGAGCCTCTATAACAACGACAACGTCCAAGTGGTCGACAGCGCCAGCTTACCAACTGAGCCCTACAACGTTCGCAGTACACTGCAAATCGGCCTAGCCACTATTGCCAGCCTGTTACTGGCCATTATCATTGTCTTCTTTATCTACGACTTTAACCTGAGCCGTCAGGTTGCTACTCCAGTTGCAGCTGTAGCCCCAACCCCTAAAAAGAAGAAGCGTAAAAAAGTAGCTAAGACTCCTCGTATACAATACAAGCCACTAACGGCTATCAAAACCTTCTTTGCCAACTTCCGTAAGGGCACCATCAAGAACGCCCAAAGCTTCAAACAAGACTTTAAAGACTTCTTTAGTGGTAGCCAACCACCAAAACAAGCGGCTAAACCTAAGTCGACTCCTAAATCTACGGTAAAGAAGGATTAATGTGATGTATCAAAAGTATATAAAACGTACTTTTGATATCATTGGCAGCACCATATTACTGATCGTTACTTTACCTGTTACTCTTTTTATTGTATTAATCTACATTATCTTTGACCGCAAAGGTCCGATTATCTTTACCCAAGAGCGTACGGCTAAGGGTGGTGGTAACTTTAAGATGTATAAGTTCCGTACTATGGCCCCCACCAACGATGTGCTGGACACTACTAAAGACAACGAGATCACCCGCCTAGGAGCCCTCCTACGACGCCTGAGCCTGGATGAAATACCTCAGCT
Organism: uncultured Candidatus Saccharibacteria bacterium; assembly: GCA_964464915.1. Taxonomy (GTDB): domain Bacteria; phylum Patescibacteriota; class Saccharimonadia; order UBA4664; family CAYXHD01; genus CAYXHD01. The sequence continues at coordinate 2,364 of CAYXHD010000101.1, forward strand.
CCTTAACGTCCTTAAAGGCGATATGTCCTTTATTGGCCCACGCCCCTGGATACCGGAGTACTACAAGTTTATGACTAAGCGCCAACGCAAACGTACCTCAGTCCGCCCGGGTATTACGGGTATGGCACAGGCCAACGGTCGCAATAGCCTTACGATTCACGATAAACTGCGATTTGACCTTAAA
>CAYXHD010000102.1:0-2535 GCA_964464915.1 uncultured Candidatus Saccharibacteria bacterium
ACCGCCTAGACAATGCCAAGGCCGGCGTTGTGACTATTCAGGAAAAGCCGCTTGGATATGGTCTGGGAACCGCCGGGCCGGCCTCCAAGAATACCGCTCAGCCAATTATTACCGAGAACAGTTACTTGCAGATTGGTATAGAAACTGGAGTTATTGGCCTACTGGTGTTTATGGCGACGGTAGTTCTGGCGCTCTACGCTCTGTGGTTGCGACGCCACCAGCTAGATGAAGCTACGCCACTACTAGCTGCACTTATTGGCTTGAGCGCCACCAACATGTTCTTGCACACCTGGGCAGACAGCGCAACTGCACTAGTGCTATGGGGGCTGATTGGTTACGCCCTAGCAATGCCACTAACGAGTAAAAAATCATGAAAATCGCCATTGTACACGACTGGCTCGGGGATGTACGTGGCGGGGCAGAAGAAGTCCTGGTACGCCTGGCACAGCTCTATCCTCAGGCCGATATCTTTTGTTTAACCTACGCCACCAAAAAGTATCCGGAACTTAATGGGCGCAAGGTAACAACATCGTGGCTGGGTAAACTACCGGGCTTTCTGCGTAAAAGAACAGGGCTCTTAACGGTAGTTGCTCCACACGCCGTGGAACATCTTAAGCTACAGGGGTATGATCTGGTAATTTCATCTTCTAACTCGTTTGCAAAAGGTGTCAAAGTACCACAAAATGCCACCCACGTTTGTTATTGCTACTCACCAATGCGCTACGTTTGGGACTACTGGCCGCAATGGCTTAATGAGCGCACTCACAATCCGGTCAGCCGCGCCTATATTAGCTGGTTAACGCATCGGTTACGCCTGTGGGACTGGTATAGTTCGCAGGGCGTTGATCGCTGGATTGCAATATCAGATACCGTCGCCAGCCGAATAACAAAGTATTACCAGGCCCAAAGCACCGTTATCTACCCCGGTGTTATTGATACCTCGGCGTTGTGGGATCCCCAGAGTAAACGCCACAATTACTACATAACACTATCAACACTCACCAGTTACAAAAAGGTAGATTTAGCCATACGGGCCTGTATTAAGTCAAAACGCAAACTTATGGTGGTGGGTATGGGGCCAGAATGGAACAATCTGCACAAGCTAGCAGAGGGGCATGACAACATTGTCTTTATGGGCCGCGTCAGTGCCGCAGAAAAGATTCAGTACCTTCAAGAAGCACGAGGACTCATTTTTGCCAGCGAAGAAGACTTTGGTATAGCGCCACTAGAGGCGGTTGCCGCTGGCACACCAGTGATTGCCTACAACAAAGGTGGACTCACAGAAACCATCGTTGAGGGTAAGAGCGGCATGTTCTTTGATAAACAGACACCACTCACCCTTATAAAGACCCTGGATGAATTTGAAAAGCAAGAATGGGATCCAAACATCTGCCGCAAACAAGCTGAAAAGTTTGATCTTAAGCGCTTTGACGCTGCCATAACCAGGGAGATTGGTCGTGCCTAACAGATATCGTTTTTTGGGAGTTCGGGTCGATAATGTAACCATGGACCAAACCGTTGGTGGTATTACGCAGGCCATTAACAACAAAGAGCCCTACAACGTTGTGACGGTAAACCCAGAACTGATTATGGCGGCAACAAAAAACAGCGCCTTTAAAGATATTATTGCAAAGGCCGACGTGGTAACTCCCGATGGAATAGGACTACTGATGATGGGTCAACTTACCGGGCGACGACTCAAAGAACGGGTCACCGGCGTGGATCTTTGTGATCGCTTAGCCAAAGAGGCAAGTCAGCACGGCTGGAAGATCTACCTTTTGGGTGCTGGTCCCGGCATTGCCCAGCAATCAGCCGCCAACCTGCAGAAGAAATACCCTAAGCTCAAGATTGTTGGTGCAAGTGGCGCAGATCCTGACCCTGATTCCGCACATGATATCAAAAATGATATCATTGCCGCAAAACCCGCCATCCTCCTGGTGGCCTATGGCAGCCCTACTCAAGAACTTTGGATACAAAAGCACCGCCAAGAGCTTGATCCCATTGTAACTATTGGCGTTGGTGGCAGCTTTGATTTTATAAGTGGCAGCACCAAACGAGCACCAAAGTTAGTACAAAAAATTGGCCTGGAGTGGCTATGGAGACTGGTACTGCAACCCTGGCGCATTAAACGTATTTTGGTGCTACCAAAGTTTGCTATCTTGTCCCTTTTTAAGTAGTATTATAAGCATAAGTCAAATCAAAAATGAGGGTACATGGCCTGCCAAAACTGCCAACAAGATAGCTGGGTAACAATCGGCGCTAAAAAGTACTGCACCAACTGCGGTAGTCTGGCGCGACCCAATGCCATTGTGGGCGGCGTTAATGCCGTCGGCGGCCCAATGGATGCCATTACTACGCCGTCACCACGCCCAACGGTAGCCCAAAAACCGGTATCAGCCCAAAGCCTGCATGGCACCTCGGCCCTAGCGAGTGGTGGTGTACTGGATTTGCGCAAGCCAAGTGCCCCAGCTGCCGTAGCTGCCCCAACTGTTACTAAGCCTGCTTCGTTTACTGACATTGCTCCGCGAGCCCAGG
>CAYXHD010000103.1:0-2526 GCA_964464915.1 uncultured Candidatus Saccharibacteria bacterium
ATTTCTTGGTGATTTCCATGAGCCGCTGCGCCTCGGGACTCACCTGGCCAACACCAACCGTAATGGCGCTATCGGTAATCATACCCTTGTACTCCACGCCATAATCCATCCCCACAATGTCACCGTCCTTGATGATGCGCTCGCCGGGGATACCATGCACTACTTCTTCGTTAACCGATACGCACAATGTTGCCGGGAATCCCTGATATCCCAAGAACGGTGCGTTGCCGCCCAGTTTGTTAAGCTCATCGCGCGCAATATAATCTAAATCTAGAGTAGTCATACCAGGCTTAATTGATTGCTTAAGCACACTAAGCACCTGCGCCAGCATACCACCAGCAATCCGCATATTCTGAATTTCTTCTTGAGTCTTAGGCCGCATCTACCAACTCCTTAATCCGGGCCGCCACCTCGTCAGGTGTACCCACGCCGTTAACGGTACAAGCCAAAGTTTGGGTTTCCCAAAATTCTAATGAAGCTCCAACCATCTCATGATACCAACTAAGACGCTTGCGGATGCCAACTTCATCATCATCTGGACGACTTGAATCTCGGTTTAGTAGCCTGCTCATGGTTTCTTTTTCTGGTATATCAAGCTCAATCACCAAGCTCATCTTGCGACCAAGCTGAGCAAGTTTATCATTAAGCCACTTTGCCTCTTCTGGCATACGGGCAACTCCATCAAGCACAATGGCTTGATCAGCTGGCACTTGATCCAAAGCTTCGCCGACTAAACGCAGAATGTCATCGCTATTAGCTAATGTACCGTCAGCAATATGATTAAACGTTTTGGTGTGCCTGCGCAGCAGCTCTCCAGTTGAGATATGCGCAGCGCCAAGAGCCTCAGACAAACGTGCACACTGAGTGCTTTTACCGGAGCCTGACGGACCGTGGATCAATACTACATCGACCATACAATATCCAATACATACGGACTAAATATCACAAAGCCCATGATGGCTGCACCTACAGCGGTCACCAACACTGCGCCAGCTGCCATGTCTTTAATAAGCGCTACTTTAGGACTGTCATCGGGATGCACCAAATCAAGCGTTTTCTCTATGGCGGTGTTAAAGATCTCGGCAATAAATACGGTCATAATGGCAAAAAAGATTGCCACCATCTCGGTTGCTGGCAGGTCTAGTACAATGGCGGCCACAGAGACCACAACGGCCACCACCAAATGGATGCGGGCGTTGCGTTCACTCTTAAGAATGTGCATCAAGCCAATCAGGGCGTACTTAAAATTGCTTATGATATGCATTAGGCGTTCTTCCAATTAAAGTTACGGTATGCCAAGCCGGCACTGTCCAGAATGTCGGCTTGCAGACCGTCTACCTCTTCACGATCAAGGTCGGTGGCATGGTCAAAGCCAGCAATGTGCAAAATAGCATGCAGCACCAAAGTTGCCAGCTCATCTTTGATGCTTGTTTTGGCGGCCTCGGCTTGAGCTTCTGCAATTGGCACACATACGGCTACATCTGCCAGAGTTCCGGCTACCGGTTCACCATCTTCGCTATAGTTAAATGTTAGCACATCGGTTGGATAGTCATTATCGGCATAATCAAGGTTAAGTTGTTGACTCGTTTGTTCGTCCACAAACTGCACAGCGACATCGCCCTTTGGTAACCATTCTGGGCTCTGCTGGGCCAGCACCTCAAGGACTGCTTCAATACCAGTAGTATCTAATCCTTCGGTCCCTAATAGCTCAACGTTCATTATGAGAGGAGCCTTTTTACTGCTGCCGACACACGGCCGCCATCAGCCTGACCCTTAACTTTTCCCATGGCTGCGCCCATAACTTTGCCCATGTCAGCTGGCGAAGTAGCACCAACCTGGTCAATCGCTTCTTGGACGAGTTTTTCAAGCTCATCATCACCCATTTGCTCTGGCAAGTAGGCCTCAATAAAAGGGAGCTCGCTGGCCTCTTGATCAACTAAATCCTGGCGCCCAGCGGCTTCATAGGCTGTAATTGAATCTTTGCGTTGTTTTGCCTGACTAGCCAAGACTTTCATAGCCTGCTCATCGCTTAATTCGGCGCCGACTTTAATTTGCTCATTCTTCATAGCAGTAATCAATAAGCGCAATACGGCAACCTTATCACTCTCGCCAGCTTTAAGAGCGGCTACCATATCAGCACTAATTTGTTCTTGTAGTCTCACCATCATCTCCTTTTGTCTTCATTATAAAGCAAAACCGCACCGAGCGGTGCGGCCTGCTAAGGTTCTAGCGTAGACCCAGATATTGCTTTGCCTTTGCATCTTTACGAGCCTTTTTGCGGATTGCAATACTGCGCTCTTCGCGCTTAGATAGCGGCTTCTCAAAATACTTCTTGCGGCGGGCAACACCCAGCACACCAGATTGTTGAACTTTTTTGTTAAAACGACGAATCATATTTTCCAATGATTCTTTGTCGTCCTTACGAGTTACTTGTAGCACGCTTTCTAATCACCTCCTCTTTGTGACGGATATTACTCCGTAGCGTTACGGCCTATTATAGCGAATTTTTACAGGTTTGCCAACCCT